>DATAEG010000169.1:0-5974 GCA_036258135.1 Jatrophihabitantaceae bacterium | reverse complement strand
CGACGCGCGACGGACGTCCGGGTACCCACGCGGCGACCTAGCCACGCAGCAGGCTCGGACGGGACGGACCGGCTCAGCGCCCGGTTCGCCCGGGACCGGACGGTGCACGCCTGGTAACCCGGACGTCCGTCACCAACTCCCCTCATCCCCGCTGGAGCGCCTGGCATATCGCCCGGGTCTCGCTCGCTCCGTCCACCACCGCCCGCGAGACATACCGAATCCACGCGGCCATGTCGCCGGCCCGGTATTCGTCAAGCGGGGCGTCGAGCCCCAAGGCGCCCACCTCGGGCACCACCAACGATTCCGGGTCGAGGCCACGCGTGACGAACGTCAGCCGCGCCGCGGCCCAGCCCACGATCTGCGAACTGGGCGGAAACGGATCAAGCGCCGAGATCTCGCCGAGCACCACCGCAGCCACAACGACCGCCGGCGCGCGTGTCGCGCCCAGGACATCACTGAGCACGTCGAGCCGGTCCGCGCCCCGCACCGGTAGGCCGAGCGCCGCCTCGTCGACCAGATCGCGCGCGGCCAGAACATGCAGCCGGGCCAGCACCTGCCGCGGTGCGCGGGCCCATGCCTCGGTCAGGGCGCCGAGATCGGCATAGGCGCGCAGGGCGCCCCGAGCCACCTCGTCGGACGGCGCGCCGGTGCGGACATCGTCCAACGTGGCCACCGAACCGGACAGCCGGGCTGCGGCCCACGCACCACGCAGAACGGACTCGGCGGACACTTCCGCGGACCGGCGACGCAGCACCGGCTGAGCCAGCGCCTGATCCACCGAAGTGCGCACCGCGGTGACCTCGTCGGCGACGCCGTCCAATGCCAGCACCGGCTCGAGTGGGTCGCCAACGGCCATGATGGCAAAGGCTAAACATGCCTATAGAGGTGGCTATCCGCGCGTCATCCTGCGCGGTACGTTGCGAGAAAGTGAATCAATCGAGCCGGAGGCATTCGCGGTGTCTGAGGAACTGTCGAATCTGCTACACGAAACCCGCTCGTTCCCCCCTTCCGAGGCCTTCGCTGCCGTGGCGAACGTCACGGTCGAGGCCTACGCCGAGGCCGACGCGGACCGCCTGTCCTTCTGGGCCAAGCAGGCCGAACGTCTGACCTGGGAGCAGAAGTGGACGGAGGTCTTGCAGTGGGAACGGCCGTTCTCCAAGTGGTTCGTCGGAGGCCGGCTCAACGCCGCGGTCAACTGCCTCGACCGCCACGTCGACGCCGGATACGGCGAGCAGGTGGCCTACTACTGGGAGGGTGAGCCCGGCGACACCCGCACTATCACCTACGCCGAGCTGAAGAACCAGGTCTGCCAGGCGGCCAACGCGCTAGTCGAACTCGGCGTCAAGGCCGGCGACCGCGTTGCGATCTACATGCCGATGATTCCCGAGACCGTCATCTCGATGCTGGCGTGCGCTCGCATCGGCGCCCCGCACACCGTGGTGTTCGGCGGCTTCTCGTCGACGGCATTGTCCGACCGCATCCTCGACTGCGATGCGCGCATCGTCATCACCGCGGACGGCGGCTATCGGCGAGGCGCCGCATCGCCCCTTAAGCCGGCCGTCGACGAGGCGCTGCTCAAGTGCCCGGACGTACGCAACGTCCTCGTGGTTAAGCGGACCGGCGGGGACATCGAGTGGACCGAGGGACGCGACCTGTGGTGGGAGGACGTGGTGGCCCGGCAGTCGCCGGAGCACGCCGCCGAGGCCTTCGACTCAGAGCACCCGCTGTACGTCATGTACACGTCGGGGACCACGGGCAAGCCTAAGGGCATCCTGCACATCACCGGCGGCTACCTGACCCAGGTCGCGTACACGCACCACGCCGTCTTCGATCTCAAGCCCGACTCCGACCTGTTCTGGTGTGGCGCCGACATCGGCTGGGTGACCGGGCACAGCTATATCGTCTACGGACCGCTGTGCAACCGGGCCACCTCGTTCATGTACGAGGGCACGCCGAACACGCCCGACGAGGGCCGCTGGTCGCGGATGATCCAGCAGTACAAGATCAGCATCCTGTACACCGCACCCACGACGATCCGCACGTTCATGAAGTGGGGCGAAGACATTCCGGCCCAGTACGACCTGTCGTCGCTGCGCCTGCTCGGCTCGGTGGGTGAGCCGATCAACCCGGAGGCGTGGATCTGGTACCGCACCCACATCGGCGGAGAGCAGTGCCCGGTCGTGGACACGTGGTGGCAGACCGAGACGGGCTCGATCTTGATCAGCCCGCTGCCCGGCGTGACCGCCACCAAGCCCGGCTCGGCCACCCGGCCGTTGCCCGGCGTCAGCGCCGACGTCGTCGACAACGAGGGCAACTCGGTGCCCAATGGCGGCGGTGGTTTCCTCGTGCTGACCAAGCCGTGGCCGGCGATGCTGCGCGGCATTTGGGGCGACCCGGAGCGCTACAAGGAGACGTACTGGTCCCGTTTCGACGAGCAGGGCTATTACTTCGCTGGGGACGGTGCCAAGAAGGACGAGGAGGGCGACCTCTGGCTGCTCGGCCGCGTCGACGACGTGATGAACGTCTCGGGCCACCGCATCTCGACGACCGAGGTGGAGTCGGCGCTGGTGTCGCACCCGTCGGTCGCCGAGGCCGCCGTGGTCGGGGCCACCGACCCGACGACCGGCCAGGGCATCGTCGCCTTCGTGATCGTGCGGGGCGGCGTTCCGGCGCAGGAAGCCGAAGGCGCTCTGCTGGTCAAGGACCTGCGCGACCACGTGACGAAAGAGATCGGCGCCATCGCCAAGCCGAGGCAGATCATGGTCGTCCCCGAGCTGCCGAAGACCCGCTCGGGCAAGATCATGCGCCGCCTGCTGCGCGACATCGCCGAGAACCGTCAGATCGGTGACGTGACGACCCTGGCCGACTCGACCGTCATGGACCTGATCAGCGAGAAGCTGCCGAGCGCAGCCGCAGAAGAGTAGGTGCCAAGCGCCCCGCCTTCCGACGGAGCTAACCAGCTGCAAGGGAGCAGAGATGACAGAACAGAACAGAGCCGAGGTGCCTCAAGCACCGGCAGCGGACACCGCGTCGCCGCTGCCCAGGACCGGGTGGCTCGCTGATCCAGCCCCACTCGGGCTGGCCGGTTTCGCCGGTACGACGTTCTTCCTGTCCGTGGTCAACACGAACATGGTGGGCGAAGCCTCGCTCACCGGCGTCCTCGGTCTCGCCTTCTTCTACGGCGGTCTGGCCCAGTTGCTGGCCGGGCTGTGGGAATTCCCACGCGGGAACACCTTCGGGGCCACCGCGTTCTGTTCGTTCGGCGCCTTCTGGCTGTCCTACTGGTACCTCGTCGTGCACGTCCTTCCGGGCCTGCCCAAGACGGCGCAGCCGGTCGACACCCGTCACATGATCGGCCTGTATCTGCTGGTATGGACGATCTTCACCGCGTACATGACGATCGCGGCTCTCCGGGTGTCCGGCGCCGTACTCGCGGTGTTCTTCTTCCTGACGCTGACCTTCCTCGCGCTGACCATCGCCGAGTTCGCCGACAGCACGAGTTGGCACATGCTCGGCGGCTGGTTGGGCTTGATCACCGCCATCATCGCCTGGTACGCGTCCCTCGCCGGCGTAGCCAACGCGACGCACAAGCGGACCCTGTTCCCGACCCTCCCGCGGTAGGGGACCTAGCCGGGCGCGGGCTAGCGTTCCCGAGTCGGAAGTCGGTCGTCGGATGCGGTGATCCAGTCGGATGCAGCGGCAGGCGGAGGGGGAGCGAATAGTTGGGCTTTTCGCGACGCGGGGTCCCCGCCGGATCGCCGAGCGATCTGGTGGGGTGTACACAACGCCGCGATGCGCCGACTGAGCGCCGCAGGAGGCGACAGCCGACTTCCGACTCCGGACACGAGTAGTGCAATGATTCGTCGGTGACGACCACACAGCCGGCTCCCGGCACGGAGCAGCCGTCGATCGGAACGCTGGCCAGCGACGCGTCCCGACATATGTCGACCCTCGTGCGCGGCGAAATCGCCCTCGCGAAGTCGGAGATCGGAGCAACGGTCAAGCGGGCGGGCACGGGCGCCGGGATGTTCGTGGCCGCGCTCATCCTGGTCGCGTACTCGCTGACGTTCGGTCTCATCGCGCTGGCCCAAGGTCTGATCTCCCTCGGAGTGTGGCCGTGGCTGGCGTATCTGATCATCTTCGTCTTCCTGTTGATCGTGGCCGCCGTGTTGGTGCTGGTCGGACGGCGGATGGTCAAGCGCATCACGCCTCCGGAAAAAACCATCGCCGAGGCCAAGCAGACCGCGGAGACTCTCAGGCGTTCCGGCCTGCGCACTCCGTGAAACGCTCGGTCTCGTCTGGCGGGCGAAAGGACGGCGATGCCCGCGCCCTCGCCTCCCCCTGACGAGCGGGTGGCGCTCGCCGACGGACCGTGGCGGCACCGCACGGTCCGGGCCAACGGCTTGGCATTACACGTCGCGGAGATGGGGAACGGGCCGCTAGTCCTGCTCGTCCACGGGTTCCCACAGTTCTGGTGGACGTGGCGCCGCCAGTTGGAGGATCTGAGCGCCGCCGGGTTCCGCGCTGTGGCCGTCGATCTGCGTGGCTATGGCGCCAGCGACAAGCCGCCGCGTGGCTACGACCTGCCCACGCTCTCGGCCGATATCGCCGCTCTCATCACCTCGCTCGGCGAGAGCGACGCCATGCTCGTAGGCAACGACGTCGGCGGCATGATCGCCTGGTCGGTGGCCGGGTCCGCCCCCAGGGAGGTGCGCCGTATCGCGGTGCTCGGGGCACCACACCCGCTGCGCATGCGCCGGTCGATCCTGCGCGTCGGGAGCGGCCAGGCGCGGGCGTCGGCCTACGCGCTGGGGCTGTTTCAGTTGCCCCGCATCCCGGAACGACGGCTCACCGAGGATGACGTCTACGTCCGTCGCCTCTTCGACCGCTGGAGCGGGCCGGCCTGGCGGGCGAGCGACGAGTACGAGGCCGCCGTGGCCCAGTACGCGGAGGCCATGCGGCTGCACCCCACCGCCCACTGTGCGCTGGAGTTCTTCCGCTGGGTGGTGCGGTCCCTGCCTCGCCCGGACGGACGCAGAGCGGCAGCCGGGGCCCGCCGTCCGATCACACCGCCCGTCCTTCAGATTCATGGCCGGGCGGATACCTGCACCCTGCCGTCCACCGCGCTCGGCTCGGAGAAGTACCTCACCGGCGAGTACGAGTTATGCCTGCTTGACGGGATCGGCCACTTCCCTCAGGAGGAGGCGCCGGGCGAGGTGAGCAAGCACCTGGTGAGGTGGGCCGCCCTGGACTAGGCGTGTCTGCCGATTCCTGCCCGTCGCGAGCGACGCACGGGCGGCGGGTGGCAAGGTCGACGAGGAGCTTGTACTGGAGGTACGGGCGACGAAAAGAACGCCGCCAGGTCGATCCGGGGGCGCGCAGCAGGGCGTGGAGTTGGCAGACACGCCCTAGTCGCTGACGAATGTCACCGCGCATCGACGCGCCTCGGTAGTGCCGTCGGACACGCTCGGCGGTGACACTCGACAGCATGACCGATCCCCTGGGTGAAGTACTTTCGCGGACCCAACGGTGAACAGATCCACGCGGTGGCGGCGTCGACATCTCCATCGCGCCGGGCGAGACCGTCGCGCTGCTCGGGCCGAACGGCGCCGGCAAGTCCACCACCGTGGACATGATGCTGGGCCTGGCCAAGCCGGACGCGGGCCGCGTGACTCTGTTCGGCGGCCCGCCCACCCAGGCCATCCAGCGCGGTCAGGTGGGCGCGATGCTCCAGACCGGCGGCGTGCTACGCGACCTCTCGGTGCGCGAGATCGTCGCGATGATGGGGGCGCGCTGTTCCCGAACCCGCTCCCAGTGGACGACGTCCTGGCCATGGCCGGGCTCAGCGACATCGCCGACCAACGCACGCAGAAGCTGTCCGGCGGGCCGCGTTTTCGCGGGCATAGCCAGCGTTTGTCCCGCCGTACGTCGGCCTTGCCCGAAGGCAAAACCATGAATCCGACCTACTTCAAGT
>DATAEG010000168.1:0-1720 GCA_036258135.1 Jatrophihabitantaceae bacterium | reverse complement strand
ACGGCGCGGTCGTGACCTGCGCCGGCGGCACCGAGGCGCGCGCCCGGAGGGTGATCTCGACGCTGCCGGTCAACGCGATCGCGGGCATCGAGTGGAAACCGGGGCTGCCGGGCGCCTGGCAGCGGGCGAACGCCGACACCGTCGCGTCGCAGGGCGTGAAGGTCTGGGTGAAGGCACGCGGCCGGGTACCGCGGTTCTTCGCGTACGCGAGCCAGCGGCATCCGATCTGCGTGCTGAAGACCGAGTTCACCGACGACGACGCGACAGTCCTGGTCGGGTTCGGCCCCGACCACACGCAGCTCGACGTGACGAGCGTCGCCGGCGTACAGGCCGCGGTCGACGCGCTGCGTCCCGGGCTGGAGGTCGTCGAGGTGGCCGCGCACGACTGGATGAAGGACCCGCTGTCACGGACCACCTGGATGACGCACCGGCCCGGCCAGCTGACCCGTGACCTGGCCGGGCTGCAGCAGCCCGCGGGGGTGGTGCACCTCGCGTCGAGCGACAACGCGAGCCTGTGGGGCGGCTTCGTCGACGGCGCGATCGAAAGCGGCCTGCGCGAGGCGCGGCGGGTCGCGGCGGACCTGGCCCAGGCTGGGTAGGGCCGTGCCGTGCCAGGATTCACGGGCGGATCTGGCCTGCGCTCATGAACGGCAGGGAGGGACCGGAAAAGTTCTTCAGCCCGGCGCGATGAATTCCGGGGGCCTCGCCGGTATGTATCCGTGAGCCTGTCACAGGCCATGGGGATGCAAGCGATGAGGAGAGAGCTATGACCGAGACCCGACCGCAGGACGTGGCCGCCATCAAGGGCGTCCTGGAAAACCACTACAAGGCCTGGGACGCTGGCGACGCCGACGCCTTCGTCACGGATTACACGACGGACGCCACCGTGATCATGCCCGGCATCTACCGCACGTCCAAGGAGGAGGTCCGCCGGAACATGGCCGACGGCTTCGCGTCCTTCCTCAAGGGCAGCACGGCCATCGACAAGGTGGAGAGCATCCGTTTCCTGGGCGAGAACGCCGCGGTCGCGGTGAGCGAGACCGGCGTCAGGTTCCCGGGCGAGACCGAGGTCCCCGCCGAGCGCATGGTGTACGCGACCTGGGTGCTGGAGAAGCGCGACGGCACCTGGCTGCTGGCGGCGTACCACAACAGTCCGGCCGTCCTGCCGGGCTGACGCCCGGCCCCGCGGGTTCGTGCCGGAGTCAGTGCGTCGCGGGCGGGTGCGGCAGTTGCGTCGAGAGCTACGGCATGGCCATGAGGATCCGCCGTCCCCCGGGCCCGGGACGGCGGACGGCTCCGTTCAGAGATGGCCGCAGTATCGGCCGCGCTTCCAGCGGATACGCAGGTCAGGCGGTTCGGAGGGCTCGGTAATCTTGGCAGGAGCAGAGAAGGGGCGCGGCGTGACGGCAACAGAAGAAGGCTTCGATCGCCTGGTCGAACCGTTCCGGACAGAGCTGCTGGCGTACTGCTACCGGATGCTCGGCTCGGCTCACGACGCCGAGGACTTGGTCCAGGACACGTACCTGAGGGCGTGGCGGACGCGGCAGCAGTACGACGATACTCGCAGCTCACTGCGCACTTGGCTCTACCGGATCGCGACGAATGCCTGCCTGACCGCCTTGGAGGCCCGCGGCCGCCGGCCGCTGCCGTCGGGGGTGGTGGCCGCGTCGGACCCGCTCGCGCCGTTCATCCAGGGAGAAAACCTCGCCTGGCTCCAGCC
>DATAEG010000167.1:0-7472 GCA_036258135.1 Jatrophihabitantaceae bacterium | reverse complement strand
CAATTCACGCCGACCGGCAACGCCGTCATCACCGCAACGCAGTACAACTACTCGCCTCGGCTCTGGGATGCGGTCACTGGGAAGCCGAAGCTGACCTTCGAAGACAGTGATGAGCAAATATCCAGCGCCGCGGCGGTGAATGCGGCCGGAACCCGGGTAGCGGCCGGCGACTATCAGAACCGGGTCGTCCAGTGGGACCTGCACACCGGTCGTATCGTCGGCAGGTCCCCGGCGTCAAGTGCCGGCTCAGTCATCAGGGCAGTGTCGTACCTCCCGAACTCCAACTCGATCGCTGCAGCCAGCACTGATGGGGCCGTCCGGATTTGGGACGCCGCACATCTCAATGGGCGTCCGCTGTATCGGCTCGGTCGTTCTGGCTCGTCGCTCGCCCAAGCGCTGGCGCCGTCCCCGGATGGCTCGTATCTCGCCGTCGTTGACTTCGCGCACCACATCAGCATCTGGCGCGTAAAGGGGGCACAGCTCGTCCGGCAGATCGCGGGGCCAAATACCACCGTATCGTCGGCAACCTTCAGCCCTGACGGACATTTGCTAGCGGTCGCCGGTGCAGACGCAGCAGTTCACATCTGGGACGTGCAGAGCGGGCATCCGGTGGCGACACTTCGCGCGCACGCCGACGTCGTGAATTCGGTGCAGTTTGCCAAGGACGGGACCCACATTCTCACCAGTAGCGAGGACGGCACGTCCGCGTTGGTCACGTGCGACACCTGCGCGTCGTTCCAGACGGTGCTCGCCAAGGCACGGGCGCTGGACAGCTCGTCGTAACGGTCACTGGCCAATGAGGGCGGCGGCGTGGCGGCCGGCGGCGGCGGCGGCCACGAAGTACCAGTAGTCCTCGTCCAGCGAGCGCCCCATGGTCGACAGCCTCGCCGGGCTGGCGCGCAAGGCCTCGTCCAGGGCCTCGGTCGACACGTCGACGATGCGGTGCCGTTCGGCGAGCGGCTTGAGTTGGTCGCGCACCTCGGCGTCCAGCTCCGCCGGCAGGCCGGTCGGGACGACGAGATCAGCGGGTGCCAGCGCCACCCTGCCGAATGCGGTCAGCGTGTGGTGCGACACGCCGCGGTGGCGTTCCCGGTCGTCGGCGACGGACATGCGCAGCGCGCCGACCGGTCGTCCGTGCAGGACTGCAACGGCGTTCACCGCCTCGCCGGCGGCCACCCCGCTGAAGCCCCAGGGCGTGCCGGTGCCGAGGTTGCCCGGCCCCTGGCTCACGATGGCCACATCTGCGCGTAGGACGTGCCGGGCCGCGAGCAGGCCGCTGTGCATGGTGACGGCTTCGAGGTCGCCGCCGAAGCTTTGCCCGGTCGTCACCGTGCCGCACAACCGATCCCGAATGGCCGCGACGGTGCGCGAGAACCACACCGGCAACGCCCCGCCGTCGGTGAGCACGTAGGCCACCCGAGCGGCCGGCCGGGCGGCGTGGACGCCGGTCAGAACCGCGGGAAGCGCGGAGTGCAGGTCGGCAATGACGACCGGCATCGACTCCAACGACGTCGCGGCGGCGATCACCGCGTGGTGCGGCGAGGCCTGCTCGTCAACAGCGAGCTCGGTGGTCTGCATCGGTGTGTACCGGGCCTTGACGACGTGCCCAGCGGCGGGCTGGTCGGCCGGCAGCCGGTCCGGGAGGGCCACCACCAGGGCGTATCCGCCGGTGCCCAGGCCCAGCGCCAGCGCCGTCGTGTTCAGCAGCACCCGGTCGCCGACGTGGGGCGTGCCCACCAGCGCGGGGTACGCGAGCGCCGGGATGACGCCGTCGCCGGCCACGTCCACCCGGACCACGCAGGCACCCGGCCACTCCTCGTCGACGCCGAAGACGGTGCCCTCTCGCCAGCGAATCACCCGATGGACGGTATCCGACGCGCCGGAACCGAAAGGCTGATGCGAACTCATGCTCGATTTGGCATGATCGGACGGTGCCCGCAACCCGCAGCGCTCGAGGGTCGGCCGGCACCGGCCTGCGCGCCGAACCGGCGCCGGGACACCGAGGGATTACGTTCGAGGACATGGCGGCCCGGCGCGCGGAACGGATGGTCAACCTCGTCCTCGCGCTGCTCTCCACCCGCCAGTACCTGACTGCCGAACAGATCCGTCGCGCCGTCCCCGGCTACGAGGCCGACGACGGCACCGCCCGGGCCGCAGAGGCGTTCAAGCGGATGTTCGAACGCGACAAGGCCGAGCTGCGCGAGCTCGGCGTCCCGCTCGAGACCGGCCGGACGAGCGCGTTCGACACCGAGGACGGCTATCGCATCGCACGTGGGAAGTACGAGCTCCCGCCGATCGAGTTCGACCCGGCTGAGGCCACCGCGGTGGGCCTGGCCGCTCGGCTGTGGCAGTCGGCCACCTTGGGTGAGGCGGCCCGCTCCGCGTTGCTCAAGCTGCGCTCCGGTGGCGTGGACGTCGACGTCACCGGCAACCCTGGCGCCGTGCCGCACGTCGACGCCAGCGAACCTCAGTTGCCGGCGCTGCTCGAAGCGGTGCGGGACGGCAGGGCGGTGCACTTCGACTACCGCAAGGCGGGCGCGCCGGTCCCGCAGCTGCGCACCGTCGAGCCGTGGGGCGTCCTGTCGTGGCGCGGGCGCTGGTACCTCGTAGGCCTGGACCGCGACCGCGGCGAGGAGCGCAGTTTCCGGCTGTCGCGGGTGGAGGGTGCCGTGTCCGCGTTCGGTCCGAGCGGTGCGGTGCAGCGGCCCGAGGGTGTCGACTTGCTCAAGCACGTGCGCAGCCGGTCACCGGACACCACCAGCGAGGCGCGGATCCGGATCCACGGCACGGGCTCCGGGGCGTTGCGCCGCCTTGAGCACCGTATGGACGGGGACGTCATGGTCCTGACGTTCAGCGACCTCAACTGGTTCGCAAGCCTGATCGCCTCGTCCGGCGCCAGCGCGGTCGCGCTCGAACCGCCTGAGCTGGTGGCGGCGGTGCGGCGCCGCCTCGAGATCGCGGCCGGCGAGCCAGTGCGCGAAAAGGTCATGTCTTGAGCGAGCGAGCATCGCAGGCGCGTCAGCGCCGCGCGGGGTCCCCGCGGAATCGCGCAGCGATTGCGGGGGGTGCAGGTGCGGAACCAGCGACCGACCGCGGGGTGCATGTGCGCTTGCGCGAAGAGGCAATGTTATGAGCGGCGCCGCTGAGCGGCTGCCGCGGTTGCTGGCAGTGGTGCCGTATCTGCTCGCGCATCCCGGCGTCCCGTTGGCCGACGCGGCCCGCGACTTCGACGTCTCGGAGGCCCAGCTGCGCCGTGATCTCGAGCTGCTCTGGATGTGCGGGCTGCCCGGCCACGGCCCGGGCGACCTGATCGATCTGGAGTTCGCCAGCGACTCGGTCTCGGTGACGTTCGACGCCGGCATGTCCCGGCCGCTGCGGCTGACCGCCGAGGAGGCGCTGGCCCTGGTGGTCGCGCTCCGGACCCTGGCGGAGACCCCGGGCCTGGCTGACCACGACGCCATCGAGCGCGCCCTGGCGAAGGTGGAGACCGCCGCCGGCGGAACCGTCGCCGCGGCCGATGCGGTCACCGTTTCACTGGACACCGACGCGACGTCGGAGGCTTTGGTGACTCGCGCGCTGGACGAAGGGCGGGCGCTGACGCTGCGGTACTACACCGCGGCCCGGGACGAGACCACGGAGCGGACCGTGGACCCGATCCGGTTGTTCACCGCCGACCGGCGCCGCTACCTCGAGGCGTGGTGTCGGCGCGCCGAGGGTCTTCGGGTGTTCCGCATCGATCGGATGGAGTCCGTCGAGGTGCTGGACGAGCCGGCGAACGTCCCGGACGACCTCATCGAACCGGACCGCAGCGAAGGCGTCTACGCGCCCGCACCCGAGCATCTGCACGTCGAGCTTCAGCTCGGTCCCGGCTACGAGTGGGTGAGCGAGTACTACCGGTGCGAGTCTGTGGTGGGCACCCCCGAGGGCCGGGTGGCCGGCCTGCGGGTCTCCGACCCGGCCTGGGTGCGCCGGCTGGTGCTCGGCTCGAACGGCCGGGTCGCTGTGCTCGATCCGCAGTGGCTCGCCGATGAGATCAAGGTGACGGCCAAGGCCGCTCTGGAGGCGTACCCGGCGGGGTCGCAGTAAAGTCCCTGCCGTGGTGGCCTGGATCGCGTTCGGCGTGGCCCTGGTCGTCGTCGTGCTCGTCCTGGGCTACTGCGGCTACCAGGTGGGATGGCGGGCCGCCCGGCTGCGCGCGGATCTGGCCCGGCTGAAACCCACGACCGACGGGCTCCAGGCGGTCGCCGCCGACGCACGGACCATCCAGGCACGGATCGCTCGGTTGCGCGCCTCCTTCGACGGAAGCTGACCGCGGTGGTGCACCTTCCGCGGCACTCGCGCCGGACCAATCCCGAGGGCCGCATGGCGGTCATGGACCATCTGCGCGAACTTCGCCGCCGGATCATCATCTCCTTCGTCATCGTGGCCATCGGTGCAGTGATCGGATGGCTGATCTACAACCAGGTGCTCGGCGCATTAAAGAAGCCGTATTGCGCGGTGCCGTACCAGCACCGTCTCGGCGGATCGGCTGACGGCCCGTGCACGCTGAACTTCTTCGCTCCGCTGGACGGCTTCGTCACCCGGCTGAAGATCTCGATCATCACCGGCGCCATCATCACCGCGCCGTTCTGGCTCTACCAGCTCTGGGCCTTCGTCACGCCCGGCCTGCGCAAGAACGAGCGCAAATACACGTTGATCTTCATCGCGTTGTCGTCGGCGCTGTTCTTCCTCGGCGTTGGGCTCGCGTACGCGATCCTGTGGAAGGGCCTGCCGATCCTGGTGAACTCCGCCGGCACCGGAACCCAGGCAGCGTTGAGCGTCACGGCCTACGTCAACTTCGTGGTGTTGATGCTCGTGGTGTTCGGGGCGTCGTTCGAACTGCCGCTGTTGATCGTCATGCTCAACCTGGCGCACGTGCTGCCCTACAAGTTCCTGCGCCGCTGGCAGCGGCTGGCCATCTTCCTGATCTTCGTATTCGCCGGCGTGGCCACTCCGACCACCGACCCCTTCACCATGTCGGCAATGGCCGTGGCGATGATCATCCTGTATGAGGCGGCCGTGCTCTTCACGTTCCTGCACGACCGGCGCCGCGACAAGCGGGCGGCGGCCAAGCAGGCCGAGGAACTGCCCGACGACGTCGCCTCGCAGATCAACCCGGTGCCGGAGCGCATCGACGGGCCGACCGACCATTCGGCCATCCCGTGATCCGGCGGTGAGCCGGCCGCGGATCGCCCTGGTCGTCAACCCTGCGGCGGGCGTGCGCACCGCCGCGGACGTGGCGCCGGCTGTGGTGCGCTGCCTATCCGAAGGCGCGACCGTCACGGTCCTGAGCGCCCCCGGCCCGGCCGAGACCCGGGCCGCAGTGCGTTCCGCGAGATCCGGCCACGACGCCGTGCTCACCCTCGGTGGCGACGGCACCGCCCATGCCGTCCTTCAGGAGATGGCCGGGGGAACCGTGCCGATGGGCGTCATTCCAGCAGGCACCGGCAACGACATAGCCGACGTGCTCGGCGTCCCCGCCGATCCGGTGCCGGCCGCCGCCGCGCTCTTGGACGCGGTGCGGGCGGGGTCGGTGCGGCGGGTCGACCTCGGCCGGACGGAGGGCGCCGCCGGGACGCGCTGGTGGTTCACCGTGCTGTGCACCGGCTTCGACTCGGCGGTCAACGAGACGGCCGATCGGCTGCGCTGGCCGCGCGGACCGCGCCGGTACGACGTGGCCATCGCGGTGGAGGCCCTCCGGCTCAAGCCCCGTCAGTACCGGCTCGTCCTTGACGGCAGGGTCGAGCACCTGACCGCGACCATGATCAGTGTCGGTAACGCTCCGCAGTACGGAGGCGGCAAGCTCATCGTGCCGGACGCCCGGCTCGACGACGGCCGGCTGACCGTCTGCATTGTCGGCCCGATCACCCGCCGCACGCTGGCCCGGATGGCGCCCAAGCTCGACGTGGGCGGTCACGTCGGTCACCCCGCGGTGCGGTTCGAGATCGCAACCGAGGTCGTCGTCGAGGCGGACACGATCGGCTGGGCCGACGGCGAGCGGGTCGGCCCGTTACCGCTCAGGTCCCGGTCGGAGCCCGCGGCCCTTCCCGTGCTCGTCCCGCCCGGAGCTCGGGTGAAGGGGCTCGCGTCCGGCTAGCCTGGAGAACATGGCCGGGCAGTCGCGGACGTCCACGCCGGCCGAGCTTTATGAGGCGGCGCGGACGCGGCGCCGGGCGCCTGAGCTCGCCGAGTTCCGTGCCGAGTACCCGTTCGAGCTGGACGATTTTCAGCTCGAGGGCATCGAGAGCCTGCTCGCCGGCCACTCCGTCCTCGTATGCGCCCCCACCGGCGCGGGCAAGACGGTAGTCGGCGAATTCGCGGTGCACCGGGCGGTCCGCACCGGAGGCAAGTGCTTCTACACGACGCCGATCAAGGCCCTGTCGAACCAGAAGTACCGCGATCTCGTCGGCAGGTATGGCGCCGACCGGGTCGGGTTGCTGACCGGCGACGTCAGCATTAACCCCTTCGCGCCCGTCGTGGTCATGACCACCGAGGTGCTGCGCAACATGCTCTACGTCGGCAGCGACGCGCTGCGCGGGCTCAGCTTCGTCGTGCTCGACGAGGTGCACTACCTCGGTGACCAGTTCCGTGGCGCGGTGTGGGAGGAAGTGATCATCCACCTGCCCGAGTCGGTCCAGATCGCGGCCCTCTCGGCCACGGTGTCGAACGCCGAGGAGTTCGGCGAGTGGCTGGCCACGGTGCGCGGCAGGACCGAGGTGATCGTCCACGAGCAACGGCCGGTGCCGCTCTGGCAGCACATGCTCGTCGGCAACCAGCTGTTCGATCTGTTCGACGATGCCGCCCAGACGGTTCTGGACCCGCAACTGCTGCGGCACGTCTCCGACCGGCTGCGCCGCATGGATCCGGGCAGCCGCGGCCGGCTGCGCGGGCCGCGTCCAGTGCGCGGCTGGCGCCCGCCGAGCTACCCCGACGTCATCGCCCGTCTCGACCGGGAAGCGCTGCTCCCGGCCATTGTGTTCATCTTCAGCCGGGCTGGCTGCGACGCCGCAGTGCGCAGCTGCGTCCAGTCCGGGATGTGGCTGACCGGCGAGGACGAGCGGTCCGAGATCGAGGCGATCGCCGAGGCCCGCACCGCGGGCCTGGCCAGTGAGGATCTCGCCGTGCTCGGCTACTGGGACTGGCTGGACGGGTTGCGCCGCGGCTTGGCCGCCCACCACGCCGGCCTGGTGCCCGCCTTCAAGGAGACCGTCGAGGAGCTGTTCAGTGCCGGTCTGGTGAAGGCCGTGTTCGCCACCGAAACGCTGGCACTGGGTATCAACATGCCGGCCCGGTCGGTCGTGCTCGACCGGCTGCGCAAGTTCAACGGGGACACGCACGTCGACCTGACCCCTGGCGAGTACACCCAGCTGACCGGGCGGGCCGGGCGGCGCGGTATCGACCTCGAGGGTCATGGGGTGGTCATCTGGGGTCCG
>DATAEG010000166.1:0-62878 GCA_036258135.1 Jatrophihabitantaceae bacterium | reverse complement strand
GCGAAATGCGATAACTCAGGAATCTGTGAGTAAGTCACCTCACGCGTCAGACCGCGTTCCGGACCTCGGCGAGCATCCCCGTGCGGTGCCTGGTCGGCGGTGATCAAACACGTTTCGACCGTGTCGGGTGGCGTGGCGGTGACGCCGACGAGGCCGGGAGCGCCTGCACTGCGATCGGCCGGTCATTGAACGGGCATCGACGTGGCGCATAGACCTGAGTTGATTGCCCGGCGCGAGGAGTGCTATGCCCGTCCCGCCGCAGTGCCAATTGCTCGTCGACGAGATAGACCAGCTCGAGGCGCAGATCGTCGAGGTGGGCGAGCTCGTCGGCGAGGCGAGGTGGCAGGCGGTTGCCAAGAACCTCAACATCCAGCAGCAGATCGCTAATAAGCAGCAGAAGCTGAAGGCCTGCCTGATCGCTTTCGGCGGCTTCTCCACCCAGGTGGTGGTTAACAATTTGACGGCCGGTGGGGGCGGCGCGGTGACGCAGCCGCTGAGCGGCACGCTGTGGCGGCTGTCCGCGGTCGCGTCTCCGGTGGAGAACCAGACCGTGCAGAGTAGTCAGGGCGGTCAGCTGTCTTTCGTGAATGGCCCGTGCGATCCGTTGGGTGCGTTGCTGGCGATCAGCGTTGACGAGGCACCGAACGCGACGTTCACCGGGCCGCTGTTCCGCTCGGGTGCGATGGAAACGCTCTACGACGGCGCGCCCGGCAACCCAACCGGCGCGATCACGATCGTCATCCCGGGCCCGATAGTGGTGACGGCCGCACAGGTCGCCGCGGCGTTCGCCGCCGCGAAGATCCCCGCGGTCGCCAACCTCACCATCACCTCCATCACCCCGACGGTGGGTACCCCCGCCGGGAGCCTCACCCTGACCATCGCCGGTGTCGCGCTCGGCGTGCTCCCGCTCACCTACAACTATGTGTGCACCGTCGTCCCCTCACGCAGCATGACGGCAGTCGAGACGAAGATCTGCACCGTGGTCGCGGCACCGGGCACGATCGCGTCGGCCAGCCTCGCGGGCGCAGTCACCGGATCACTTGTCGGGACTGCGCTGTTCGAGGGCGGAAAGGCGGCGATCGAGCCGCTGCTGCGGGCAGCGGTCACGGTGGCGGTGGAAGACGCGGTCAACACTGCGATTGCCACAGCAGCTGCGAACGCGCTGGGCCGGCCGCTGACGACGTTCGAGACCATCTCGATGCGGCGCGTGGTGATTACGGCCTCCGGGATCACCCTCTTCCCCACCATCGGCATATTCGGGCCCTAAGGCTGGGCCCCCGCTGTCTGTCATCCCGGCACCGACCTGTCGGTGAGAGCTTCAACCTGCCGACGTCCCCGTATTTCCGAGGCAGCGCGAGACCAGCCTTGACGTCATTACGGCGACGGCGGCGTCGAGGAGAGGTTCGCCCCCGAACTGGTTCGTACCGACCAGGTGTCGATCGACGAGGGCGGCGTGGCTGTGCACGTCGGGCAGACGCTCTCCGCTTCGCTTGATGACGCGTATATCACGCCAGGTGAAGCGAGGAAGCTTCGCCGATGGGCTCGTGGAGTTGGCCGACTACGCAGACGACCTGCGGTGATGCGCAAGCAGCGTCTATCCGCCGTGCAGGTCGTCTCCTGCTCCCACGCCCACCTCCCAGACTCCCGTGGTGCGAACCATCGTCAGATGCGATCCGGCGCGATGGCTGGCGGCGGGGCGACCGCCTATCTCGCACTGCGCAAATCCGGACACCCGATCGGCGCACGCCGTTGACCGGCATTTTGTGACGACCGATACTTCCAGCACGCCGCAGGGCGACAGGACCTCGGCGGCCAGAGGAGGCTGGAATGGCGATGCATCGACGGCTCCGTGCGCCCGCTCGTGTTGGCTCCGCCCTAGGCCGAACGCTCGAACAATCGCGGCAGCTGGTGCCGGGCGTGATGACCAGGCGGGCGGCAGTCGTCAGCTTGGCGATCCTTGTCCTGGCCGGTCTGGGTACCAGGCCTCTCGCTCCAGCGAGCGTGGCCCAGGCCGTGACCGAGCCCGTGGTGAGCGCACCGAGGCAAGCGTTCCCAGCCGTCGGGACGACGGTGCCCGAGAAGTCGGCGGGTGTCGCCTATGAGGTGACGACGTGGGACCTTGTCGACCCTGGCACCGCGGGGTTCAGCCATGTCATCCTCGAACAGTTCAACACCTACGCCAACAGCTGGGGTGTCGTCTACTACGGCACCGGCACGTCCTACGCCGCGCTGCTGCCGACGGTGCAGTTCACCGAGTTTCGGCTCACGCCGTACGACGCGGGCGGCCAGCCGGGAACGACAAGGTACGGCAAGGGCTTTGTCCCCGTCGTTGCGGACGACTCCGACACGTCAGCTGCGTATGCCACTTCGATCTCGCACTCGAGCGGGTGGCGGCGCGTCCTAGCCTCAACCGCGTATGGCGGTTCGTACCTCAGGTCGACGACGGCTGGTGCCTCGTTCACATTCTGCGGGTACTTCTCGAGGATCGCTCTCGTGGCACCGAGGAACGCCGCTGGCGGTGCGGCAACGGTCGGAGTGTTCGGCGCGACGCACACCCTGAGCTTCCACGCGACCCAGTCACGCTACCGCGAGGTGGTCGGCAAGTGGAGCACTCCGGCCCCAGCAGACGAGCCCGCTGGCAGTGGCCCGACCTACTGCCTGAAGGTGACGGCGCAGTCGGCTGCGCCGATCTTCATCGACGCCATCGAGTACAACGTCCCGGACGTCATCGAATAAGGCGTCCTGGGGTAGCAGCGGTAGTCGATACCCGTCAGTTGCACCGATGGGTAAGCAGGAGGAGTCGAACCTAAACGACCGTTTCGTATTGAAGTCCCGTTTTCTTATGTACTATTTGAGCCCGTGACTCCTAGCCGGCATCGCTATGCGATGCGTCGGCCAAGGATCGCCGTGCGCGGGGACACGAGTTCAGCCATACCGCGGAACGACCTCACCTTCCTGAGGTAGGTCACCCTCTCGACGCTGGCACAACGTCGTCCAGCACTGCTGAACGCTGCCTGCGCCAATGAACGCCGCTGGCCAGTCCGACAACTCGCGCTGCCCTCGCGGCTTTCCCAAAGAGGTTTCCATGACTGATACGCAACCACATCCAGGCCCGTCCCGTCGCCGATTCCTGACTGGAATGGGGCTTACCGGCGCCGGAGTAGTAGCCACCACACTGGGGGCCGCCTCGTCGTCAGCGGCGGCGGCGGCGGCGACACCGCAGACCGCCGGAGCGCCTAGTGATCCCGGCAACTTCGGTCGGATGTTCCCCGACCTCTCACCGTTCGCGAAAGCCAACGACGCGGTGCGAGCAGCGCTGCAGGAAGTCGGCAAGCAAGGCGGGATCATGGACGCCCTTGACCGTCTCGCCGCGGGTCCCACAGCACTGATCACCGATCCGAGCGTGAACGGCAACCCAACGAGCACCAACCCCTACGGCACCAACCCGGACAATCCGACGATGACCGCGGGGTCCACGTTCGTGGGCCAGTTCACCGATCATGACATCACCTTCGACCAGACGTCCCACCTCGGCATCAGCCAGAACCCGCTGACCTCACCCAACGCCCGGACGCCGGCGCTGGACCTGGACTCGGTGTTCGGCGGTGGGCCGGGTATCCGCCCGAATCTATACGTGCTGAACCCCGATGGGTCGGTGGGCCCGCAGCTGAAGATCGGTACCGGCGGGGTGCACGAGGATGTGCCCAGAACGGCCAACGGTGACGGCACTTACGACGCGATCCTCGGGGACCCGCGCAACGACGAGAACGTGATGATCGCGGGCCTGCACTGCGCGCACATCCTGTTCTACAACCGGGTGCTGAGCGAACTGGGCAGCATCGACCTGAGCCCGTTCCCGGCGGCCCGGGGCGCCGACTTGTCCAACGCCCACGACCAGTTCCTCATCGCCCGCCAGATCACGCTCTGGCACTACCAGTGGCTGCTTGTCAACGAGCACCTTGCGCAGATCGCCGGGCAGGCCATGGTCAGCAACGTGCTCACCAAGGGCAACAAATTCTACAAACCGAAGGCCGGGAACGCGTTTATGCCGATCGAGTTCGCCGCCGCCTGCTACCGGTTCGGCCACTCGATCGTCCGCCCGTCCTATCGGGCCAACTTCACCTCCGGCACTGGCGACTCCACGAGCCCCACCGCAAATCCCTTCTTCGCGCTGGTGTTTGACACCCCCTTCTCCGGGCCGATCAACTCCGACCGCGGCGACCTTCTCGGCGGCTACCCGGCAGCGCGGCGGTACATCGGCTGGCAGACGTTCTTCGACTTCGGCGACGGGCAGGTCAAGAACAACAAGAAGATCGACACCAAGCTCTCCAGCGTCCTGTTCACCCTGCCGTTGCCGGCAATAGCACCGGGCGGTCAAACTACCCCGCTCGTACTGCCCCAGCGCAACCTGCTCCGGCAACTCACCTGGGGCCTGCCCTCGGGCCAGGAAGTCGCGAAGGCCATGGGCGTCCCGCCCCTCAAACCCGGCGACATGGGCGGCATCGCCGACGTGTACAAACCGTTCGGAAGCTCCACCCCGCTGTGGTACTACATCCTCGCCGAGGCCAAGGCAGCCTCAGGTGGGGTGACCCTCGGCCCGATCGCGGGCAGGATCGTCACCGAGACGCTCATCGGGCTGCTGCGCGCCGACGCCAACAGCTACCTGAGTGCGAAGCCGGGCTGGACCCCGTTCCTCGGCGCCGACCTCCAGCTCGGCTCCAATCTCAACCCGAACATCACCGGAAATCGGTCCTACACCCGGGCGCACTTCCTGTACTACGCCCAGGTGGTCACGCCAGGCACCTACCGCTAGCCGGCCCTCGCCGGCCAGCCACTAAGCATTTACGGCGAGACCGCGCCAGTCCCCGACGCGGGGTTGATCTTGCGTCAGCGCGGCGACCGCATCGGAGGCTCCGGCGCGTCGGGCAGCCGCACGCTGCGGTGCGCGGAAAGGTCGCGTCAGGGCCAACTGGCGAGCGCCAGCATCTGGCCTTCGGATCCGGCCTAGCAGCCGTTGCCGATGCAGACGATGGTGGTGCCGGTCTTGGTGATGGCTAGATCGGCGAAGTGCAGCTCGCTCGCGCTAAGCGTGAGGCCTCCGACTGTCCCGGTGGCTGTGGCATCGCGGAAGGTGCCATTGAAGTGGTTGGTAACACTAAACCCGTCGGACTTGGAATGACTTGTGGTCACGCCGCGGCTAATTGGCCCCTGGCCCGTCCAGGTGACGGTCACATCGATGGTCGAGGCGGTGCACCCGATCTGGTTGAAGTTCGCATCAAATGTGCAAGTCGTGGCCGGCAGGCCCGATCCGCTCAGGCTGGCACTGGCGAGCGATTGCCCGAGGGCGAACGAAAAGCCGCTAGTCACGTCGGCAATCGTGTCGGTGGCGCCAGTGAAGTTGCCGTTCGTATCGAAGTACGCGGTGAACTGAGTAACGAACAGATGGGAGCCTTGATTCGACGTTGACACGGTGACGGCGGCGTCGGTGACGCTGGTGGCCGTGCTGGTCTCCCAAGCAGCGTCCGCGGACTTCCCGGAGAACCTGAACTGCGTCACCTGGCCGGAGGCCACGCTCGCCGACCAGGTCAGCGCCAGTAGGGTGCACGCCGTCACCGCCAGCGCAACAAGTGCTCGCCTCATGTCATCCGTCCTTTCTCCGCCTGCGGGCCGTGGATGATCTCCCGTCTCGGCCCGGCTGGCGTAAGCAGGTGGGCGATTGTGCGGCCCGGAAGGCCGCAGCGTGGGGCACGATACGCCCCTTCTCTTCGTCCGGCGCGGCCACGATTCGGTCGCCTGGTGACCCGGCGCATCATGCCCGTTCGTGTCCGATCGCTGGAGCAGGACAGGAGGCGAGGCGGCTCCGAACGACACGTGTGCGCGGTCACTGAGCTGCAACGTGACCGGGCCCAACAGACGCCGCTGTGTTGTCGCCAGTGGTTGTGGTCCTCCTTCCAGTCGGTGTGACGACGCGGGCCTGGGTCGGGGCCAGTAGCGTTGGCTCCGCCACCGGCGCCTCTGCCCTCGGAAGGAAGCAGCGCATGGCCCCGCTCGTCCTCAAGATGTCGGTCTCGCTCGACGGCTATGTCGCACCACCGGACGGGAGCGCCGATTGGGAAGCCGCGGGCCGCTCTCCCGACGGCGCGGCCTGGGTCCTCGAGACCGTGAGCAACGCCAGTGTGCATCTGGTGGGTGCCGTCACCTACGCCAGGTGGGCCGACTTCTGGCCCAGCGCCTCCGGGCCGTTCGCCAAGCCAATGAACGACATCCCCAAGGTCGTGTTCTCGGACTCCCTGAAGTCCGCCGACTGGGCCGAGACGACGATTGTCTCCGGCGACCTGACCGAAGCGGTCACGCGCCTCAAGCACGAGCACTCCGGCGGGTACCTGCTCGCTCAGGGCGGTGCACGGTTCGCCCGGTCGCTGGTCAAGGCCGGCTTGATCGATGAGTACCGTCTTGTCATCCACCCCGTCGTCCTGGGTTCGGGCGAGCAGCTGTTCACCGCACCGCTCACCATCGAGCCGATCAGCACCACGGCCTTCAGCGGCGGAGCCGTCGCCCACGTCTTCGCGGCGCATCCCTGATCGAACCTCGATGACAACCGCAGAACAGGCGCCCTCGCGGCGAAGCTAGCAACACTGACCGGACACCGAGAACTGATCCACCTGATGTGAGAGTCGATCTTCATCGGTGGATGCAGGCTGCAGCGTAGACCGCTGCTGCCTGATAGCCGAGCGAGCTGTGTCGTCGGCGGTGGTTGTAGTCCTGCTTCCAATCGTTGATCACGACCCTGGCTTGGGCCAGGCTCCAGAAGATGTTGATGTTCAGACATTCGTCGCGGACCCTGCTGTTGAACGACTCGACCTAGCCGTTACGCCACGACTCGCCGGGCGGGATGAAGGCGAGCCCGACCCGTTCGTGGGCCCAGTCGACCATGGGGGCGCACGCGAGCTCGGGTCCGTTGTCGCCGCGCAGCACGGCCGGGCAGCCCCGCACCGCGGCGAGGCGGTCCAGTTCGTCGATCAGGTCGTCTCCGGTGATGTTGCGTTCCCTCGCCGCGGGCGTCGTGGTAGGCCTTGCGGAACCCACGCCGCGGATATCCTTCGCCCAGGCGCGCGCGGCCGCTGGCTTACCAGAGCTCCCTGCCGTGCGCCGTCAGCAGGTGACATGGAGTACGGCGTAGATCTCACGCGGGTCGAGGCTCGCGATCAGACCACACGCCTCCTTCGTCGGAACGGCGTCCACATCGACGCCTCGACGGCCAGCCTCCTCGATGACGTCGGACATAACCGGCAACGAGCCATAGGCTCCCGTGCCGATGATCAGCCGGCGTCCGCCCCACGGCAGGTCCTCGGCAGCCGACAGCGGAGTGTGCCCGAATTGCTCGCGGTGCGGCTTGGAGGGCTTCTTCTTCCGTTTCCGCACGTCGCCACCGTCGATGATGATGTCGTGCTCGTACTGATGCCCGTCAACCTCGATAGATCCGAACCTGATCATGCGCACGTTCATGCTGTGGCCTCCCTAGCCTTCATTGACCGGCGGCGCCTTCTGCCGTCGCGTCCAGAGTGCTACGCGACGCTGCGGTCAGCGCGCCGGCTGAGCCAGCGTCGACGCGCGTTGCGAACGGTCGGCTGATCTCGTTGAGGATCTGCCCCAGCCACGCCGAGTCCGCCAGCGAGGCGTGGCGCAGCCGCATTGTGCGGGCTTGCATCGGAATGATCCGGAGACCCTGCACCGCTCCGGCATCCTGATCGAACGACACGAAGTACATGAGGCGCAGGTCGGCCCGGTAACTCTCGTAGCCGGCGATGCCCTCGTAGTCGTCGATGAAATCGCCGCAGCCATACAGCACAAGCTTGCCGCGGTAGATCTCGATCGGTCGCGGGTGATGGGAGGAGTGCCCGTGCACGATGTCGACTCCACCTTCGATGAGCCGATGCGCGAACCGGCGGTGAGCGGCCGGCACCTCGTACCCCCAGTTGGTGCCCCAATGGATGGAGACGACGACCATGTCGCCCGCCTTCCGCACGCCGCCGACCTGGGCGATGATCTCGGCGGCACTGCGCTCAGAGAGGTCCGCGACGAGGTTGACGCCTGACCGATTGGAGGCCGCAGCCCAGCTCGGCGGAATGCCGCTGGAGGCAAGCCCGCAGGAGACGACCATGACCCGTCCGCCGCCAGAGATCGGGATGACCGCAGGCTCGCGCGTGTCGCCCAGGTCGTGACCGGCTCCCACCCCGCGAATGCCCGCACGGCGCAGCACGTCGAGTGTGTCGGCCAGCCCCTGACTGCCGAAGTCGAGCACGTGGTTGTTCGCCAAGGCACACACATCTGGCGCGGCCGCGGCCAGGCAGGGCACGTTGCCGGGACTCATCCGATAGTGCACGCCCTTGCCCGGCGCGAAATCGTCGGCCTGGGTGATGCTCGTCTCGAGATTGATGATCCGGACTTCCGGTGCCAGATCGTCCAGTACCTGGAGGGCGTCGCCCCACGGCCACGCATCGCCTACCGGATACGGGATGGGACCGTTCCGTAGTTGGGCCAACTCGACATATTGACGCGCGTCGCGCACGTGCTGCTCATGCAGCGTCGGGTTGCCCGGATGGGGGAGGATCTGATCCACACCGCGCCCGAGCATCACGTCGCCGCAGAGAAACACCGTCACTGCCCGCACGCATCCGATTGTCCCGAGTCAGGAACATCGCAGGTGTCCGCGTTCGCGTGGGCCGTTCGGGCTCAGGCCGGCTGGCCGAAGGCGGCCCACTCTGTCCATGTGGTGGTGGGGGTCCAGTGGCAGCCGAGGATGCGTCCGGTGGTGTCGGCGGCCAGCACGTGGAGTTCATCGGGCGCGGGGCTGGTGATGCATACCGGTGCGCCGGGGTGGGTTTGCATCCCGGGCAGTACCCACCAGCCGGCCCACTGGCCGGCCGGGTCGCGGGCCGCGGTGTAGATGCGGCCGTCGGCGCCGGCGGTGATCAGGTCGAGTTGTCCGGGGCGTCGGCTGGCAGCGCTGACCCAGCCGGCCGGGCCGGTGACGCCGGCCTGAACCGGCGCCCATGTTGTCCATGCGGTGGCCGGGGTCCAGTGGCAGCCGAGGATGCGTCCGGTGGTGTCGGCGGCCAGCACGTGGAGTTCATCGGCGGCCGGGCTGGTGACGCACAGCGGTGCCCCCGGCTCTGTGGTCACGGGGTCGATGCCGGGGCAAGCGGCGACGTCGTCCGACAGCCGAATGAGCGAGAGGGTGCTGGTGGTAGCGGCGAATCTGACGGTTAGCGACAGACGTACGTCGGGTTCGGCGCCAGCCACGGGTGTCGCGATGACCGTGCCAGTGAGTGGGGCGCCGCCTAGTGTGCCGGTGAGCTGGCCGATGGAATTCACTTGGACGGTGTCGGCGTTGATCCAGTCGCCGTTAGGTGGCAATAGCCGCATCGCCACGATCGGTTCAGCCGCGGGTTCCTCGGTGGGCACCAGTCGGAGTCGGGCGAGCCACCCGTCACCGCTGAATAGTCCGTCCCAGATGACGCGCTGCACGGTTATCGCTGGCCCGTTGTCGACCTCACCGGAGCCAGCAAGCAGGTCGGCTGCGAGCTCGAGCCGCCAATCGGTGGGCTTGAGGTAGTCAGCGACCTGAGTGGTAAGCGTGAGTTGCCGGGTGTTGGCATCCCAGCGGTGCACGGTTGCTGAGGACCACCTGGCGCCGCCGAAGGAGTACACCAGCGCGTCCAGATCTCGTGTGGCACGGCCCGAGCGGGCCAGCCAGAGCAAGTATTGGAACCCGCCCACACTGGTCCGGTAGAGCGCGCCGGGGCTGCGCACCGGCGGTATCAGCGTGCCACCATCCGACGAAAGCGCACCGTGCCGGACCTCGACCGCGAGGCTGACCGCGCCGACGGCCAGGCTGCGTAGGGCAAGGGCGGCATCCGTCATCGAGCGGGTCAATGGGAGTCCGCCTGGCCCGGGTGTCCGGTCGACAGTGAAGAGCCCGAACCTGCCGCGGGGTTCATAGTGGTACGTCAGTTCCCAGTTGTCGGAGAGCGTCCAGTAAAAGGCCGCTCGGACGTCCGCCCCAGCGGCTCGGGCGGCCTCGATCGCGCTCGCGTGCGCGACCAGATGTGGGCCCCGCAGCGCCTCCCGGCTCTCGGACATGCCGAATTCGGTCACCACCAGCGGCGCGTTGTACCGGTTCTTCAACTCGAGCAGGATCTCGCGTAGCCCGTCGGGGTGGAGTTCCCATCCGAGCCCAGTCAGTTTGCCGGTCGAGGCATGGGTGATCCCGTGCGCCGACTGGTCCGGATCGAATCTGCCGCCGGAGTAGCGGCCGCCCTTCAGGCCGATGAACGCGTCCCAGTACACCCGGGCCCGGAAGTAGTAGTTGACGCCGATGAAGTCGAAGGCGCGACGCCACGGGACCGCCCCCGATCCGAAGAACGTGCCGGGCGGCTGTCTGTCCTGTGCGCCAGGGTCGGCGTCGATTTCGACGTCCACGACTCCGGTGTTCAGCGAATCCAAGATGTGCCGGTGATAGAAGTAGTCGAATCGGCGGGCCGGGTCGGGATCGTCTCCGAGCGGCACCACGGACATCATGTTGTGTGCGAATCCGACCTGCGCGGACGGGTCGAGCCCCTTGATCACCTGAAATGCCGTCAGGTGCGCACGCAGGAGGTTCAGGTACGCGGTCTTGCCGCGCGCGTAGTCACCGAGGAATCCCGGCGACCACACGCTGCCGAAGTAACCGGCGCCAATCATCGAGCCAACGGGCTCGTTGAGCGTCATCCACCATTTCACACCCGCTGGTGCCAGTGCCTTGACCACCGCGTCGCAATAGGTCGCGAACGCCGAAATGAGTACGGGGTTCTCCCAGCCCCTCAGCGATGCCTGGAAGCCTGGGTCCGAATCGTAGGTCTCTACGAACTGCTGGCCGAAGATATTGAAATCAAGATGCGTGCGCGACGGGGTGAGCGCCCATTGCGGAAGGGTCAAATGGTTCAGCGTGACGAACGGTTCGAGTCCGCGCAGGCGCAGTTCCCTGACCACTGGCACGTAGTAGTCGGCCAGCTCGCTGGAGAACGTGCCCCGACTCGGCTCGACCCGGCTCCACTCGACCGAGAAGCGATACGCCGTGCAGCCAAGTGCCGCCGCCCGGTCTAGGTCGCGGCGCAACTCGTCGAGGTTGTGATGCCGCAGCGCCGGGCCGGCGGGGGCGGTGTTCATAACGACGCCGCCAGCTGCAGCGTTCGTCCGAACCTTGTGCCTGATACTCGGATCGCTTTCGAAGATTGACCAATCGTCGGTCGAATTGCCCTCCACCTGGTGCCCGGACGTGGCTACTCCCCAGAGCATGTCTATCTCCGCCTCCCCGGTACCTGGTCCGTCGAATCGGCGGCGGCTCGCGGACCTGGATTCTCACGTCACCGAACGCTCCTCTCTTGACCTTGGGTTTCGCAACGGAGACAGTCGGGATTGATCTACTGCCGCCACGCTCCGAAAGAGCGACTCGGCTGATCGAACCAGCGAGGAAATGATGCCCGAAGACAATCAACTGATCGTCTTGCTGCGCGAGCAACTGCTCTCTCATGCGGCGTCTGAGACGGAACGGGCCGAACTGCTGGCCCGGTTGTCGAGTGCGGGACCTGCGGAGCGATTCGCCGGAACGTTGAGGGAGCTCGCCCGCGAGATGCCCGTCGACGTGCTCGGCTACGCGATCCTGCCAGGACTTCGCGACTGGCTGGAGCGCTCGGACGGGCGGACGGCTGCGCAAGTGCTCGCCGGCGCTGACGACACGCCGCCGGCGCTGCGTCTGGTACTGCTCGACTTTCTCGACACGGTGGTACGCCTCACGGCGGATGGCACACCCGACCCAGCAGCAACCGAAGGCTGGTGGGCGAGCCTGCGGCAGATCGCCGCGGATCGCGGCACACCGTCAGAGGTGCGCGCGAAAGCCACCCGGATGCTGCACCGGGATGCGTCGCCGGTCACAACCAAACAGCTGTCCGAGTTAGTTCGCGACCGAGTAGGGCTAGTCGCCGACGAAGCGGCGCTGGCCACGGCCCGCGCCGGTCGCCCAGCTGGTCCTGGTGCCCGCCCGCCGGTTACC
This sequence comes from Jatrophihabitantaceae bacterium, assembly GCA_036258135.1. Lineage (GTDB taxonomy): Bacteria > Actinomycetota > Actinomycetes > Mycobacteriales > Jatrophihabitantaceae > DATAEG01. The sequence continues at coordinate 50,787 of DATAEG010000166.1, read as the reverse complement.
GCGGCTGCGCTGCGAGCGCTGGTCGAAAGCGGCGACCGGACGGCTGTGTTGCGCGCGGCGGACGACGCGTCGACCGCGGACGAACACGCCGTGTTGTTGTGCGCCGCCGGTGATCTGCTCCCTGTCGAACACGTCGCCACGTTCGTCAGCCAGCTGGCCACGTCACCGGGGCTGACCGGGGTTGCGGCCGTCCGGGGCTTCCTCGGGCCACGGCCAGAGCGGCTCACCGAGCTGTACGACGCAGGACACGCGGACAGCTTCGTCCTCGCCGCGACGCTGCTGGCCGGTGGATTCTCCACGGCAACTCGCGAGCGGCTCGTCGCCATCGTCAGCGGCGGCGATCGCCGTCTTGGGGCAGACGCAGCCAGCCTGCTCGATCCCGACACCCTGCCGCCGAGTGTGCGGATGATCAGGGCCAACGGCCTGCGGATGCTGCCAAACGCGCTGGGTCATTATCTCGACCAGAACCGTCTCGAACCGCTCGACCCGTCCGACATCGGGCACGTCAAGCGGCCGTTCGAGTTCACCGGCTTGCCGTTCCCCACTGGACTACACCTCGGCGACGCGATCTACCGCGACCTGGTACTGCCCGGCACTCACTGGCACGCCGGCATCTACGAGGGTTTCGTACCGGGGCAACCGTCCGGATTCGAAGGGACGCTCTGGGCGATCAACGCCGCCGGAGGCATTGGCTGGAGCGATACCATCGTGCCGGCCGCGGCGTACCGGTCGCTGAGCTCGCCGGGCGCGGACCTCGCGTCCCAGATGAGATTCCTACTCGACGACTTCGTGCTGACCTTCCAGGAAGGCCATCCTGACAAGACTTTTCACGGTGGCCGGGCGCCACTCGCCATAACCGCAGCGCAACGCGTACAAGTCGCCAACACCGCCGCCGCGCTCCAATATCACAACATCTGGTGGACCTGGGTCGACCAGCTGGATTACAAATGGTGGGACTGGGACGGCAGCATCGACGACATCGACGAGAGCCGTTGCGACGGCGTCGTCGAATACTCCTACGAGGCGAACGGCCTGCGGGTCTGCGGCGGCACCGATCCGACGCTGTTCGACATCGCTATCGCTGGCACAGAACATGTCGAGAACCACAACAACTTCCACAACGGCGCCTATCAACCAGGGGAACTCTGCCCCCGGATCCAAGCCGGCGACCTCGCGCACGTGCCGACCTTGGACACCACGCTCATCGCGACCGCGGTAACGCCGCCCGCACTCGCGGACGTGCAAGTCTTCGGCGTCATCACGCTCCTCGTGCCATCGATCTGGTTCCGTGTGGTCGCGCCCGCCTACGAGATCGTTTACGTCCGAATCACCGTCTCGCTCGCCGGCGGACCCTGGCACACCGTCGTCACCGACGATCCGTACGGAAATACCAGCACCCTCGTCGGCGGATGGAGGTGGCACCCCGTACCCGCGAACACCCAGGCGTCGCTCTACACGTTCTGGGAGGGCCAGACCGACGACGGCACCGCGTTTGCCGGCCAAGACGGCGCGTACACATTCCGACTCGTGGCGATCGACCGCGGCGGCAACGTCTCGGCCACGGTCAGCCGAACCGTCACCATCGCCTGGTAATACCTGGCGCCGCACCGCTGCGCTATACCGCGCGGTGAGTCGGGCATAGCCTGCCCGTGGGGTGATCTCATGCTGGATCAATCGGCGAGCACGCACGCGATGATCGCGGTTGAGGATCTCGACCGCGCGAAGGAGTTCTACTCGGGCACGCTCGGCTTAGTGCCGTGGGATGAGCGTGCCGGATCGGGGATCCGGTACGAAATGCGCGGTGGGACGTGGTTCCTGGTCTACCAATCCCGATTCGCGGGCACGGCGCAGAGCACCTGCATGCGGTTCGAAGTCGAGGACGTGCACGCCACGGTCAAGGAGTTGCGCGAGCGTGGGGTCGTGTTTGAGGAATACGACTTGCCAGGCATAAAGACCGTGGACGGGATCGCCGAGCACCCCAGTGGCGCTCGGGGCGCCTGGTTCAAGGATCCGGACGGAAACGTTTTGCAGATCGGCCAGTACCACTCGTAACCCGCATGTTCAGCCGGTCTTGCGGCGCCGAGGTCATCCACAGACCTTGACATCCTGTGCTGAAGCGATGGAGAGTCGATTGTCCGGCTTGGCTGGACGTGCGCATGTGTCGTCGAGACGACGGCGGCTCACGGGAGGCTTCGTCGTGCGTCGCTCCGGCCATCAGGTCCGTACCTGAATCGGCTGAGGAGGCCGTCATGTCGCGAAGGTTCACCGGCCTGATGTCGGTGCTCGTCGTTGTCGTCAGCATGTCGCTGTGGGATTCGGCCTATGCCGCTCCGAGGCGAACGGCCCAGCCAGCAGCGGACTCGACGGAGCTGTCTGTTACGACTCGGCTGGCAGATCGGCGCGAGGTCGCCGCTGGCACCCGGGCCTACTCGATCGGCTTCGAGAACGGTCGGTTCTACGCCAACGGTTGGCACATCACCGGCGAGATGGGCGGCATTTGGACGCCACCGTTGAAGCTGCTCGACGGCGTTTGGTTCGGGCTTGACGGCCAATGGGTCGGCCCGGCCACGAAATTCTCGAGTGGTTGGGGGTATACCCGCTTCGACTTGCCCACCACCGCAGGGCTGTCCCTCGAGCGCACCGACTTTGTCCCGGACGGGCGGCGCGGCGCGCTGTTCGGCCTCAAGATCACCAACCCGGGCGCCGCACGGACAACGACGCTGTCCGTCGACGCGCACTCGGAGCTGATGGGCCAGTACCCGTGGGGATTCGGCGGCGTCACGCCGAACGCCAGCGACAACCTTCCCGACAGTGGCAGCTACGACGGTCAGAACTTGGTGTTCACCGACGACGGCGCGCTGCCCGGTGCTCCGGTGCATCACTACGCAGCGCTCGTCGGCATGTCGATGACTCCCGACTCCGGGACGATCGGCAGCCAGTTCTGGGGTCCGCAGCCCGGTCACCAGTGCACCGGCACGGAGCCAGGAGCGCCCGCCGACCCTAAGCCGTCAGCGTGCGACGACGGCCCGTTCGGCAAGGGCACTGGTGGCGAGCTGACCTACACGCTGTCACTCCCGGCGGGCGGATCGAAGACCGTCTGGCTGGGCGTCGCCGGCTCCGACCAGGGCTTGGCGCCGGCCGAGCAGGAACTGTCCCAGGTGTTGCAGGATCCGGCTGGGCACCTGGCTGACAAAGTTGCGTACCGCAACCAGCTCGCGCAGCAGACCAAGCTGTCGCTGCCTGGCGACCCGCTGGTCCAGAACGCGATCGACTGGGGCAAGCAAAATATCGCCGACCTGACGCAGACCGCCCAGAACCTCCAGATCCGTTGGACGAACCAAGGCAAGCAGTTCCCGGCGTCGCTGGGTACTGTCCCGGAGGCGACCTGGATCGGTGCCGGCTTCCCGGACTACCCGTGGATCTTCGCGACGGACGCGGAGTACACCGCATTCGCCGCGGTCTCGGTAGGCCAGTTCGCGGCCATCGAGGATCACCTGCGCGCGCTGCGCGATATCTCGGACATCCTCAACAACCGATCGGGCGTGGTTGCGCACGAGACCGTCGCGGACGGCTCGATCTGGTTCGGGCACGACTCTCGAACCACCAACCCGGACGGCTCCGTCAGCTACGACTTCAACACCGACGAGACGGTCAAGTTCCCGAGTACCGTCGCGCTGCTCTGGCGGTGGACTGGGGACAACCACTTCCGTGACGAGATGTACGACTTCAGCGTGCGTAACCTGCGCTACGTCGTGAACACCCTCGACGCGGACCACGATGGCTGGCCCGAGGGGCTCGGCAACGTGGAACGCACCGGAATGGGCCAGGAGAAGCTCGACAACACCGTCTACTTCATCCGTGGCTTGTATGACCTGGCCGACATGGCCCGCTCGAAGCATGACGGCGCCACGTTCGCCTGGACGATGAACCTCGCACGCAAGCTCCAGAACCGCTTCGACGGCACCTGGTGGTACCAGTCCGCTATGCAGTACGCCGACTCCTTGGTCGACCCGGGCAACGTCCAGTCGTTCCAGAAGCACTGGATCGGCCAGACCCCCATGGAGGCGGAGCTACACGTCAACGGTGAGACCGTGCCCGGACTGGCGCCCTTCGGCCACGGCGACACGGGGCTCGCGGGCCGCGAGAACGACTGCTTCAGCGGCACGCCGCCGTTCAACCCGGGGTTGTTCCACACCGGCTGCGGCGGAGGTGCGAATGGCCTGGGTGAGAAGGTGATCTTCGGCCTGACGACGTCGATCCAGTCGGTCGGTGAGGGCAACTACGGGCGGCTGGGTCCGGGTGCGCAGCAGCGCTACACCCACGCGCTGGCCGAGCCGATGTTCTCCGAACCGGCGACGGGCGGTACTCCTGACGAGCAGCCCGGCGCCATGCCGGAGATCTTCCCGTCACCCGATCAGGGCGCGAACATCGACCGCTGCTGGACTTGCCGCTCGATGTTCATGCAGGCGTGGGGCAATTACGGCACGGCCTGGGCCGTGGTCCACCAGTGGCTGGGCGTGCGCCCAGACCTCGGTCATGGACGCCTCGACATCGTGCCCCAGGTGCCGCAGGGTCAGACCTCGGCCCAGGGACAGGACATCATGCTCGGCTCCGGATCGGCCGACGTGCTCGCCACCCACACCGGGAACCAGTACGTCACCACGATCGACGTGAGCGCCGGTGTTCACGCTAACCAGGTGTTCATCGGGCACACGCTCCCGCGTGGCAGCCATCCGGCAACCGTCGCCCTCGATGGCCACACAGTGCACAACTACGAGGTGCGTACCACCAACCGTGGCGTCGAGGTCACCGTCCCGACTAGCGCAGGCAACCACACGCTGACCATCACCGCCTGACGAGGGATCTGCGCGACCTGTCGCTGCCGTGCCGGGGTTCACAGCGGGACCCCGGCACGCAGCAGACGGCTCGACGGACACTAGATGGAGTGGTGGTAGCCGAAGAATTCGTGGTCACGGGCGGCTGACCCGCCGGCGCAAATAGCGGTAGCCGACAGCCAGTGGCTCGTAAGCCGCAGAGGGAGGCCGGCGAAGTCGAGTCTCCTCGGCCTGAAGCCAGTACTGCCGATGTCCCGCGCGGACGGCCTGTTGACTCACTAAACCGAGCCCGTCAAGGTCTCCACTGACCGTGATCATCGGGTTTGTGGCAGCACCCCGGGGAGGACATATGGATGTTCGGAGGACTGGTCGGATTTTCGGCTGGTTGTTCATCGGCACATTCGTAACGAGCATCCCAGCTCGGCTTCTGTTCATCCACGGAGTGGGTGCGAGCTGGACCGACATGCGCTTCGTCGCCGGGGATACCTCCACCGCGAGCCTGAAACTGGCAGCGGTCCTCGAGTTTGGCCTGATCGTCACCCAAATCGGAACCGCAGTCGTCCTCTATCCGCTTGCCAGGCGGCAGAGCGAAACGCTCGCGCTCGGATACGTCGCCGCCCGCGTCATGGAGTCCGTCTTCGCCGCGATCGGCATCATGAGCATGCTCTCGGTCGTGTCTGTGGCTGCTGCATTGGGCGGAGCGAGTGGCAGCCAAGCCACGGCCCTCACCACGCAAGGCAACTCGCTGGTGCACACCTACGAGTGGGCGTTCGAGTGGGGGCCGGGACTCGTAGCTGGCATCGGGAACGGCTTGATACTGGGCTACCTGATGTACAAATCGGCGCTCGTCCCGCCTCGCATGGCGCTGTTGGGTCTCATCGGTGGCCCCCTGCTGATTCTCTCGTTCGTGATGATCCTGACCGGCGTCTACAAGAACGGAGAGGGACCTTCTGGCCTCCTGACACTCCCGGAGGCCGCGTGGGAGCTGTCGCTCGGCATCTACTGCGCGTGGCACGGCTTCCGGTCCTCGAGCCCGATCGCCAGACCAGAGATCGCGCTGGCGGAGCGAGCCGGACCATAGCCGCCGATCCGCGCTCGGCGGCGCGCCGCGTGACCCGCCCGTCTCTCGCGTCCTGAACATCGCGCGTTTGCGGAGGCCCAGTTGGGAAGGTGCCACCGCTGTGGCGACGGCCGCCGTCGTAGGGTACGTGCGCGCGAATCGCGGACCGTGGTGAGCTCGCATAGCGGTCGCGACTTGGGTCAACGACCTGGACGGAGCAGTTGCGCCGAAGATCCGCCGCCCTCGTAGCGGCTGGTTCTGTGCGGCGCGGTCGAGGGGTCACCCGCGGAGTACCGAACCCACGGCTGGCGGAGCGACCAACTCACTTCGCGACTGGTGTGGTGATCTGTCAGAGAGCTGCGGCGATCGCGGCTGGCTGTTAGCTGCGCACGCCGCCGGCTGGGTATGTGGTACTTGCTCTCCGGTAGGGCAGCAACCACGGCTCCAGAGTCCTCGACGGCGGTGCCACCGGGGGCGGTTTCGTCTGGACTAAGCTGCGTGGGCCATGCGAGACCGACGTCCGTTCCCGCCGTTCCTGCTGTTGTCTGTCCGCGCGCAGGACGCGGCCGCTGATGACGAGTACGCGGCCATGATGCGGTTCAGCGGGCTGGACGAGCGGAGCCTGCCGCGGATCCGCATGGATCGCGAGCCGCTGGGCACCATCGACCTCGACGACTGGTCCGGCATCATTCTGGGCGGCGGCCCGTTCAACGTCAGCGACCCGCTGGCGGACCAGTCACCCGAGCAGCGCCGCGTGGAATCCGAGCTCCTGGCCCTGCTTGACGATGTGGTAGCCCGCGACTTCCCGTTCCTCGGTTGCTGTTACGGCATCGGCATGCTGGGCGCGCAGATTGGCGCAGCGGTCGACCACACGTTCTCTGAGCCGATCGGGTCCGTGCCGGTGTCGCTCACCGCCGCGGGGCGCGCGGACCCCCTGCTGGCCGGACTGCCGGACGTGTTCGAGGCCTTCGTCGGACACAAGGAAGCGGTCCGCACTCTGCCGTCGGACGCAATCGTGCTGGCGACCTCTCGCGACTGCCCGGTCCAGGCGTTCCGCGTCCGCCGGCACGTCTACGCGACGCAGTTCCACCCAGAGCTCGACGTCGCCGGGATCTGCACCCGGATCGACGTCTACAAGCACTACGGGTACTTCGCGCCGGAAGCCGCCGACTCCCTGAAGGAGTCGGTCAGACACAGCCACGTCACGCACCCGCCGGCCATCCTGCGCAACTTCGTCCGGCTATTCGCCCGCTTCGGCGATGTGTCACGGAAGCAGCCTCGAGCAGAGGTCGCCGAGCAATAGCTCAGAGCAGCTCCGCTATCCGTTCGGCCGCGCGCCGGGCCCCGTCACTCTCCACCGGACGGTAATCCACACTGCGCCCGATCTCGGCTGTGATGAGCGCCGCGAGAGCGTCCGGCTCGATCTCGTTGTAGTCGACACAGTGCCCAGCGCGATAGCGGTCGAGACGGTGTCGCACGTGGAAGTTCTGCTCGAAGTGATGACGCAGCGGCACATAGAGGAACGGTCGCCGGTTCGCGGTCAGCTCCATCGTGGTGGTCAGGCCGCCCTGGACGACGGCGAGATCGCAGACGGCGAGGTGGCGGTATAGGTCGTGGACGTATGGGCGTATCTCCAGGCCGGGATGGCTTGGCAGCGAGGCCGGGTCGATCCGGGGGCCGGAGACGACGATCATGCGCAGTGCGGGCAGCTTCTCCTTCGCCAGCGGGTAGGCGGCAATTGCGCGCCGGAGCAAGTCTGCGCCCACTCCGGATCCGCCGACCGTGACGATGCATACCTGCTCATCGGGCCGGTAGCCGAGCTCGGCGCGGATGGCTGCGGTGTCCGCTACCTCGGCAGGGTCGAACCCGGTTACATATCCCACGAAATCGAAATGGTCCTGTGTCCAGTCTCGGATCGCGGGCAGCTGCGGGCCGAGAACGTCGGGCACGATGTCATCGGCATTGCCGACAAACAGCGCGCGATCGCGCAGCCGCGGATAGCGGGCTACATGCTCCACCATCTCGGCGTTGTGGTCGGCAGTCAGATCCGCCTCCCGCTCGCCGCCGTCGGGCATTGGCAACCAGCCGACGAAATCAGTGAGCCACACGTACGCGGAGCGCTTGAGCTCCGGATTCTCGTGCAGGAAATGGTCGAGCTCCCATGCCTCGTCACCGATCCAGGCGTCGTACGGCTGCTCCTCGACGAGGTCGGCGAACACCATGAAGTTGTTGACCAGAATCTCGTCCATCCGCCGGATCGACTGGAACGCGTGCAGGTCGTGCTCGCCGGATTCGGACTCGAGGTGTGCCGATTCGTTCGCGAGACACGCCGAGGCCGGATGGATGCGCTCGCCGCGCCGCTCGAGCAGATCCGTCAGCGGGTGCTGGGCGAGCCAATCGACCTGGACGTCCGGGCGCTGCCGGCGCAGTTCGTCGGCGATCTCGACGTCGCGGCGGGAATGCCCCAGCCCGATCGGCGACGACAGGAACAACACCCGCGGCGGTCGGTGCAACGCACGGGCACGGCGCAGCGACTGAGTCGGCGGCTCGGCGGTGTGGTCGAGCATCGCGCGGATCGCGAGATTGACGGTCACCGGGTCTTTGACATGTGGCAGGTGGCCAGCGTCGTCTATGACGAACAGGTCCGCCTCAAGCGCGGCGGCCAACGCCTCGCCGGTGGCCAACGGGCTGATCTGGTCGTCACTGCCGTGAACCACGATGGTCGGGCAGTGCACCCGGGTGACCATCTTCTCCAGCTCGGCCCGGCTCGCGGCCCGGTAGGTCGACCCCTCGGCGATGGCCAGAGTCTCCCCATCGGTTTCCAGGGCCCACCCGGTCGCGTCTTCCGTCGGCTTGGTCGAATGTGGCTCGGTGAATACCTGGCTGAAGAAGAAGCGCAGGAAGTCCGGGAACCGTTGACGCCAGACATGTGCGTTGTAGAGCGCCCACCCCTCGGGATTTGTGGGACGGTCGTTGAACCCGACCGCCGGCGCTTCGACCGGCCGCCGGCGCGGTGCTCGGGCCGGCTCGGCTACTGACTCCGGTTCGTTCGGGCGCAGGCGGGCCAACGTGGGTCCGATCAGAAACAGCGCCGCGACCCGCTCCGGCGCCTTCGAAGCGAGTTCCAGCGCATAGCCCGCACCCTTTGACGAGCCGACGACGATCGCCTGATCGACGCCCGCGGCATCCAGCACTTCCAGAGCGTCGGCGACGAACTCGGCTGAGTCGTACGCCGCCGCCTCCCGCGGCCGGTCTGAGAGTCCGTTGCCGCGGCCATCGAAGGTGACGACCCGGGCGTGTCGGGCGAGGTAAGGAACCTGGAACTTCCACGCTCGAGAATGCACGATGGACCAGCTGGGCAAGAGAAGGACCGTCCGCGAACCCGCGCCGAACACCTCGTAAGCGACCTTGACACCATTCCGGACGATGAAGCCGGCTTGATCGGGGTATCTGGCACGCATCACGGCCTCCGCTCGACGGTATCTCGCGCCCGTACTCTCCTCGCGCACATTGCAACCTGATTGCATCGAGGCGGCAACGTTCGGGTTCAGCAGCCCGCCGGTCGCCGGCGGCTGCGACTGGTATCGCAAGACACTGCACCGCTATTCGCCACCGTGTGCCAAGGTCGTGCCGTGACGCGGTTGCATTGGTCGGCGCTTCTGACCGCGCTGGGCGCTCGAATCCGACGGTCGCTTCGCTCGGCTGCGGGCTCAGCCTAGGCTCCGCCGGCAATCCGCTCTTCCTCGTGAACTACTGGCTGAAAGACATCCGCTCGCTGGCGACCGACGCCCGTCGTATCGACGCCTACGACATGATGTAGCCGTACGTCCAACGCTGCCAGAGTGAGCGCGGCCGGTTGCCCAACTATGTGGCCGTCAACTTCTATGACCAGGGCGACGTCTTCCGCGTCGTGGACCGACTCAACGGCTTCGGCTGACAACGCAGCACGGGAGGCAACGTGATGACGGGCGACAAAGAGTACCGACGGGTCGTCGAGGAACTGCTCGACACAGACCCCGACGTCAATCAGACCCAGATGATGGGCATGCCGTCGCTCAAGGCGGGCGGCAAGCTGTTCGCCGGCTTCAGCCAGAACGCGCTGGTGGTCAAGGTCGGAAGGGACCGGGCAGCCGAGCTCATCGGAGGTGGCCGCGGCCAGCCCTTCGATCCGTCTGGTCGCGACCGGCCGATGCGTGACTGGGTCGTTCTATCGCTGCCGGCGGACGACTGGTTCGAGCTCGTGCAGGAGGCTCGGCGGGCTGTGGGCTAGTCGCTTCCGAGCGGTGCCAATCGTCGGCGGCGCGACGTGGCGGGGACGGGCCGGTCCAGTGGTCGGCTACGTCCGCGCTGGCCCAGTCACGGCGACATACCTGCTGGTCTTGCTGGCCAGCCACGTGTGGCTGCACCAGGTCTCCGGCGCCCGCCGGCACCGCGTCCTCGAGACCGTCAGCACCAACGACGTCAACCTTCGCGATCACCCGATACGAGCGCTGGCCGGCAGCCTGCTGTTCTTCGACGGCACGCTGACTCGCGTCGACACCCAGCTCTTCGTTGGCACCGTGATCACGCTCGGCTTCGGCGTGGCCGGCGCGCTCTGGTGGTGGGAGAAGCACGCCGGTGCCCTGCGCGCGTACGCGATCTTTCTCACCGGCCATGTGGTGGCCACGCTGTTCACGTGGCTGGTCATCCGGCACGCCGTCGCGACCGGCCGCTATCCCGAGTCGGTGCGGACGACGCTGGATTACGGCATCAGTTACGGTGCCGAGGCCATGCTCGCGGCCTGCACCGTCGTCATCACCGGTGCCCGGCGCTGGTTATGGCTCGCGGCCGTACTCTCCTGGCCGCTCGCCGCCGCGACGTGGTTCGGGACGCTGCCCGACTTCACCACCGTCGGCCACCTCACCGCCGCCGGGGTGGGACTTCTGCTTGGCGTCGTTCTGCGTCCCCGCCCCGACCGGAGATCACCTATGGCGTAAGACCTCCGAAGGAGGTCGGTGCGGCGAACCGGTGGATCACGAAGGAGGAACCGCACGTCATCGTGCGGCCGGCCCTCCCCAGCAGGTCGGTCAGATCACCTGTCCGCCGGTCGCGCATGGTCACGCTTCAGAGACGACCCGACTGAGGAGCTGATCTACTCGACCGCGGCGAGCAGGGCGCCGACGCCCTCCCGGACGAGATAGCTGTCATCGGCGAAGACGATCCTCAACACGCCCATGGCGCAGGATCCTACCGACGGGGTGTTCTGTCGCTTACCGAATCAAGGCGCGCAGGCGTTGCAGGTCTTGGGCGATGAAGTCGAACAGGTCGGTCACCGAGTCGCTCCGGCGCTGAGCTAGGCCGGCAGCGATCCACTCGCGGACCAGCGTGGACACCGGCATACCCGTCTTGTCCGCCAGTTCGTCCAACTCGCGGGCCTCGTCGGCACTGATGCGGATCGACAGGACGCGGTCCTTGGTCGGCTTCTTCTGACTCTTGGTACCTGACTTCGCCACACTACGATCGTATGACACATCGCCGAACCCGGCCACCGCGGCCCGTCCGTCCAGCGGCCCGGCGTTAGGCGGGCGACTCGCCTTGCTGGACGAAGTCCTTCTGCCGGATCGTCGAGAAGGCGACGACGGCGGACCCGAGCGCGATGAGCGCGGCCACGAGCAGGATCAGGTTCAGTCCGGTGGTGAAGGCGCCCGCCGTGACCTGCCGCAGCTGGCCGCGCACCTGCGCCGGGGTGCTGGCGAACACCTTCGCGGCTTCACCGGATTTGAGGGCATCCGCGATTCTCGGGCCCTGGCCGTGCAACTGCGGCACTGTGGAGACGCGGTCGATTACCTCGCTGGTCACTTTGTTCGCGAACAACGTGCCGAGTAGCGCAATGCCAGTCGCGATGCCGACCTGCCGGAACGTCGAGTTGATGCCCGAGGCCATGCCCGCCCGCTCTGGTGCCACGACACCGACGGCCGTCGACGCCAGCGGGGGATTGACCATACCCACGCCGACGCCGCCCACGATTAAGCCGGGGAGCAGGTGCGTCCATGTGGAACCGGCGGCCAACCCGCGCATGAGCAGCAGGCCGAGGCCGACCAGGGCCAGGCCGGGGCCGATGAGAAATCGGATCTGGACGTGCGACGTCAGCCGACCCGCGATCGCCGACGTAACCAGGATCGCGCCGGAGACCACGAGCAGACGGGTACCGGTCCCGAGGGGCGTCAGCCCGAGGATGTCCTGGAGGTAGAGCACCAGGTACAGGAACATCGCGAAGATCGAGCCACTCAGCCCGAACGCGGCCACCGCGCCGCCGGTGAACGTCGGCAACCGGAACAGTGAGAGGTCGAACATCGGATGCGTGCCGTGCATCTCGACCAGGACGAAGGCCGTCAGCAGTACCGCGGCGGCCACGAGGCAGCCGATGACCAGACCGTCGGAGAAGGAGCGTTGGCTGGATTCGATCAGTCCGTAGATCAGGCTGACCAGGGCCACGGTGAAGGTCACGAATCCAGGCCAGTCCGGGCGCCGGGCGTGGCTTTGCCGCGACTCCTCGACTTTGGTCATGCACAGTGCGATCGCGGCGATTCCGATCGGGAGGTTCACGAAGAAGATCCACCGCCACGACAGGCCTGAGGTCAGAATGCCGCCCAGCAACGGGCCGATCGCCACCGCGACGCCGGTGACCGCACCCCACACGCCGAACGCGACGCCGCGGTCCTTGCCGCGGAACGAGTTGGCCAGCAGCGCCAGCGACACCGAGAACATAATCGCGCCGCCCACGCCCTGCACCGCGCGAGACACCTGGAGCATGAGCGTGCTCTCCGCGGCGCCGCACAGCAGCGACGCGAGCGTGAAGATCGTTAGGCCGATGATGTACAAGAGCCGGCGGCCGTACATGTCGGCCAGGCTGCCGGCGGTCAGCAGAAAGGCCGCCAGCGTCAAGGCGTACGCGTCGACGACCCACTGCAGGTCCGAGAAGCTGGAGTTCAACGCATCCTGGATGTCGGGCAGCGCCACGTTCACGATCGTGATGTCCAGCAGCAGCATGAACGTGCCGAGGCAGACGGTCACCAACGTCGTCCACTTGTTGCCGCGGGGCCTCGCTGCTTCAGGCTTCTGGTCGACGGCGAGATCGCTTGCCTTCGGATCGCTCACAGCACACTCCTCTTGGGCCGGCGTTCATGCCGACCGTATCGACACGGTCGGACGTCGGCCTAGTCTGCTGCGCGATAACCTGCCGCCGTGCAGGTGGTGGTGCTGGGCGCCGGATTCGGCGGACTGGAGCTCGCCGCCCGGTTGTCCGACGAGTTCGGAGATTCGCTGGACCTGGTGCTCATCGACCGCGCCGAGGCGTTCGTCTTCGGCTACCAAAAACTGGACGTCATGTTCGGCCGGGCGACGGCGGCGGCCGTGCACCACCACTACCGCGACCTTGTCAAGCCGGGCGTGCGCTTCGTCCAGGCCGACATCCGGGCCATCGAACCCATGGCGCGCCGTGTCGAGACGGACGCCGGCGAGTTCACCTCCGACATCCTGGTGGTGGCGGTGGGCGCAGATCTGTTCCCGGACGCCACGCCCGGCCTTGTCGAAGCCGGCCACGAGTTCTATACACCCGAAGGGGCGTTCGCGCTGCGGAGCGTGCTGGCCGACTTCCCGGGCGGCCGTGTCGTCGTGGCGGTTACGTCGACTCCGTTCAAATGCCCGCCGGCACCGAGCGAAGCGGCCCTTCTGCTGGACGACCTGCTGCGCGCCCGGGGCGTGCGGGAGTCCTCGACGATCTCGCTGGTCATGCCGCTGGGTGCCCCCATTCCGCCGTCGCCGGCGGCGTCGGCGTTGCTGCTCGACCAGTTCGCGGCGCGGGGTATCGAGTGGCGACCCGAGAGCCTGGTCCGAGGCGTGGATCCCCAGCGCCGGGTGGCGGTTCTCGGCGACGGCCGGGAGCTGCCGTTCGACCTGCTGCTGGCGGTGCCCGTGCACCGGGCACCGGCGGTGGCGGTCGAGTCCGGCCTGACCGTCGACGGCTGGATCCCGGTGGACCCCCGCACGCTGGAAACCCGCTTCCCCGGCGTATACGCGATCGGTGATGTGACCAGTGTGGGCACGCCCAAGGCCGGTTACTTCGCCGAGGGCCAGGCGGCGGTCGTCGCCGAGCGGATCGGGGCCACTCTGCGCGGCGACAGCGGCACCAGCGAGTACGACGGACGCGGGGTGTGCTACCTCCAGGTTGGCGCGGATCAGGTCGCGCTCGTCGATGTGACGTTCCTGCCGGGTACGCCCCCCACGGGTGGACTGGAAGGACCCTCAGCGGCGTATCTGCGGCACAAGGTGGAGTTCGGCAGGAGCCGGGTGGCGCGCTGGTTCGGCACCTCTCAGTAGCGGTTCCGGCGCTTGAGCCCGGCTGGCCGGCCGTCCGGATCATAGAAGCCGCGGTATAGCGGAGTTGCCCACAGCAACGTGCGCCTGGACAGCCGTGGGAGGGAGTAGGGACGCAGTCGGCCCGGCGGACGGGGTCCGGACCGTCCGCCGTCATGCCAGGCCTGGAGAGCCCGGGCGCTCTCGGCGAACGCGTCGAACATCGCGCCGGGATCGACCACCGAGTCAACCTGCCCTGGGTCGAGGTCGAGGTGCTCGGCAGCCAGCCTCAGGCGCAGGTCGCGCGCGAAACGGCGTGCGCCGGTGCCGAACCGGTCCAGCACGCGGGGTTCGCGGTCGTCGGGTCGGTCGTCGAGCACGGCGCAGGACAGCTCGGAGTCGTGCGTCCACGAGCGCCGGTTGACGTTGTCCGAGCCGATCGAGGCCCAGACGTCGTCGACGACGCCGACCTTGGCGTGGACGTAGACGGGCGTACCCGCATGGTTCTCGATCCCGTACAGCGCGACCCGGCCACCACCGGCCTGGCAGACCAGGTCGAGGGCTTCCTGGCGGCCGACGAGGTTGGGCGGCATGGAGATGCGTCCGTCCTGATCAGGATGATGGGGTAGCACGACGATGAGACGAAGGCGCGGGTTGGTGGCGAGAGCCTCGGCGAAGCAGCCCACCACCTCCGCGGACCAGAAGTATTGGTCCTCCAGATAGACGAAGCTGTGCGCACGGGCGACGACCTTCTGGTAGGCACGCGCGACGCTGCGTTCGCCGTAGGGTGCGAACGGGTAGCGCGGCCAGCGCTGGGGGTAGGTGCGCAGCAACTGGACGTTGTGATGGCCGCGAGCCGCGGGATCGGCCAGCGTCGCCGGCAGCTCACTGGGGATCCGATCCTCGCGGCGGATCAAGTCGGCAGCGACGTCGACGGGGTTGCGGGTCAGCTTGGCCGGGTCCTCCCAGCGCTCCCGGAACACCCCCTCGACGTCCCCGACCGCCGGACCCCGGATGCGGACCTGGGCGTCGTGCCACGGCGGGCGATTCCCGTAGACGACGGCCATCGGCTGACTCTGCGGATCCCCGTGGTGCTCCGGTCCGTCGAAGCGGCTGTGGCACAGGTCGATGCCGCCCACGAAGGCCGTATCCAGCTCGGGCCGCCCGGGATGGCGCAGCACGACGAACTTTTGGTGGTGCGACCCGCCCGGGCGCACCCGCATGTCGCGCAGGCATTCGCCGCCGGCGGCGTTGATGTCCTCGCCCAGGTGGCGGTTCTCCTGCTCGCTGAACGAGAGCCGGTCCATGTGCGAACGCCAGATCAGGCCCTTGACGATCACCCCCCGTTCGGCGGCCGCTGCGAAGACGTCTGAGATGCTGGACCCGTCATGGTCGACGCGCTGGTCCGGGTCGCCCCGCCAGTCGGTGAACATCAAGAGGTCGCCGTCCTTCATCTGGTCCACGCAGCGGCGCAGTTCGGGGAAGTAGGACGAGCCGTGGATTAGTGCCGTGACCTCGTTGCCGGCGGTCCAGGGCAGCCCGTCGGCGTGCCGCCGGTCGAGGCCGGTGGCCGAGTTGCCGCGTTCCTCCGCGGTCAGGAACCAGTCGTCGAGGCGCATGGTTACGGACGATGCCGGACCCGGTCGCGGAGCGCGCGTCCGTCCGGGTCGTAGACGTGGCGGTAGACGGGTACCGCCCACACCCGATGGCGGCGGGGCAGCCGCTCGGGCACGTGCGGCCGGAGCCGACCCGGCGGACGAGGCCCGGACCGCCCACCGTCGTGCCAGGCCTGGAGCTCGTCGGCACTGCGTTGCAGGGCCTCGAACGCTGCGACGGGGTCGACGAGATCGGCCATGTCGTCGTCCCGGTCCAGGTGCTCGCGGAGCAGCCGCAGCCGAAGGTCTCGGGCAAACACCCGTGCGTTGTCGCCCTGACCGGCCGGGTCCGGCGGGTCGCGCTCGTCCGTGCGTTCGTCGAGGACGGCGCAGGAAAGCTCGCTGTCGTGGGTCCACGACCTGCGATTCAGGTTGTCCGATCCGATCATGGCCCAGACGTCGTCAACGACAACAACCTTGGCGTGGACGTAGACCGGTGTGCCTGAGTCGTTCTCGAGGTCGTAGATGGCGAACCGGTCCGTACCGGCGGTTCGGCAGATCCTGACGGCCTGCTCGCGTCCGACCAGGCTGGGCCAACGCGCCGTCCCGTCCTTGTCCGGGAACCGGGGCACGACCGCGACGACGTGCAGGTCCGGCTGACTCCGGAGTGCATCGGCGATCAGATCGGCCACGAACGGGGCCCACAGGTACTGGTCCTCGATATAGATCAGCCGGCGGGCGCGAGCCAGGACCTTCCGGTAGGCGTGGGCGATGCTGCGTTCACCGAGCGGGGCGAACGGGTACCGGCGCAGCCGGGCCGGATAGGTACGCAGCACCTGCACGGCGTGAGTGCCGACCGGTTCCGGTGCGGGCAGCGGCTCGGGCAGGTCCCGGCCAACGAGCTTGCCGGCGTGGTAGGCCCGGTCGATGGCCATGCGCACCGGGCTGGACAGATCAAGCACGGTGCTGCCGTACCAGCGCTCCCGGAAGGTGTGCTCGATGTCGGCCACCGCCGGCCCGCGGATGGCCGCCTGGACGTCGTGCCAGGGCGGATGGCTCCCGTAGGCGGACGGGAAGTCCATCGCCTGCCGATCCCCATCGTGGCGACCGCCGTCGTTGCGGCTGCGGCCCAGGTCGATGCCACCCATGAACGCCACGTCCCGGTCCGGCCGTCCCGGATGGCGGATGACGACGAACTTCTGGTGGTGCGATCCGGCTCTCCGTGTTCGGGAGTCCAGCAGAACCTCGCCGCCGGCTTCGGAGATGTTGCGGGCCAGCTCGGCGTTCTTCCCCTCGCTCTGATCCATCCAGCCCGGCTGCGAACGCCAGATCAGGCCGAAGACGAGCACACCTCGCTCCGCCAGGTCGGCCAGCACCTCGCCCGCTGATGTGCCCGGCCCGTTCAGCAGCTCCTCGGTGTCGCCACGGAAGTCGGCAAGATAGACCTGGTCGCCGCGGCGCGTTTCGCACAGGGCACGGTGCAGGGCGGGGAAGTACGACGCGCCGTCCACCAGCGGCGTGACGTCGTTGTCCTCGGTCCAGTCGGTGATTTCCGACGCGGGGTTGCCACGCTCGGCGGTGGACAGAAACCAGTGGGTCGCCGTCGACCCGCTCTTACGCGGCACGAGCGTCAGTCTGGCGCGATGGCGTTAGTCCCGTCCATAGCCTCCGGCTCGGGTTCAAGACCCTCGCTGATGGGGACCACTGGCCGGTGCAGTTCGCTGCGCCAGGCGGAGAAGGCCGCCGTCATCGCCAGCAGCCACGCGCTGCCGATCAGCAGGGCGCCGACGACGTCGGTGAGGTAGTGCACGCCGAGCGCGACGCGCGAAAAACCGACGAGCACTACCATGAACGCCGCACCCACCCATGCCCAGGGCCGCGTCCGAGCGGGCAGGAACGGCAGGAACACCAGCACCAGGAGGCCAAAGCCGACGGTGGCGGCCTGGGTGTGCCCGCTGGGGAACGACTTGCCGACCGCGGTGGCCACCGGGTCGGCGAAATGCGGACGGGCCCGGTGCACGGTCGTTTTGATCAAGCCGTTCAGCAATGAGCTGCCGATCGCGGTCACGGCCACGAAGGCGGCGAGCCGAGGCCGCCGGCGCACCAGCAGCCAAGCCACGACTGGAGTGAGGATGATCCACCAGCCGATTGCGGAGAACACTGCACCGACGCCGCGCATGAGATGCGTGACCGTCGGGTGGTCGAGCGCATACCCGTGCAGCGCGGACGCGACGTGGCGATCCACGCTGAGCAGGTCGGCGGAGTTGGTGACGATCAGAGTCGTCAGCACACCGAACGGAACCGCGACGAGAAAGATGGCCGTGAACGCAATGACGGTGCGGGCTCCGAAGCGTCGAGCTGCCCGTACCGACTCGTCGTGTGTGGCCAGATCGGGCACGGTCACCAGCGGCCCTTGAGGACAACCGACACCGTTACCGTCAGCCACAGGAATGCCAGCAGCGCGCCGGCGAGGAGGTCAGAGGGGTAGTGCATCCCGCGGTAGAGGCGGGAGAAGGCCACCCCGATGGGAATCAGAAACGCTGCCCAGACCGCCAGGACGCGCAGCCACGTTCGGGTGCTGGTACGCAGGGCGATGATGGCCAGCCCCGCATACAACACGATCGACGCGGCCACGTGCCCGGACGGGTAGCTCGACGTGGGCGGAACGACGTCCAATCGATGGACCGGCGGACGCGGGCGGTGGATGACCAGTGTGGTGGAAATGAAGATCAAGACCTCGCCGACGATTGCGGCCAGCAGGAACATCGACTCCCGCCAACGTCCCAGCCGCAGCCGCATGCCGACGAAGAAAACCAGACCCACGATGATCACGGTGTAGGTGTCGGAGGCATAGGTCACGGCATGGGTCGCCGTGTTCATCAGGCTGGTCCGGTGTTCGGCCAGATAACGGTTGATCCAGGCGTCCCGCCGCTCGAATGCCGTGTGGTGCCACGGACGGGTCAGCAGGTAGCCGAGGACGGCCATGAGCGCCCAGATCGCGATGGCGGCCGGAACCAGCCGCGTCAGCGCGACCGTGAGATTCGATCGCCACCCAGAGCGCCGCGGTACGTCGCGGCGCTCCGTCAGCGACGTCACGTCCGGCGCCACCGGGCCTCAGCGAAGCCGTAGAGGCCGAACAGCGCGAGTCCGATGCCGGCGGCGACGAGCAGTGCCGGCCCCAACGGAGTGTTGGCCAACTCGCGTAGCGCCCTATCCAGGCCGCCGGACTTACTCGGCTTGGCCTGGACCGCGGCCACGATGACGAGAACGCCGGCGACGGCGAAGACGATGCCGCGGCTGACCCCGCCGACGGTGCCCAGGAACTCGACGACGCGGCGCTGGCGCGGCGTCATCTCGGCGAGTTTGAAGTATTTCTCGAACTTGCGGGTGAGGCCCTCCCATACCAGCACCAGGCCGCAGACGACCACGATGGCGCCGATGATGCCGACCACGACGCGTCCTCCGGAATGTTGTAGCGCCTTCGCCGTCCAGAGTTCTTGCTGACCGCGTTGGCTGCCGGGATGCGCGTGCGCCGCCACCCTTACCGCACTGACGGCGAAGAATGTGTAGATCAGCCCACGCACGAAGGACTGGATGCGCGGTCCGACCTTGCGTCCCTCGCCAATCGTGCCGAACGCGGCCTCGGCGAAGCGCCACAACGCATAGGCGAACAGCCCTATGGCGATGAGCCAAAGGAGCACCGTGCCGCCGGTATGGCGGGTCAGCTCCTGCATGGCGCCGCGCTGGTCGGCCTCACGGCGTCGGTGCCCGGCGGCCACGGCCACGGCCAGAATGCCGATGAGCAGATAGACGCACGCACGGGCCGCTAGGCCGAAACGGGCGAGTAACTGCATAGGCTCACTGCGGGCCGCCTCGCGGGCGGTCGTCGGTGCTCGCCACGTCACCATGGGCGCATCTCCCTGCCTCCGGACTACTTCTCGCGATCCCGGCTGCTGGTTGAACCGCCTCTTCGCAGGCTAGCCCTATCCGCGGTCCGGACGCGAGCAACTGCTTGCGTCGCGACCCGATCCGCCAGCGCATTGGGTCTAAACCGCGACGACGCGCTCGGCTGTCGTGGCTGACCTGGCGGTTGGCTAGGTTTCGCGGTTTACGAGGTGTTCTTGCTGCTCGGCGGAGGTCTCGTCGACCGGTTCTGACCGACGCTCGTCGTCGTGACGTTGGTCGATGTCCCGTCGATCGACCTCGCCTTCGTCGACCTCAGCGGCATGCTGAGGCGGCGGCTCGGCTTCGGGGCTAGGCGTGCCGCGGACGTCGCGGGCCGCGACGATCGACAGCCGGCCGAGGGCGAAGCCGGCGACGAGGATGATCGCCGCCCCGAGCGCGTCGAAGTAGCCCAACTCAGCAAGCGCGCGGCCGCCTTCGCTGGATGCGGTCGGCTGGCCGATCGACCCGATGTTAAGCAGGTCGCCGAGGCTGCGGCCGACCACGAACCAGACGCCGCCGGCCACGCCGAGCCAGGCGCCGAAGCTGGCGCCGATGCGACTTCCGCTCAGCAGCAGCACCAAGCCGCCCACAACGGTGACCGCGCCGGGCAGCACCTCGAGCCAGCCGCGTTGAGACGTCCAGACCCAGGTGTCGTCGGAACGGTAGGAGTAGTTGAAGTAGGGGCCGATGAATGCGATCAGCGCTCCCCACGCACCCAGGAGCACTAGGAGCAGGCCGCTGAGGGCGCCGCGGGTGCGTGGAACGCGCAACAGCCCGTAGTCGGTGGTCGTAGTCATCTGAGGACCTCACAGTCCTGAAGTTCGGCTCGGCAGGCTGCTCGACTGAGCCGAACGAGATTCGGCATCACTGTTCGCGCCGCTACCACTAGGTTACGCCCGACGAGGCGCGCCGACCGAGTGCCTAGCGAGGCGCTCGGGCCGGTAGCCGCTCGGGGAGGGCCCCGGTATGAGCCACGTCGGCGGCGACGTCGCGCAGCTTCCGGTTGGTGTGCTGCGACGCCAGCCGGAGCAGGTCGAAGGCTTGCTGCTCGTTGATCTTGTACGTGGACATCAAGATCCCGATGGCCTCCGCGATGATCCGGTTCGTCTGCAACGCGATGGTCAAATGCGCGGCATGATCATGCTCAGCCGCCTTGGCCAGCGCCACGGTGGCGTGGTCGGCGTAGACGGAGCCCAAATCGATGCGGTCGTCGGTGAACCAGTTGGGTTCGTCCTCGTAGAACATGAGCACGCCGAGCGGCACGCCGTCGAGTTCAAGGTAGAACCCGAGCGCCGACCGGATCGGCGTCAACTCCGCGAGTAGTGCGCAGTAGTCCGGCCAGCGAGTTTCTTGGCGGACGTCGTCCAGGAGCACCGTGGATTTGTCGCGTAGTGCCGACAGCGCCGGGCCCTGGTGGGTCGTCTTCGCGATGTGCTCGACGGTCGGAAGCACCACCTCATCGGTGATGGCTTCGAAGGTATAGCCATCCCCGGTCGCCCGGGCCACCGCGGCCCGGGTGCAGCCCAATGTCTCCACCGCGCGCTGTGCGATGGCGTCGACGGTGGCGGCGCGGTCGCCGTAGCTGCTCAACTCGCGAGCCAGTCGCGCAAAAGGTGCGGCGTCCAAGTCCACAACGACCTCCGTCTGGACGGGGCATGGCCCGAGGATGAAAGGGTGACGGCCTGCCGGCACTGTTAGCCGACGCCTTCCGCGGAGACCGCCATATGACGGCGGGACCGAAGCATACTTGCAATGGAAGCCCCGGCGGCAGCCCACCCGTCGGGCATCTTGCTGCCCCATCCCGGCGAGCGTTAGTTTCATGGCAGTTGAACCTCCAGCCCAGCGCACGACACAGCCGCCCGTCCCCAGCCAGGCAGACCTGCTCGACGGGCGAGCTGCGAACACCTGCGCCACCCCCACTCCACTTGGAGGCCTCGGATGAGCACCACCGATCTGCCCGTTCCGCCGGACCAGAGCCCTGAAGACCAGCCGGTGGCCGACCCCGAAGCGGTCGCCAAGGAGGACGAGGACCAGCCGGTTTCGATGCCGAGTCCCGACCTGCCCGACGACTGGGAGGCCAAGCAGCGCCCGGTGGACGAAGCGGCGACCCAGCCGGGACAGCCCGAGTAGCCGCCTCGCCCGGTCTAGCGGTGGTCGTCGAGCGGTCCCAGGACGGCGGCGGTCTCGATGTGCAGCGCGTGCACAAACGCCTGCGGCGGTTTCCGCTCATCTGGTGCTGAACCTCGTCGAACTCGTCGCTGAACGGCTGCGGCGGCCCGCAAGCGGCCTGGGTGATCCCCGTACCAGCGGTGTGCCTCCAGGCGGCGGTCGGTCACTTCCGGTGCCGCCGCCAGAGCGCACCCGCGGCCAGGGCGCCCAGTGCGGAAGCGACGACGCCATGGTGCTGCGAGGCCCACAGTTGCGGGTCGCGCCGGTGCGACCGGGCGTCGAACTCGCCATGTGCCCCGAAGTCGTGGCCGGCCGGCGCATCGGCGGGCTGCCACAGGTTGGCCGGCGCCGCTGGGTCCTGCGGCTCAGAGGTCTGTTGCGACTGGAATGCGGTGCGGCTGAGGTACCGGTCGAGCAGCCCAGGCGCGATGGCGTTTGCGGCCAGGGTGGCCGCCGTGGTCGAACCGACCCAGTACTCGCGCCGGCGCGGATGGTCGGCGGCGTACAGAACGGCGTCAGCCGCCATCTCCGGCTGGAAGATGGGTGGCACCGGCTGGGCGTGCCGACGCAGGCGCGAAAGCACCCAGGAGAACTGTGGCGTGTTGACCGCCGGCATCTGAACCATCGTCACGTGGACGTTGCTGCCCTCGTGCAGGAGCTCGCACCGAAGGGCCTCGTGGAATCCCTGGATGGCGTGCTTGGCTCCGCAGTACGCGGTCTGCAGCGGAATGCCGCGGTAGGCGAGCGCCGAGCCGACCTGGACGATGGTGCCCCGGTCGCGCGGCTTCATGTGCGCGAGCGCGGCCATGGTGGCGTAGACGTAACCCAGATAGCTGACCTCGGTCACCCGCAGGTACTCGTCCGGCTTGATCTCGTCGAACGGTGCGAACACCGACGTGAAGGCGACGTTGACCCACACGTCGATGGGACCGAGCTCGGATTCCACGCGGCAGGCTGCGGTGCCGATGGCGTCGCTGTCAGCCACGTCGACCGGCACCACCAGCGGCGTGCCGCCGGCCCGCGTCACGTCCTCGGCGGCCGCCTCCAGACCGGCGAGCCCTCGGGCCAGCAACGCCACCCCGGCGCCCTGCTTCGCGAAGGCGCGGGCGGTGGCTCGTCCGATGCCGCCGCTCGCTCCGGTGACGACGACGATCCGTGTCACGACGGATCTCCCTCCTAGCTAGGTGGTCCAGCCCAACGACCACAGGTCTGCCGCGGTCGGCTCCCCTCCGGCTTCGGCGAACTCCGTGAGGGCGGCGACGAGCTGGACCCTGCCGCTCGCGGGCATACGGCGCAGAATCGGCATGATCATCCGTCGGCGTGCGTCGGACACCTTGGTGACGATCCGCCTGCCTGCGGGGGTCAGACTGATCTGCAGCCGCCGTCGGTCGGCAGGGTGTTCGTTTCGGGTCACCCAGCCGCTGGCGACCATACGGTCGCAGGCCCGGCTCGCATTCGACAGGTGCTGCCCGGTGGCTGCGGCCAGCGCACTGAGCGTAGTCGGGCCGTGACTGGCGATGGCCACGAGCATGCGCAGCTGCGGCAGGGTCACCTCGTCCTCCACAGCGTTCGCCGACCGGACGCTTATCGAGACGAGCAATCGACACGCGGCCAACACCTGGTCGGCGTCGGTTCCAGAGACGGTTGCAGTGGCCGGGCTGGCCGCACTGTTCGCCATGCTCCGAGTGTCTCTTCATTGCTTGCAAATTGCAAATATTGGTACTAGACAACTTTTGGCGGCCGGTGGACAATCGGCATCGAGCCTGAATCCATGGCCCTTCTGGTCAACCGAGACCGACATCCGTCCGCGCCGGCATGGCACAGCCATGCCGTTCGACGTCGACGCGTGAGCTGAGGAGATTCGATGGCAGACACAGTTGGTGACGTTCTCTTAGCTCGCCTGCGGGAGTGGCAGGTCGGTCAAGTCTTCGGCTATCCAGGCGACGGCATCAACGGCTTGCTGGCCGCGTGGAGCCGCGCCGGGGACAAGCCGCAGTTCGTGCAGGCTCGGCACGAGGAGATGGCCGCGTTCGCGGCGGTCGGGTACGCCAAGTTCTCAGGCCGGGTCGGCGTCTGCGTCGCCACCAGCGGCCCGGGCGCCATCCACCTGCTGAACGGCCTGTACGACGCCAAGCTCGATCACGTCCCGGTGGTGGCGATCGTCGGACAGACCGAGCGTTCCGCGATGGGCGGGTCGTACCAGCAGGAGGTCGATCTGCTCAGCCTGTTCAAGGACGTGTGCAGCGATTACGTGCAGATGTGCATCGTGCCGCAGCAGATGCCCAACCTGATCGACCGAGCCATCCGCATCGCCGAGACCGAGCAGGCGCCGACCTGCGTGATCTTCCCGTCCGACGTCTTCGATCTGCCTTACGAACCGCCCGAGCATGCGTTCAAGCAGGTTCCGTCAAGCCTGGGCACCAGCTGGCCGACGGTCACGCCTGACGACGACGCCGTCCGACAGGCCGCGGACATCCTCAACGCCGGCGAGAAGGTGGCGATGCTGGTCGGGCAGGGTGCGCGAGGCTGCGTGGCCGAACTGACCGAGGTAGCCGACCGGCTCGGCGCCGGCGCGGCCAAGGCGCTACTTGGCAAGGACGTGCTTCCCGACGACCTGCCGTGGGTGACCGGACCGATCGGCCTGCTCGGCAGCGTCCCGTCGTACAAGCTGATGATGGGCTGCGACACGCTGCTCACCGTCGGCTCCAACTTCCCGTACACGCAGTTCCTGCCCAAGTTCGGCCAGGCCCGGGCGGTGCAGATCGATCGGTCTGGAAAGTGGATCGGCATGCGCTACCCGTACGAGCTCAATCTGGTCGGCGACGCCAAGGCCACGCTCCAGGCGCTGATTCCGCTGTTGGAGAGGAAGAGCGACCGGGCGTGGCGCGAGTCGATCGAGTCGGACGTGGCCGGCTGGTGGGAGGTGGTCGAACGCCGCGCCCTGGTCGACGCCGATCCGGTGAATCCGATGCGCATTTTCCACGAGCTGTCCACGCGGCTGCCCGTCGACGCCATCGTGGCTGCCGATTCCGGCAGCGCGGCCAACTGGTACGCCCGGCACCTGCGGTTCACCGGCGACGTTCGTGGCTCCCTGTCCGGGACGTTGGCGACCATGGGTCCCGGCGTGCCGTACGTGATCGGCGCCAAGTGGGCACACCCGGACCGGCCCGCCATCGCTCTGGTGGGCGACGGAGCCATGCAGATGAACGGGATGTCCGAGCTCATCACCGTCGCGCACTACTGGCACCAATGGAGCGATCCCCGGCTGATCGTGGCTGTCCTGCACAACAACGACCTCAACCAGGTCACCTGGGAGATGCGGGCCATGGAGGGGGTGCCCAAGTTCGCCGAGTCGCAAACACTGCCCGACGTCGACTACGCGGCGTTCGCCCGCAGCATCGGACTGGCCGGCAAGAACCTCGACGACCCCGAGCAATTGGGCGGCGCCTGGGACGAGGCGTTGGCTGCGGACCGGCCGACCGTGCTGGACATCCGCTGTGACCCGGACGTGCCGCCGATTCCGCCACACGCCACGTTCGAGCAGGCCAAGGCCACGCTCAGCGCGGTCATCCACGGCGACGAGGACGCCTGGGGCTTCGTCAAGCAGGGTGTCAAGCAGAAGGCCCAGGAGCTCCTGCCGGGCAAGAAGGATTAGGCGGGCCGTCGGCGTGACGCACGCAGGGTTGTCTCTGCCTGTGCGGCGCCGTCCCGCCGCGCCGGCGATCGACCTCGACCGGTTGCGCCGAGAGCTGGTCCGGCGGGTCGACGGCGAGGTGCGCTTCGACGCCGGAACGCGGGCGGCGTACTCGACGGACGCCTCCAACTTCCGTCAAGTGCCGATCGGTGTCGTCGTGCCCCGCACGGTCGAGGCCGCAGTCGCCGCCCTAGCGGTGTGTCGCGACCACGATGCACCGGTGGTCTCGCGCGGTGGCGGCACCAGCCTGGCCGGGCAGTGCACAAACGCGGCGGTGATGATCGACTGGGCCAAGTACTGCAACACGCTCCTCTCCGTCGATGTCGACGCCCGCACCTGCATCGTGGAGCCGGGCATCGTCCTCGACGTGCTCAACGGCCAGTTGAAGCCGTACGGCCTCCGCTACGGGCCCGAGCCGGCCACCCATCCGAACTGCACGCTCGGCGGAATGATCGGCAACAACTCCTGCGGCGCCACCGCGCAACGAACTGGCAAGGTCGTGGACAACATCGCCCGCCTCGAGGTGCTCCTCTACGACGGCACCCGGTTCTGGTGCGGCGAGACGTCCGACGACGAGTACGCCGTCATTGAGCGGCACGGCGACCGGCGGGCCGCCGTCTACCGCCAGCTGCGGCGGCTGCGCGACGCCTACGCGGACGAGATCCGCAAGCGGTACCCGGACATCCCGCGGCGGGTGTCCGGCTACAACCTCGACTCGGTCCTGCCCGAGCACAACTTCGACGTCGCCGGGCTGCTGGTGGGCAGCGAAGCCACGCTCGTCAGCGTCCTGCACGCCGAGCTCGAGCTGGTCCCGGTCGTGAAGGAGCGCACCCTGGTGGTGCTCGGCTTTGACAGCGTCATGACCGCCGCCGACGCGGTCCCGGCCGTGTTGCCGCACGAGCCCATCGCGTTGGAAGGGCTGGACCACCGGCTGATCCACGACCAGCAGATCAAGGGCATCAACCCGGACGCGCTCGACGAGCTTCCCGATGGAAACGCCTACCTCATGGTGCAGTTCGGCGGCGACACCAAGGACGAGGCCGACGACGCCGCGCACAAGATGCTGACGGCACTGGGCGAGTCCGAGCACGACCCGGAAGTGGCGTTCCTCTCCGCGCCGGAGCGGGAAGACGAGCTGTGGGCGGTGCGCGAGGCGGGCTTGGGAGCCACCGCGCACGTGCCGGACGAGCCGGAGACATGGGAGGGCTGGGAGGACTCGGCCGTGGCCCCGGACCGGCTCGGTGACTATCTGCGCGACCTGGAAAAGCTCTACGAAGAGTTCGGCTACGCCGACGAGTCCATGCCCAGCCTGTACGGTCATTTCGGCCAGGGCTGCGTGCACACGCGTATCCCGTTCCGGATGACCGAGGCTGAAGGAGTGGCCCGCTACCGCCGGTTCGTGGAAGGCGCCGCCGACCTCGTGGCGCGCTACGGCGGCTCGTTCTCCGGCGAGCACGGCGACGGGCAGAGTCGCGGCGAGCTGCTGCCCCGCATGTTCGGCGAGACGATCA
Source organism: Jatrophihabitantaceae bacterium (assembly GCA_036258135.1). Classification (GTDB taxonomy): domain Bacteria; phylum Actinomycetota; class Actinomycetes; order Mycobacteriales; family Jatrophihabitantaceae; genus DATAEG01. The sequence goes on along the minus strand of DATAEG010000166.1, from coordinate 23,644 downwards.
TGCAGGCCTTCGGCGAGCTGAAGGCTATCTTCGATCCGAATGACCGGATGAACCCGGGCAAGGTCGTGGCCCCGTACCGTCTCGACGAGAACCTGCGGCTCGGCAGCCACTGGACGCCGGAGCTGCCCGGCGACCTGTACTTCTCCTACCCCGATGACGTCGGCTCGTTCGTCCGCGCCGCCAACCGCTGCGTCGGAGTGGGCAAGTGCCGCCAATACGAACACCCTGACGGGGCGGTCATGTGCCCCTCCTACCAGGCCACCCGCGAGGAGGAGCACTCGACGCGGGGCCGGGCCCGGCTGCTCTTCGAGATGCTGCACGGCCATCCGGACTCGCCGATTCAAGACGGGTGGCGGTCCACCGCGGTGCGCGACGCGCTCGATCTCTGCCTGGCCTGCAAGGGGTGCAAGAGCGACTGCCCGGTGAACGTCGACATGGCCACATACAAGGCCGAGTTCCTGGCCCACCACTACGCCGGACGGCTCCGGCCGCGGTCGCACTACACGCTCGGGTGGCTGCCGGTGCTCGCGAACGCGGTCAGCCGGGCAGGCCTGGGCCGCGTCGTGAACGCCTTCAGCCACGCCCCCGGGCTGTCGCGACTGGCCACCTGGGCGGCCGGGCTGGAACCGCGGGAAATCCCGCTGTTCGCGGGGGAGACCTTGCAGCAATGGTGGGTCCGCCGCGGCGGGTCCGTGCCCGGCAGCCGGGGCACCGTCGTCCTCTGGCCGGACACGTTCACCAACACGTTCCACCCGCACATCGGACGAGCGGCGGTGGAACTCCTCGAAGACGCGGGATGGACGGTGCGGATTCCAGCGGAGCCGCTCTGCTGCGGGCTCACCTGGATCTCTACCGGCCAGCTGGCCACCGCACGCCGGGCCTTGCGCCGCACCGCGGCCGCGCTGGCCGAACATGTACGCGACGGCGGGCTGGTGGTCGGGCTGGAACCCAGCTGCACCACGGTGTTCCGATCCGACGCCCCGGACCTGCTGCCTGATGATCTCGAGATCGCGCAGCTGTGCAAGCAGACCGTGACTCTCGCCGAAGTGCTGATGAACCACACGCCTGGTTGGACCGCACCGCCGCTGCATGACGTCACCGCGTTGGCGCAGGTGCACTGCCACCACCACGCCGTGCTCGATTGGGACGCCGACCGCGATCTGCTGGCCAAAGCGGGCGCGGCCGTCCAGTCGTTGGACTCCGGCTGCTGCGGGCTGGCCGGGAACTTCGGCTTCGAGGCCGGCCACCTCCAGGTGAGCAAGGACTGCGCGGAGAGCGTGCTGCTTCCGGCGTTGCGGGCCGCCGACCGGTCAACGGTGGTACTAGCCGACGGCTTCAGCTGCCGCACCCAGATCCACGAGCTGGACGGCGGGGGACGAGAGGCGGTCCATCTGGCTGAACTGCTCCGGCGGGCGCAGACCGGGCCGGTCAAGCCCGCTTCCGGGGGCGACCTGGCTGTCGGGGACCGGCCCGACCCACCCGGGTTCTTGGCTCGGGCCGGTGCACTGGCGGCCGTCGTCGGTGGCGTTGCGTTGTGCCTCCGCAGTGCCCGTTGGCGGCGGCGCGGGCGAGCGGGCAGACCACGATGGGACGGAGCACGCCCTACGTGACCGGGCTCAGTCCCACCATCGAAGCTGTCGACGCGGCGGCGTACCGCTTCCCCACCCCGCAGCCCGAGGCCGACGGCACGCTGACCTGGGACGCGACCGTGGCGGTCACCGCCACGATCCGAGCCGGCGGCCAATGCGGGCTGGGCTGGACGTATTCGAGCGAGGTCACCGCGAACGTCATCACCGCCCATCTCGCGCCGTGCCTTGAGGGACGAGACGCGTTCGACATCGCCGGTGGGTGGACGGCCATGCACCGGGCCGGCCGCAACCTCGGCACTCGCGGCCTGTACATGCACGCGCTCAGTGCGGTCGACATCGCGTGGTGGGATCTGAAGGCGCGATTGCTCGGCAAGCCGCTCAATGATCTTCTGGGGCGGTGCCGTGACGCGGTTCCCGTCTATGGCTCGGGAGGCTTCACCAACCTCACCGACCGCCAACTCGCCGATCAGGTCGAGGCCTGGAGCGCCGCAGGATGCTCGGCCATGAAGATCAAGATCGGGGAAGGATGGGGCACCAGCGCCCGCCGCGACCTGGCACGGACCCGGCGGCTGCGCGGTCTGGCCGGACCCGGCATTGACCTGATGGTCGACGCCAACGGCGGCTACCGCCGGGCTCAGGCGCAGCGGGTCGGTCACGACCTGGATGAACTGGGCGTGACATGGTTCGAGGAGCCGGTGTCCAGCGACGACGTCGAGGCCCTGGCCGCCGTCCGCGACGAGGTTCGTTGCGATGTGGCCGCGGGGGAGTACGTCTACGATCAATTCGACGTGAATCGACTTCTTCCGGTGGTGGATTGCCTACAGCTCGACGCGACACGCTGCGGCGGCTACACCGGTTGGCTGCGCGGCGCGTCGAGCGCCCAGGCGCGCAATCTTAAGGTGTCGGCGCATTGTGCCCCGGCGCTGCACGTATCGGTCGCGGCCGCCGTCCCGAACACGCGTCACATCGAATGGTTCGTCGACCACGCCCGGCTCGAACCTCAGCTGGTCGCCGACGCTCCCGAGGTGCGCGCGGGGGAGGCCCAGGTGAACCGGACCGCGCCCGGCCACGGCATGACGGTCAACCCGGCCGCCGACGCGCGGCGGGTCAGGTGACGTACAGATGGTGATACCCATGACTGGGCCGACGATGCATGCAGGCGCCGACGGAGACGATCCTGACCTCGGCAGCTTCACCGGTAGCCGGCTCGTCGACGTCGCCATCCGGCTGTACGCCGACTATGCCGACACGCTGGCGCTCGCCCAGATCCTGGCCGTCGCCGACGAATGTTGGCGCGACCTCGAGGGGTCGCCGGAGGAGGACCTGCCCGAGCTGGTGGAACGGCTCGCTCGGGTCCGACTCGATCAGCGCGCGAAACGTCGCGACGCTCAGGCATAACGCGCGGGCGGGTCGACTGAGTCAGGCCGCCTGAGAGGCTCGGCGCAGGTCGTCGACCAGTCCGGCGAACATCGTGTCGCGGTCCTCGCCCTGGGCCCGCAGCACCGCCGACGGATGCAGCGTGGCGACCACGAACTGAACCGGCGTGTCGCTCTCCGCGAAGGGCCCGGTCACCGGCGGCCAGTCCAGGATCTCGCCGCGATGAGCGGTCAGCCGGAATGCCGAGCCCAGCAGCGCCTGGGCCGCGGTCGCTCCCAGGGCCACGATCCCGTCAGGGGCGATGGTCGCCAGCTCGGCGGCGAGCCAGGGATGACAGGCGGTGATATGCGCGACGTCCGGCTTCTGATGGATCCGGCGTTCGCCGCGAGGAGCCGGCTTCCAACGGAAGTGCTTGACCGCGTTGGTGAGGTACGTGTCCGAGCGGGGCAGCCCGGCCGCCTCCAGTGCCCGATCCAGCAGCTTGCCCGCCGGTCCGACGAACGGTTCGCCGCGGCGATCCTCGACGTCGCCAGGCTGCTCGCCCACCAGCACCAGCCGGGCCGACCCTGGTCCGGCGCCGAAGACCGTCTGTGTGGCGTTCTCGTACAGGTCGCAACCACGGCAGTCCGTGGCGGCGCGGCGCAAAGCATCGATTGAGCACCGACCGGGAAGGAACTCGTCGGCGCCCGAGAAACGCTGTCGTGCGGCCACCCATGACCTCCTCAGTCAGTCCGCCAGGGTTCGGCCATATCGGCGCAGCACCCGGGAACGCAACTCCGGATCCTCTCTCGGCACCGGTTGGATGAAGATCTCGTCGAGCCCGGGGTACCGGTCCCGAAGCAGGCCGTCGATGCGCACACACGCCTCTTCTAACTGCGCGGAGGAGTACTCATCGCCGAAGTCCACGCGCGCGCCCACCAGAATGCGGTCGGTCCCGACCATCATGGTGACCAGGTCGACCACGTCGACGATCTCGGGCTGCTCCTCAAGCGTGCGTTCGATGGCGCGCACCAGGCGCGAATCAGCCTGCTTGCCAATCAGCAGGCGCTTGCATGACTGGGCCAGGAGGAACGCGGCCACGATCAGAAGAGCGCCGATCATCAACGAGGCAAGGCCGTCCCAGAGCGAATTGCCGGTGATCTGATGCAGCGCGACGCCGACGGTCGCGATCACGATGCCGATGAGAGCCGCAAAATCCTCCAGGACGACGCTCTTGATGGTCGGGTCGTCCGGGTCCCGGAGATATGACCGAGCAGAGCGCCGCCGCTGGACAGCCTCGTCACGGGTATGGCGCACGGCCCGGACGAACGACGTCCCTTCCAATATGAACGCCACCAGCAGCACCGCGTAGTTCACCCACGCGTGGCGCAACGGTTCGTTCGCTGTCAGGATCGTGCGCACGCCCTCCCAGACCGAGAACGCCGCACCGCTGACGAAAATGGCGACGGCCGCGATCAAGGACCAGAAGTACCGCTCCTTGCCGTACCCGAATGGGTGGACACGGTCCGCGGGACGCTCCGACCGGCGCAGCGCGGTCAGCAGCAGAACCTCGGTGCCGGCGTCGCCGGCAGAGTGCGCGGCCTCCGACAGCAGCGCGCTGGACCCGGTGAGCAGGCCGGCGAACAGCTTCGCTACGCCGATGCCAGCATTCGCAGCCATCGCGACAAGCACGGTGAACGCGCTCTCGGAGGTGTCCGGTTCGTGCTGGGTCACCGGCATCCGCCTGGCTGGAGGTTCGACACGCCCGTCCTGGTCTCGTTCAGGCGACGCCGGCGGCGCCAGCGCCGTGCTCGTGGCTGTCTGCTCAGCGGCTCGACGCTACCGCCACCACGACCGGCACCGCGAAACGATGCGTCGCTGCCGTCGGCCACGAATCGGTTCACGCTGAGGTCAGCCGGTCTCCATGCCGAAACGGGCCATCAGCGCCCGGAGCAGTTGGTATGTGGGTGCGCCCCCGGCCCGATCACCTCTCCAGCCATTGGCGGCTACCGGTCCGTGCAGTTCGGGTACGGCGCATCGGCGAGATCCGGGAACCCGGTGAGGTACGTCGAGGTATGCCGGCCCCCCGCGGTGTAGGTGAGTCGGAGCCGCAGCGGCTCGGCGTGCATGCAGGCCGCGGTCACGTCGAACAAGGCCGAGAGCCACGCCGTCCGCCCAGGAAGGAGCGCCGCTCCGGCCAAGGCCTCCGTCGGACCCCACTGTGCGCACGTGCCCAGGCCGGTGACCGTGGCGTGGATCGCGGTGTGTTGGTGGGCGAGCGCCATCCTGAGCAGGCCGACCGGCTCGCGGCCAAGGTTGACGACCTCCACGCCGAGTTGGAGCTCGGATTTGTACCGGACCGCGCACCGCCGGCCGGTGGCGTACACACCGCCGAGGACCCACGGGACGGCCGGCGCGCTTGTGTTCGGGCTGGTAGGCCCGGCCGCGGCCGGCAGCGAGGCCGGACGGTTGACCGCGAAACCGACAAGCATCGTCACTACCGCTGCCAGCAGGACGCCGGCGCACGCCCACCCGGCACCGAAGCCCCGGCCGGAAGCTCGGTCGGGCCCTGCGGAACGGCGACTCGTGGGCGTGACCTCCACGCCGTCGACGATCTCGACAACAAGCAGGTCACCCGCGTCGACGCCGCGACGGGTCACGCTGCGATCATAAGTCCGGACGGGCCCCAAGTCGCCGGTCCGGATCGAGGCGGACGGCCCGCCAGAGCGATGCGCCGAGCAAGCCGGCCACCGCGACGGGGAGCAGCCACCAGGACGGCAGGTCGGTCCGGGAGAGAGCCGCCGTGGCCGCGAGGGCGAGGACGACGCCTGCGGCGAGCAGCCAGTCGTCACCGACGACGAAATCCCACCAGAACGCGCCGAACCCGCGCAGCGCGGCGGCCACTCGGCTCACGGCAGTTCCGCCGCGGAAGCATACGCCTTGACCTCGTGGTTGCAGATGCGCCGCAACCACGCCACCGCTGCGAGAGCCCCGGCCAAGGTGGCGGCGATCAGGGCCGGCAGCGCGCCATCGGAGCCGGGCCAATCGCCGCCGGCTCCCTCCACCGCCCAGAACATGCCGAACGAAGTGAGCAGAACGCCGACTGCGAACTTCAGCGTGTTCTCCGGAACCCGCGCCAGCGGCGTGCGGACGGCCACGCCGATCCCGGCCACCAGGAGGACCGCGACCAGGGCAGCGAGCGCCGCCAGCGGAATGTCGTCTTGGTTCGCGCCGAAGGTCAGCACGATGAACACCACTTCCAGACCCTCCAGGAGCACACCCTTGAAGGAGAGGGTGAACGCGTAGGGATCACCCAGCCAGCCCCCGGCAGATGCGTCGACCCGACCCGCGGCGGCCCGCTCTCGGTCGTAGATGGCGGCTTCGTCGTGCAGGCCGACGAATCCCGACGCCCGCAAAATGGCTTTTCGCAGCCAGCCCAACCCGAAGATGAGCAACACGCCGCCCACCAACAGACGGAGGACGTCGATCGGGAGCGCGGTGAGAGCCGGGCCGAAGACAGCGACGATGACAAGCAGCGTGACCATGCCCGCAGCCACGCCTCGCCAGGTGCCGGACCAGCCGCGCGTCATGCCCGCGGCGAGCACGATCGTCAACGCTTCGACCGACTCGACGACGCAGGCGGCGAACACCGCGAGCGCCATGAGCAGGTCGCGGGTCACCCGATGGATGCTAAGCCGGCAACCTGTTCAGCGGCGGTGCGCCGGTTCCCGGACCCGGGCACCGCCTGAGCTGCGGAACCAGCTGGAGGTGGTGTGCGGACGTGCTCGGGCAGCCGGCTTGGTCGGCTTGGGAGTCATCAGCTTCAGGGCCTCTTGAGCGGCGGCGTAGCCCAGCCGCCGGTACGCCTCGAACTCGCGGTCGCCGTAGAACTGATTGGCCGTGCTGTCGTTGGGAAACGAGGCGTGCCCGTGGGCCCAGGCCAGAACGTCCGCTGGCAGGTCATCGACCACAGCCGCCTTGCATAGGTAAATCACGGCGACGACGCCGTTGGCATATGTCGCTGTGGCCTTGGCGGCCAGCGCCTTCGCGTGCCCCTTCGTGCCGGCTGCGCCGAGGGAGTCGCGGTCCACTAGCGCGATCTCCACGCCGAGGTCGGCTCGTGCGGTCTCTACGGCCTGCCCGAACGTGGATAGGCTGAACGGGGTGTCGCCGGTCGCGTCGAAGACGACGATCTCGGTGGCGCCGCGCCGCAGCGCCTCGGTCAGTCCGAGGTTCTCGTAATGGCCGCCGTCGGTGACGTAGATCCAGTTGCCTTTGAAGTGCAGTCCGCCGCAGATCTCGCGGGCGAGCGCGCCAAGACCGGGCTGGCGCAGCTGCCACCACAAGCGGTGCAGCATGCCGGCGGTCGGGGCGCAGCGCAACCGGTGGTGGCGCAGCGGGTTGGGCAGCCACATGCCCAGCCGCACGTCCGCTACGCCGAGCAGCAGCCGTATCGACGGACGCGACAGGCGTCCCATAGCCGGCGAGACCGCGGCGCCGCTCACCGCCATCATGTCGATCAGCGTCATGCCGTTGGAGTGCGCCTCGAAGTCCGCGGTCGGCATCATCAGACCGACGTCGGCACCGTCGCGCTCCCGGGCGGCGAGGGTGAAGCCCTCCTCGCCCGGATCGCCGCGGAACATCGTCCCGCTGGACAGGCCCGAGTAATACGGGCTGAACGTGAACGGCGCGCATCGGCGTCCGCTGGGGACGTCGCCGGGTTTGTCCGTGTTGGCGGCGGCGCATACCACGAGTTCGGGCTGGCCCGCCCGCTTGGTGTATTGCGAGAACGACTGGTCCGGCGGATCGACTGGCCGACCATCGCGCGAGCGGGCGAAGGCGGTCGCCAGGCGCTGCGTGTAGTAGCGGTGCAGTGAGGTCCGGTTGGAGTCGGTGAGGACCTGCCAGGCCAGCAGCAGGACCGCGAACGCCACGGCGAGCGTCCACATCTGCCGGTCGTGTTGCCCGCTGGCCATAGTGGCGACCCAAGCGAGCATGGCCAGGCCGAGAGCGACCACGATGAGCCCTGATCCCAGCCAGGGCAGAACCGCGCTTACGACGCGATGGCGCAGCGGCGCGGTCTGGGCGGCGACGGTGGACACCACTGGATTGCGACCATCCACGCGCGGCGTGTAGGTGCGCACCAGCGGCGTGACGATGCCCACCAGCGCGGTGACCATGCCGATGAACGTGGCGCTGGGGCCGCCGAGCCCGACGCGGGGGACCGTCGCGTGGTTGTGCCCGATCTCGGCGACCAGCCACGGCACGCCGAGGAGGAGCGTCGAGCCCAGGAGGGCAGCGCCGAGCAGGACGATGGCGGGTACGCACCAGCGCTTGGTGCCGACGTCGCCGAATGGGCGGTAGGTGTCCCACAAGCGGTACACGAAATAGACCAGCGCACCGGCCGCGGCCAGACCGACCAGCGCTGCCACGACGGCGGGCGGGTAGTGCAGCTCCCACTGGCTGCGGTCGGGCGACAAGGTGAGCACGCCCAGGCATTGGCTACCGAGGGTGAAGCCGAGCAAGGTCGCCACAACGAATGCGACCGACCCGATCGCCGCCAGGTTCATGAACAGGCCGAACCCGATGCCCATCATCGAGATGACCAACTGCGTCTTGCTGTCGATGAGGTACTTGGTGTGCGTGCGGAGGTATGAGTCCTCGCGTGAGCCCGGCGCATAGACCGGCGGTGCGTCAGGCCCAGTCTCGGCGGGGAGGTTGTGGGCCACGATGGCAGTGCTGCCGGCGATGTAGCCGCCGCCGGAGACTGACGTCATCAGGTGCGTGGACTCGTAGAACGTCCGGCCGTCGGCCTGAGGCGACTCGTTCAGGGCCTGGATACCGCCGAGGCTGAACGCGGCCGCTCGGATACCGCCGCCGGAGCAGCAGATGGCCCGCACCGCGACCCGCGGCTTGTTCGGATGCTCCTCCGAATGCCGCTCCGGTCCCGCCTCCGCCCCGGCCACCGGCCGTCCGGGCAGGGCGATGCGTGACGCTTCGGCCGTGCGTACGGCCCTTCCCGCGCGTATCAGCATGGCAATCCGCCCCTGCTCGCTTGGCATGACCATCGGCTAAGAGCCAGTCGGTAGGGCGGTTGATACGCGTGCGATTAGCGGACGGCGGTCCCGTGGATGACGTCGGTGCGGACGCTCTCGATCCTGTCAGCACGAATCTCGTTGATCACCCGGTCGTGCAGGGCCTGCTGCTGATCGCCGGTCATCGCGTCGACAGTGGCGCGCAGGCCGGTGCCAAGGACGATGTCCCAGAAGTCCTCGGGACGGGGCAGCTCCTGCTGCCCTGCGACGGCCTCGGCTTCGACGGGCGTCGCCCCACCGTCCGTGAAGAGCGCCTCGAGTGCGGGCACGGTGGTCACCAAGTCCCAGGGGTTGAACGCCTTGTACAGCGTCGGCTCGATGACGTGGACCGACTCCCAGAAGACGGTGCTGGCCGGCTCGACCCAGCCGGTGCCCCAGGTGGTGATCGCCAGCCGCCCGCCCGGGCGCACCATCCGCCACATCTCGGCCACGAACGCGGGCATATCCGCCACGAAGAACACGCCGAAGACGCACACCACGGCGTCGAACGAGCCCGACGGCAGACCTGTGTTGGTGGCATCGGCGCGTTCGAACCGAGCCTGGACGAGTCCTTCCTGCTCGGCGCGGCGGCGGGCTTTGACGAGAAGAGGCTCGGCGATGTCGATACCCACTACCCGGCCCGTCGGGCCGACCGTCCGCGCCGCCGGGAGTGCCGACGCGCCCATGCCGCAGCACAGGTCCAGTACGCTCTGCCCGGCGGTCAGATCGATGCGTTGCACCGCCGCGGTGCCGATCCTGTCCCAAAACCCCACTGCAGGCAGGTCGAAGTGATCGGCGGCGGCGGAGTAGGTGCGTTCAGCGCGCCGCAGCGGCGTGTCCTCCATGTCCGCAGATGCTACGACGGTGCTGAACAGTCCATGCCCTGCTGCGCAACCCTCCCAACGGGCGGGACCATTCAGCACCGTCCTAGGCATCGCGGACGTCGATGAGGAGGAACCCGGCCAGCAGCGCCACGGCGGGATACAGCACGAAGACGGCCAGGCCGTTCCACGGCGCGAGGGAGCCCTTGACGTTCACGGTGGTGAAGATCTGCGTGCCCGCGTTCACCGGCAAGTAGTTGATCAGGTCATTGCGCCACGTGGTCGGCAGAAGGTCGACGATCGGGTCGAGGGCGAACATCACGCCGAAGAACAGCGAGATGGCGCCGGCCGTGTTCCGGATGATCGCGCCGATCCCGAGCCCGAGCAGACCGGCCAGTGCCAGGAACAAGCCGGCCCCGAAGGCGGAGCGCAGTGCGCCGGGATCGCTCAGAGAGACGCCTACGCCCTTGTGCGCCATGAGTGCCTGGCCGACGGCGAAGGAGCCGAAGCTGAGCAGCTCGCCGATGACGAGCGTCGACACGCCCACCACGAGGACCTTGGCGGCCAGCACCGCGCGCCGCTGGGGGACCGCCGCGAAGGTGGCTCGGATCATCCCCGTGGTGTGTTCGGAACTGATGGCCATCACTCCGAAAGTGCCGATGATCACCTGGGCGATGTACGTGCCACTCAACGAGATGTTCACGGCGTCGAACCAGTCCGGTACCGCGCCGTGCTGGTGCGCCCAGCGTGCGCCCAACCCGACCGCGAGGCCCAGCATCGCGAGCGTCACCAATCCGCTGCAGACGTAGCTGGAGCGAAGCGAGCGCACCTTGGTCCACTCCGAAAGGACGACGTTGCCGAAGCCGACGGTGGTGTCGTGCAGGTATAAGTCACCGACCGGGGGCCTGGGCTCGATGATGGTCATGCGGTGCTCCCGACGGCTCGGAACTGCGTGGCCTCCTGGGTGAGATCCAGGAAGGCGGCTTCCAGCGAGGGCGGTTGCGGGGTCAGCTCGTGCACGGCCACGCCGAGTCGCAGCGCCAGATCGCCGATCTCGGAGCCAGACAGCCCGACCACGTCAAGGGTGTCCATCCCGGTGGCGTCGACGGTGCCACCCGCATCCCGCAGCGCGGTGGCCAGCAGCTCGGCCCCCGGTGTGCGGACCCGGACCGGACTGTGCCCGCCGTTGGCCACCAGGCTGGCCACACTGGTGTCGGCGAGTAGCCGACCGCGTCCGACGACGATGACTTGGTCGGCGGTGAGCGCCATCTCGCTCAGGAGATGGCTGGAGACGAAGACGGTCCGGCCCTCGGCGGCGAGGCCGCGGAGCAGTTCGCGCATCCACCGGATGCCCTCCGGGTCCAGCCCGTTCACTGGCTCGTCGCACAGGATCACCGGAGGATCGCCCAGCAGCGCCGCGGCCAGGCTCAGCCGCTGACTCATCCCCAGGGAGAACGTGCCGACCCGCCGCCCGGCGACGTCGGTCAGGCCCACCACGTCTAGCACCTGGGTCACCCGCCGTCTGGGGATGCCGTTGCTCTGAGCCAGGCAGAGCAGATGGTGGTACGCGCTGCGTCCGCCGTGCACCGATCCGGCCTCGAGCACGGCCCCGACATCATGCAGTGGACGGAAGTGGTCGCGGTATCGGCGGCCCAGGACGGTAACTGTCCCGCTGGTAGGGTGGTCCAGCCCGAGGATCAGCCGCATCGTGGTCGACTTACCCGCCCCGTTCGGCCCCAGAAAGCCGGTGACCCGTCCTGGCTCGACGTCAAAGGAGAGCCCGTCCACAGCAACCGTCCGGCCGTAGTGCTTGGTTAGTGCACGCGCCTGGATCATGGCCGCCTTCCCGTTCCGCTTGGCTCATACGCTCGGCCCTCGGCGGAAACGGCACATCGGTGCCCACCCTGACCGTGACCCTGGTTTCCACCTGAGCAGCCGCCGCACGTGGCGGCGGCGCCGCCGCGCCCGCTCAACGACGCGACGTGGCCAGCGCGGTCGCGGGGTTATCCGGCGTGGGTGCTCGGCCTGGTTGGCTCGTCGAGCTCCTGCCCGCGAAGTAGCCGGGCATGCAGCGCCTGGGTCGCCGGGCACGGCGAGGCTCCGAGTTCCTCGCGTAGCAGCTGGCGTAGCTGGTCGTACGCGGTGAGAGCGGCCGCGGGGTCGCCGCGCGCGGCGAGGGCGCGCATCAACATCTGGTGTCCCGTCTCGGCCAGCGGGGCGTGCTCTATCAAGCGGCGGGCCGCACGCTCGGCGGCCGGCAGTTCTGTCCCGCCGATGCCCAGACAAGCCTCGGCATAGCACGCAAGCGCGCGCTCATAGACCACACCAAGCTGCCGTCGCCACTGATCAATCCAGGGTGCCTCGAACTCAGTCAGGAACCGCCGGCGCGCGATGTACTGGGCGGTGAGTGCGGCCGGCCAGGCGCGGCGCCAGTCCTGCAACGCCACCGCGGACTCGGCTGAATGCAACGACGTGGTTCCTACTTCGAGGTCCACTGCCGAGTTCGCCGGCAAGACCAGTTGCAGGCTTCGTCGCCCCCGGATTTCAGCGGGCGCGAGGAGGGTGCGCACTTTCGACAGCAGCACCGTCAGGGTGCGGCCCGCGCCGGCGCCGCCCTCCGGCCAAAGGGTGTCGAGCAGAACCGTGCGCTCCACAGGGTGCGGACGGTAGGTGGCGAGGTAGGCGACGAGCAGCCGCGCCTGCCGGCCGGGCAGCCGCGACTCGGCCGGTTGCCCATCTACGACAACGGCGAACCGCCCGCACAGCTGGATCCGCACCGTGCCCCGCAGGGTTGGTTTCAACGTTTCGACAACCTATCCGCCAAAGATAATGACAAGGCCCAGGTCCGACAATCGCCGGCAGAAGGGGCAGTCATGGCCAGTCAGGTGATCTGCGAATGCGGGTACGTCATGCGTGACGACGACGAGGACCGAGTCGTGGCGCTGGTCCGCGATCACATCAGAACCGATCACCCGGAGCTGGTCGATATCGCCACCCCAGACATCATCCGCACCTGGATCGAGATCACTCCCTGACGGCGCGGTGCCGGTCCGCTACAACCGTGGCCATTCCAAGGTTTCGACAACCTGGTGGCCAACCTATTGACAACGCATACGCCCAACAATCGCCGGGATAGCGCGTCCGGTTAGCCAGATCACCATTTCCGGTGCCGCCGGCACCGAACCCGGACGACGAAAGTGCAGGAGGAGCCATGCCATCTCGGAACGTCGGGACCTATCGCGCCGGTCACGAGGCCTTCAACCAGAGGGACTTCGAGGCCATGACCAAGTTCTACGCCGACTGCATCGCCTGGACCGACCACGCGCAGGGCCGGACGTTCACGACGCCCCAGGAGTTCAAGGACGACTTCCTGCCGGGATGGGTCACGGCGTCTGCCGATATCGAAATCACCGACCCTCGCTATATCGACGCTGGCCAGACGGTGGTGTCCACCTTCACCGTCGTCGGCACTCACGACGGGCCGCTGGGACCGTTCCCCGCCACCGGCAAAGGTTTCGCGTTGCCGCTGTGCGAGATGTGGCACTTCGATGCGGACGGCCGGGTCGTGGGTGGGGATCTGTACTACGACCAGGTCTCGCTGCTCACCCAGCTTGGCCTGATGCCGCAGCCGCCCGACGCGTAGGCACTTTCGCAAATCAGGTGAGGGAGCCACACACGGCTCCCGGTTAAAGGAGAGGGCGATGTCACAGATGCTGGACCCCACGTTTTACCGCACGCCGGGCGATGCGATCGCGGCGCCGCCGGAGCGACTGGCCTATGTGGCCGCGTTCGACCCGGCCGGCAAGGTTAGGGATGCCATGACGGTGATCGACTGCGACCCGTCGTCGTCTGAGTACGGCAAGGTCGTCGGCTGGAGCGAGCTGCCGACCGCCGGCAATGAGCTGCACCACTTCGGCTGGAACGCCTGCTCGAGTGCACTGTGCCACCAGGGTCACGGCACGCCGCTGGAGCGCCGATATCTGATCGTCCCCGGGATCCGGTCGTCGCGGATCTATGTCCTGGACACCAAGCCCGACCCGCGCAACCCGCGTGTCGTCCGCGAGATCCAGGCCGAGGAGCTGGCCCTCAAGGCCGGCTACTCGCGCCCGCACACCATCCACTGCGGGCCCGGCGGGATTTTCCTGTTCGCGCTGGGCGGCGCAAACGGCACCGACGGCCCCGGCGGGATCGCACTGCTGGACCATGACACCTTCGACGTGACCGGGCCCTGGGAGTTGGACCACGGCGACCAGTTCTTCAGCTACGACGGCTGGTGGCATCTGAAATACGACACGGTGATCACCTCCGAATGGGCGACACCGTCCATGGTGGAGAATGGCCTGAACCCTGAGGACCTGCTGGGTCGCCGGTTCGGTCATCACCTGAACTTCTGGTCGATGTCGGAGCGCAAGCTCACCCAGCGAATCGACCTGGGCGATGAGCACCAGATGGTGTTCGAGGTGCGCCCCGCCCATGATCCCGCTAAGGCGTGGGGGTTCGCCGGGGTCGTGATCAATGCGGAGGACCTGTCCGGGTCGGTGTGGCTGTGGCACCGGGACGGCGAGCGGTGGGCCGCCCGCAAGGTGATCACCATTCCCGCGGAGCCGGCCGACAAGGGGGACCTGCCGCCGGCGCTGCAGCCGTTTGGCGCGGTGCCGCCGCTGGTGTCGGATATCGACCTGTCGGTGGACGACCGTTGGCTGTATGTGTCCTGCTACGGCACCGGTGAGCTCAAGCAGTTCGACGTCGGCGATATCTTCCATCCGCGTGAGGCCGGCGCGGTCAAGCTGGGCGGGATCGTGCGGCGCCAGCCCCACCCGGCGGCGCCGAATCTGCGGCTAGGCGGTGGCCCGCAGATGGTGGAGGTCAGCCGCGACGGCCTGCGGGTCTATGTGACCAACTCGCTGTATGGGACTTGGGATCCGATCTTCTACCCGGACGGGGTCGGGGCGTGGATGGCCAAGCTGGACGCCAACACCGATGCCGGTGGGATCACACTGGACGCGCGGTTCTTCCCCAACGGCGATGACTTCCGTGGACTGCGGGTGCACCAGACCCGCCTGCACGGCGGGGATGCCTCCAGCGACTCCTACTGCTACACCAGCTAACGGCCGGAAACCAACGACAAACAGGCGATCGGCAATGACAGGCCACGCGGTGCTTGAATTCATCCAGCGAGGCGATTGGGCGCGCACCCCGGCCGTGCCGCCTCGCCTGATGCTGGGGGTCGCCACGGTGGCGGCCGCAACGGTGGCCGGGGCGTGGCTGGCCGGTCGCCGTCGCGGACACCCGGAGATCTGGTTCGCAGCCGCCGCAGGCGTGCTGCTGGTCATCGCGGGGATGCACCTGCTCCCGGATGCCTGGGTCGACGCCGGCGCCGCGCGGATCTGGCCCGGGCTAGTGGCGCTGACCGCGGTTGGCGCGTTCATCGCTACCGGCCTGGCCGCCCGCGCCGGATGCGGCTGCCAGCAACACAAAGAGCGCGCCAGTGGCACCACCACGGCGGTGGCACTGGCGACCCACCGCTTCCTGGAGGGCTCGGCCATCGTTCTGGCCGGATCCGCGGCGGTCACGATCGCATTGGGTGTGCACGCATTCGCCGAAGGCCTGGCCACAGCGACACTGCTCGGCGGCCAGCCGCGCCGTCTGGCCGGCTGGCTAGCCGTGATGAGCCTCAGCCCGGTGGCCGGCGCGGCCGCAGCCGGCATGTTCGCGTTCCCCACCGCGGCCGGGCCGATGCTGCTCGCCCTAGCCGCCGGCGTCCTCGCCCAAGCCGCCCGGGTCAGCCTGCGCGGAGCCTTCCACGTGCGCACCAGTCGCTTTCTGCTCTCTCGGCGCCTCGCCACCGTGACCATGGCCGCCATCATGACCGCACTGGCCGTGCACGCCGCCGGATGAGGCGAATGGAGCGACGCCCTAGCTGTACCCCGCAGACGAGAACCGCGCCCACCGAGACACCCGTTCGATCGAATCCGGGATGTCGGGTGTCTGGCCGAAGCCGTCTAGGAAACGGCCTAGGTACCGGACCAAGGCGGTCGGTAGCCCAATCTGGGGAGCGTTCCCGATTCGGCACCCCTGCCTTAGTTCATACCGTCGTCGTATCGACAACGACGAACGGCGGGCTCACGTTTTCGTGGCCCACGACGTCTACAAGGTGCACGAGGGCGGTGCCGCCCTCGCTGATGAGGGAGTTGTGACCATGTACTTCACGGACGTACGCGTCGATCTGGCGCACGGCCGCCTGGCCGACCGGCTGGCCGATGCCGACCGGGCCCGTCAGGGTGGGCTCGCCCGGCGCAGACGGTCGTGCCCGGACCAGTCGACGCCGAGCCGGCGGCGCCGCCTTCGCTTGCCGGCAGCGTGGCGGCGGCCTTCCGTGGTCCCCGGCCAGGCGATCGTGGCGCGCCGAGAGTCGCTGGCCAGCGCCTGGGACTGCTGACGCCGACGGCCAGGTAAGGGCCGCGTATGGCAGGGTCTGGAACGTGACCCGGACCCACGATTTGGCGGCCAGATGGCGCTGGTGACCTCCCGCGAGCTGATCGAGGAGGCCTACCAGGCCGGCCATGCGATCGCCGCATTCAACGTCATCACCCTAGAGCATGCCGAGGCCGTGGCGCAGGCCGCGGAGGATGCCGGGCGGCCCGTGATCATCCAGGTCAGCGAGAACGCCGCCCGCTTCCACAGCGGCCGGATCGAGCCGATCGCGCTCGCGGCCGCGGCCATCGCCCGGAAGGCGAGAGCGCCGGTAGCCCTGCACCTGGACCATGTCACCGAGCCGGACCTGGTCACCGCCGCGCTCAGCTCGCCGTTCGGCTCGATCATGTACGACGCCGGCGCCCTGCCGTACGACGAAAATGTGGCGCGCACCCGAGAGGCGGCGCGGCGCGCCCACGAGGCGGGGCTCTGGGTCGAGGCCGAGCTCGGGTATGTCGGCGGAAAGCCGGACGCTCCGCTGAGCGCGCATGCCGAGGGGGTGCGAACCGATCCCGACGAGGCCGTCGCCTTCGTGGCCGAGACCGGCATCGACGCTCTGGCCGTGGCCGTGGGCAGCAAGCACGCCATGCGCGAACGCACCGCACGCCTCGACGTCGACCTCATCAAAACCCTCCACGCTCGGCTCGCCGTGCCTCTGGTGTTGCACGGTTCGTCGGGCGTCCCGGACGAGCAGCTGCGCGCCGCCGTGTCGGCCGGGATGACCAAGATCAACATCGGCACCGCGCTGAACATCGCCCTGACCCGGTCGGTGCGGGCGTCGCTGGCCGCGGACGACGCCGTCGTCGACCCTCGCGTATATCTGGCGCCGGCGCGGGACGAGATGAGCCGGGTCGCCGAGCACCTCCTTAAAGTGTGCGGGGGAGCGTGATGCGGTGAAGCGGATCGGGCTGGTCGTGCACAACGGCAAGGAGGTGGCCCGGACCGCGGCCGAGGCGGTGCGGTCCTGGGGCGGCCGGCACGGCGTCCCGTGTATCGAGGTCGACCAGTGGGAAGACGCCGAGCGGCTGGACGAGAAGGTCGAGGTGGCCCGGGCGGGCTCGCCTGACCTCTTTGTGACCGTGGGCGGCGACGGCACGTTCCTGCGCGGTGTGCGTATGGCAACTGCTGTCGACGCCCCAGTGCTCGGCATCGACGTGGGCCGGGTCGGCTTCCTCACCGAGGTCACCACCGCTGAGATCGACAACGCCCTCGCCGCCGTCGTCGCGGGCACGTTCCAGGTCGACGAGCGGCTGGCGCTTACCATGCGGGCGTCCCGGCCGCTCGGCATCCCGACCGACCTGCATTGGTTGATGAAGTACGCCCGCAGTCCGGCGCTGCCACCGCCGGAGGTGCACGACCAGACCGCCACCGAGATCGGCTGGGGTGTGCGCATCGACGTGACCGCCCTGAACGACATCGTCTTCGAGAAGCTCACCCGCGACCGGCAGGCGAGCCTGGCCGTCTATGTCTCGGGCCGGCATTTCGCGTCCTACTCCGCCGACGCTCTAATCGTCGCCACGCCCACCGGCTCGACTGCCTACAGCTTCTCGGCGGGCGGACCGTTGGTGGCGCCGAACATGGACGCGCTGGTCTTCACGCCGGTGGCCCCGCACATGATCTTCGACCGGAGCCTGGTGTTGGGCGTCGACCAGCGCATCGGCGTGCGGGTCCTGGATCGCTCCGGCGCGGTAACCGTCAGCGTGGACGGTCAACTGCGCGGCGTGATCGAGCCCGGCGACTGGGTCAGCGTCTACGCCAGCGCCCGCCGGGCCCGGCTGGTGCGTTTGAAGGACACCGACTTCCTCAGCCGGGTGCGTGACCGGTTCGGCCTGGCCGACGCCGCGGCCGCACTGGCCGATGGCGAGACGCCGGAGGTCTACGAGCCCGGCATCCCGTTGCCGCCGGATATGCCGCCCGGCGATCGCCGGCTGCTCGGCGGTTGACGGGCCGTCACGTTCTCCCCGACGCTGTTTGCCCAACGGGCGAGCAAGCGGGCAGGAGGCGTCATGGAGTCGGGTTCGGTGCCGAACTTCCGGCCGAGTACGAACGCGTTCCGGTTCACCAACACGTTCCCGCCAGCGCCGACGGTGCGCATTCATCTCGGGATCGTCGGCACGGTGGGCGTCGGCAACGCCAGCCAAGGCGTGTGCGGCGGGATGGTCTTCGCCGTGCGTGACTACTTCGAGGCGAACCTGCCGCCGCCGCCGGACGACCAACCGCCCGGGCCCGACACCCGGCTGTTCAAATACATCACCGACCGTCTGATCGACAGCTTCAACGCCCCGGCGGGCGTCGCCCAGTACGCGGACTGGATGGTGCTGTCCTCGGGCGACGTGAACTTCGTCCTGGGCCGGCGCGCCGGCACGTTCTCGCGGACCGTGCGAAACAGCTGGCCGCGGGTGCGGGCCGACATCGACTCGGGCCACCCCAGCCCGCTCGGGCTCGTGACCGTGCACACCCCGGACCTGCGCCAGATCGGGAAGTGCCACCAGGTGCTCGCCTACGGCTACCAGGTCGACGACGACGAGTTCGTCACGATCAACGTCTACGACCCGAACACCGACCACGACTCCGCCGACGACGTCTGGATCACGTTCAGCGCCGCCCACCCGTCCAAGGTCTCGCCGATCGGCCATAACATCGACATCGGCGAGCCGACACTGCACGGCTTCTTCCGGTCGAGCTACAGCTTCAAGTCACCGCCCGAGGTGCCTGCCATGGGCGACGCCGGTCCGAACTGACTCGGGGGTCAGGCGACGGGACGGTCCTCCAGCTGCCACCGGCTGCCGTAGCCCTCCGGCTCGTCGCCGGCCAGCAGATCGAGGAACGGCTGGGCGTCGAAGGCCTCCGGGCCCAACACGCCGGTGCCGGACCACGTGCCCGCGGCCAGCAACTCGAGGGCTACCACCGGGTTGATCGCGGTCTGCCACACCACGCACTGGGCCCCGTAGTCGCGCATGGTGTCGGCGTTGTCCACGACGTGGGAGAGGTAGACGGCCCGCGGACCGCCGTCCTTGCTGGTACCGGTCACCCACAGCCCGGCACACGTCGAGCCGCTCATCGCGTCGCCGAGCCCGGCGGGGTCGGGCAGGCAGGCAGCGACGACGTCACGTGGTGAGACCTGCGTGCCCTTCACGCTCACCGGGTCGGTACTGTCCAGGCCCAGCTTGTGCAGGGTCTTGAGCACGTCGATGAACTCGCTACCCAGGCCGTACTTGAACGTGACCCGCTTCGCCTCCACCCAGCGCGGCATGAGCAGCACTTCTTCATGCTCGACGTTGACGCACTCGACCGGTCCGATGCCACCCGGGAAGTCGAACACCTCCGGCTCGCTGAACGGCTCGGTGACGAACCAGCCTCGGTTCTTCTCCCAGATGACCGGCGGGTTCAGGCACTCCTCGATCGTGGTCCAAATCGAGAACGAGGGCGCGAATTCATAGCCCGCGACTACGAGGTTCGAGCCGTCCCGGGTGCCCAACTCGTCGATCTCGCTGAAGAGATGGTCGGCAGCGTAGCGGGCGAACACGTCGGAGAGCCATGGCTCCACACCCATACCCACCAGCGCCAGCCGGTCGGCCTGCTCCCATTCTTTGGCCATCGCGAACTGCTCGTCGCCCAGCTTGACGCCGGTCTTCTCATAGGGCGCCTCGGTGTGGCGCTGCGACAGCGACATGGCCATATCCAGGTAGTCGGCACCGGCCTGAAGCGCTCCGCGGAAGATCGGCATGACGAATCGGGGATCGACGGCGTTCATGACGTGTGTGATCCCGTACTCGCGGGCGAGTGCCGTCACGGCGTCGGCGGACGAGGCGTCCAGGTGGGCAGCGACGAATCGGCGCTCGGTTCCGCCGCCGCCCGAAACCGCTGCCACCGTCCGCTCCGCTCGAGCCCGGTCATAGTCGCTGACCACGACGGTCTCGAAGAAGCTGCGGCGTGCCGCGATCCGCGCGAAGGCGTCCCCGACGCCCCCTGAACCGACGAGCAGGATGCGCACCGGACCGGATCAGTCCGGCGGAGGCACGATCAGGTGCTCCTGCGATCCGGAGTCGGGCAGGAGACCAGCGGTGATGGGCTCGTCCTCGGCCAGGAAGATCGGCGTATCACGGTTGAGGGTCTCGCCGTCGTCGGACGAGGGGCGCTGCTCAAGAGTGGTTTCGGCGGTCATCGGCAACTCCCGAAGCTCGGCTCGGCGTCCGGACACGCCGAGGGCTAGAGCGTTTATCGCAGCAGAAGGGCGTTTCTGCAAGGGTTTCAGTGCCAAATGATTCAGTTGTCGACGGAAATCGTCGCAAACCAGCCACGATCCGACCCCAGCTGCGCGGCCCGGTCAGACGTCGATATTGCTCATCACGTGCTTGATCCGGGTGTAGTCCTCCAGCCCGTACATCGACAGGTCCTTGCCGTAGCCGGAGTGCTTGAAGCCGCCGTGCGGCATCTCGGCCACCAGCGGAATGTGCGCGTTGATCCACACGCAGCCGAAGTCCAGGTCGCGGGCGAACCGCATGGCCCGGCCGTGGTCTTTGGTCCAGACGGAGGCGGCCAGACCGTACTCGACCCCGTTGGCCCAGCGCAGCGCCTCGGCCTCGTCGCTGAAGCGCTGGACGCTGATGACCGGCCCGAAGACCTCGCTCTGGACCATCTCGTCGTCCTGCCGCAGCCCCGCGACGACGGTGGCCTCGTGGAAGAAGCCGGGCTCGTCCAACCGGTGCCCGCCGGCAGCGACGTCGGCGTGGTCGGGCAACCGGTCCAAGAAGCCGGTCACCCGCTCGGCCTGCGCCTCGGTGATGAGCGGGCCGAACAGCACGTCATCGTCCGGCTGACCAGTGGCGGCATGGTTCTTCGCCTGGTCGGCGAGGGCGGCGACGAAATCGTCGTGCACGCTCGGACCGGCCAGGACCCGAGAGGCCGCCGTGCAGTCCTGCCCGGCGTTGAAATAGCCACCGACGGCGATGCCCTCCGCGGCTGCGGCCACGTCGGCATCGTCGAAGACGACCACCGGCGCTTTGCCGCCCAACTCCAGGTGCACCCGCTTCACGTCGCTGGCCGCGCTGGCCGCCACTTCCATGCCGGCGCGCACCGAGCCGGTGATCGACACCATGGCCGGCGTCTTATGTCCCATCACCGCACGTCCCGTGTCGCGGTCGCCGCACACCACGTTGAAGACGCCCGGCGGCAAGAACTCGGCAGCCAACTCCGCCAGCATCACCGTGGTCAGCGGAGTGGTGTCGCTGGGCTTGAGCACGACGGTGTTGCCGGCGGCGAGGGCGGGCGCGATCTTCCAGACCGCCATCATCAGCGGGTAGTTCCACGGCGTGACTTGGCCGCAGACGCCGACCGGCTCGCGCCGGATGAAGGAAGTGTGCCCCGTCATGTACTCCGCGGCGGCGCGACCTTCGAGCACCCGGGCGGCACCGGCGAAGAACCGGATCTGGTCTACCGCGGGCGGCACCTCGTCGGCGGCCACCGACGCGCGCGGCTTGCCGGTGTTGAGCACCTCGGCGTCTGAGAACTCGCCGGCCCGCGCCTCCACTGCGTCGGCAATCTTGAGCAGCGCCTTCTGCCGTTCGGACGGAGTGGTGTGCTTCCAGGACTCGAAGGCGGACGCGGCCGCCTGCATCGCGGTGTCGACGTCCGCCGCGGTCGAGATCGGCGCGGTGCCGAACACCGTCCCGTGCGCGGGGTCGATCAGGTCACTGGTCCGGCCGTCCTGGGCGTCGGCGAACTTGCCGTCGACAAAGTTGCGCACGGTTCGAGATTCGGTCACGGACGCCTCCGGCAAGGGTGGGATTCTGCGGCCGAGCCTATGCGCCGGTATAGATAGACGGAATCAATGGCGCTGGCCGCGCTGCTGTGCGGAATGCGTGCTCGAAATGGTCTGGAGCGACGGAATCGCTTGCGTGCCGGCTTTGGGGCGTCGATGATCGGAGCATGACGACCCGGGCGCTTAGCGGCACCGGGCTCGACGACGTCTCCAAGGCGATCATCGAGGCGCTCCAGCACGACGGGCGGCGGTCGTACGCGTCCATCGGCGAGTCGGTGGGACTGTCCGAGGCCGCGGTCAGGCAGCGCGTCCAGCGGCTGCTCGAGTCTGGGGTAATGCAGATCGTGGCGGTCACCGATCCGGTTCAGGTCGGCTTCGCCCGACAGGCCATGATCGGTGTGCGGGTGGGCGGCGATCCTGTCGCGGTGGCGGCCGAATTCGAGAAGTTGACCGAAGTCGACTATGTAGTCATCACGGCTGGGTCGTTCGACCTTCTGGTCGAGGTCGTCTGCGAGGACGACGCGCATCTGCTGGAGCTCATCGCCAAGAAGATCCGCCCCTGCGAGGGCGTGGTCAGTACGGAGACCTTCGTGTACCTGAAGCTGCACCGGCAGCGTTACGACTGGGGGACCAGATGACGGCCGCGTCCACCACACCTCGGGGCACCGCTCGCGCCGACGCCGCGCGCGACCACCTGTGGATGCACTTCACGCGCCACTCCACTTACCAGCAGAACCCGGTGCCAATCATCGAGCGTGGCGAGGGCGCCTACATCTGGGACACCGAGGGACGCCGCTATCTGGACGGCCTTGCCGGGCTCTTCGTCGTCCAGGTCGGGCATGGCCGGCGGGAACTGGCGGACGTGGCCCGCGGCCAGGCCGGCGATCTGGCGTTCTTCCCGCTGTGGTCCTACGCGCACCCGGCGGCGATCGACCTCGCCGAACGGCTGGCCGCGTACGCGCCCGGCGACCTGAACCGGGTCTTCTTCACCACCGGCGGCGGGGAGGCTGTCGAGACGGCGTGGAAGCTGGCCAAGCAGTACTTCAAGTTGGTGGGCAAGCCCACGAAGTACAAGGTCATCTCTCGCTCGGTGGCCTATCACGGCACACCGCAAGGCGCGTTGTCGATCACCGGAATCCCGGCGGCCCGGCAGGCCTTCGAGCCGCTCGTGCCCGGGGCGTTCAAGGTGCCGAACACCAACATCTACCGGGCGCCGGAGCACCTGCGCGACGACGGCAAGGCCTTCGGGCTATGGGCGGCCAACCGGATCGAGGAGGCCATCCTCTTCGAGGGGCCCGACACCGTGGCCGCCGTCTTCCTGGAGCCGGTGCAGAACTCCGGCGGCTGCTTCCCGCCGCCGCCGGGGTACTTCGACCGGGTCCGCGAGATCTGCGACGAGTACGACGTCCTGCTCGTCTCGGACGAGGTCATCTGCGCGTTCGGGCGGATCGGTTCGATGTTCGCCTGCGACGACTTCGGCTATGTCCCGGACATCATCACATGTGCCAAGGGCATGACGTCGGGCTACTCACCGATCGGCGCGATGATCGCGTCGGAGCGCTTGTTCGA
>DATAEG010000165.1:0-25876 GCA_036258135.1 Jatrophihabitantaceae bacterium | reverse complement strand
AACCCCAGGACGTCAACGACGGCAGCCACCCACCGTTTCGCGCCGCGCTTGTCCCGTCGCAGCTGGGTGTAGTAGCTCTCCACAGCGTCGCTTACCGACTTCTTGCGCTGGCCCCACTTCTCGCCCTTCCGGGCCGCATCACAGGCCAGTCGCCACAGCTGCGCAATGTTGACGTGCCGATCCAGCACAGGTTCCCCCACGCGAGGCAGAGTAGCGCTCAAAGGACCCGTCATAGCGGCTCGGTTTGCATTCGGCGATCGCTCTCGGCCGCGTTCGACACCGGGACCTCCGTCATCCGATTGGCAGCCGCGTCGTGCCGGACACCTCGCTATCGAACTGGCACCATCGACTCGGCGCCGAACTCACGGTCCTGCCCCACACGTCATCCCCGCGAATATGCCGGATCACCCCACCCGAAATGACCCTGCATTGACACTCCGAATAGC
Organism: Jatrophihabitantaceae bacterium; assembly: GCA_036258135.1. Lineage (GTDB taxonomy): Bacteria > Actinomycetota > Actinomycetes > Mycobacteriales > Jatrophihabitantaceae > DATAEG01. Next base: position 25,430 of record DATAEG010000165.1, on the reverse strand, counting down.
CTTTCAATAACAACCAACGCTAACGAACAAACAGTCCCTGTTCACAATTCAGCGGCACGTATGCTACCAATATTGGTAGTCATCTACCCCTTTCGGGGTAGACAGAAATGCATTGTTGGGTGGCGTCGGTAATGCATGGCGGGATGAAGGTGTACCGCGGCGGCGCCGCGGCCGCCCGCATGTACGTCGAGCACGACCGCTCCTGCGCGGATGACTACTACCTCGCCGAAGGAGCAGGCATCGCGCGCCGGTTCGCTGCGACGGCGGACGGCCGGGTCGTCGAGCTGCCGTCGATGGACGGCGACGCGTACGAGGCGTGGGTAGGCGGGTTCGACCCGGTCACCGGGCAGCCGCGCGGCCGGCTGCGCAACGACGAGCACGCCGTGCGGTTCGTCGAGGTCACCGTGAACGGGGCCCAAGTCCTGGTCTCTCGCAGCCGAACTACACCCAGACATCGCGGTCGCCTATGAATCCGCCCAAGACCGGGCCGCGTCGCAGATCATCGGCTGGCTCGCTGAGAACGCGACGGCGCGGGTCGGCCCGCGGGGCGCGCAGGTTGCGATGCCGGTCGAGTTGATCGAGGCGGCCACGATCCGGCATTACACGTCGCGGGCAGGTGATCCGCACCGGCATCTGCACGTGCAGGTCAATTCGCGGGTGTTCGCGGATGGGAAATGGCGCGGAATCGACACGGTCTCGGTCCGGGATTCCCTGGCCGCGATCAACGGGATTGGGCACGCCGCGGTGATGTGCGACCCGGAATTTCGTGCTGCCCTCACCGGCCACGGGTACACGCTGAATTCCGGCGGGAAGATCGAGCAGCTCGCGCCATTCGTCGGGCCTTTCTCCCAGCGAGCCGCGCAGATCGAGGCGAATCTGGACCGCTATGAATGGGAATGGACGCAGGCGCATCCTGGTGAACAGCCGGGACCGGCGTTGCGCCGGGCGTGGGATGCCCGCGCGTGGGCGGATGGGCGGCCTGACAAGGTCGTCCCGGAGCCGGGTGTGAACGTGCAGGCCCGGTGGTTGGCCAAACTCGCCGCGCTCGGCTACCGCGACCACGACCGGCCGATCCAACTGACGCTGCCGCTCGCCGGGCAGGTCGACCGGGACCGGGCCGCCGTCGAGGTGCTGACCCGGCTTGGCGCGGCTCGGTCGGCGTGGAACGCCGCCGACGTCCGCGGTGGGGTCGAGCAGCTGCTCGCTCGCGCCGGGATGGTTGCCGACGCGGCGGTGCGCCGGGAACTCGCCGAGGACCTCACCACCTGCGCGCTGGCCGACTGCGTGCCGCTGCTGGCGCGGGAGGTGCCCGCGCACGTCCGGTCCCTAACCTCGCCGCAGGTGCTGGACGTCGAGGCCGACCTCACCGGCCGGCTCGCCGTCCGCGGCACCGAACCCACCCGGCCCGGGGACGTCGTCGAGGTCCGGGATGACCGTTTGGATGAGGGACAGCTCGAGGCGGTCGCCGTGCTCGCCGGTCCGGCGGCGCTGGCGGTCGTGGAGGGTGCGGCTGGGGCGGGAAAGACGACGATGCTGGCCGAGACGCGGCGGCAGCTCACCGTGCAGGGTCACCGGCTGATCGTGGTCACCCCGACCTTGAAGGCCGCCCAGGCTGAGTCGGCGGAGCTGGGTGCGCAGGCCGGGTCTGCGGCGTGGCTGGCGCACCAGCACGGCTGGCGGTGGGACGACACCGGCGCTTGGACCCGCCTCCGTCCGGGTGACGCCGACCCGGCGACGGGCCGTGTCTACGCCGGCCCGATTGCCGTCGCCGCGCTGGCGCCAGGGGATCTGCTGCTCGTCGACGAGGCGGGGATGCTCGACCAGGACTCCGCCCGCGCGCTGCTGATGATCGCCGATGAGACCGGCGCTCGCCTCGCAGTGGTGGGGGACCGGCACCAGCTGCCCGCCGTCGGCCGCGGTGGGGTGCTCGACCTGGCCGTCCGGTGGGCCGATCCGCAGACGTGCGCGACCTTGGACGCCGTGCATCGTTTCACCCGTCGCGTCGACGGCGTCGACGTGCCCGACCGGGACTACGCCGCACTCACGCTCGCGATGCGCACCGGCGAAGACCCCGACATCGTGTTCGACCGGCTGCACAGCCGTGGCCAAGTCCGCATCCACGCGGACGACGACGCACGGCGCACTGTCATCGCCGACGAGGCCGCCGCCGACCACGTCCTCGGCCGATCGGTGGCAGTCGTCGTGGACACCCGCGAGCAGGCCGCCGACCTCAACACCGCGACCCGAGATCGGCTCATCGCGGCCGGCCGCGTCGATGACACCACCACCGCGAGCACCGCGACTGGGCAGCGGATCGGCGCCGGCGACACCATCGCCACCAGACGCAACGACTACACCCTCGCGGTCGCGAACCGCGACACCTGGACCGTCACCGAGGTGCACCGCGAGGGCCGGCTCACCGTCACCAGCCCGAGCCACGGACGGCGGGACCTCCCGGCAGGCTACGTCCGCGAGCACGTCGAACTCGCCTACGCCACCACAGCGCACGGCGTCCAAGGCGACACCACCGACACGGCATACGTTGTGCTCACCGACCGGACCGGCGCCGGCGCCGCCTATGTCGGGATGACCCGCGGCCGCCACGACAACACCGTCCACCTCGTCGCCGCCGACCTCGACGACGCCCGCCAGCAATGGACCGCGGCATTCGGCCGGGACCGGGCCGACCTCGGTCCCGCGCACGCCGCCGCGCTCGCCGCACGGGAAGCGGCCGGTTATCGACCCGCCGAAGCTGCCCAGGTCGTCCGGGCACCTGTCGCGACCCTGCGCTACTGGCGCCACCTCGGTAAAGGACCCAAGAGCTTCCGCGCCGGGCACCGCGTCTTCTACAGCCGCTCCGACATCGAAGCCTGGATCATGGCGCAACGAGACGGCGACGGCCGTCCAGGCGCCGCGTGATCCACCGAGCCGCACCAAATGTCCGATGCCGGGCGCACACTGAGGCCCGGAAATCTCACAGGACGGGGAGCCCCATGCCCAGCATCGAGAAGCGCGCCCGGAACGGCCGGATGAGGTACTACGCGCGCTACCGAGACCCGTCCGGCCGCCAGGTCGTGAAGGTCTTTGACCGCAAGGTCGACGCCGAGAAGCACCTCGTCACCATTGAGGCCGCCAAGTTGACCGGTAGCTATATCGACCCACGGCGAGCGGCCCTGACACTCGGCGAGTGGGCCGAGCAGTGGCTCGCTTCCCAAGGCCACCTGAAGCCGACGACGAAGGCCCGATACGACGGCATCGTCAAGAAGCAGATCAAGCCGAGGTGGGGCAACATCAAGCTCGGCGATGTCACCCACGTCGACATCGTGGCCTGGATCAACTCCCTCGAGCTCGCGCCCGCCACGGTCAGGTACGTCCACCGCGTTCTCTCGCTGATACTCGACCTCGCGGTCCGCGACGACCGAATCGTCAAGAACCCGGCGACCGGCGTGAAGATGCCGAAGGTCGCGCCGACCGACAAGCGCTACCTGACGCACGAGCAGGTCGCCGCGCTCGCGGACGCGTGTGGCGATTACAGGCTCGCCGTGCTCATCCTCGCCTACTGCGGACTCCGTTGGGGCGAGTTGGCCGGCCTCCGCGTCAAGCGGCTCGACCTCATGCGTCGCCGCATCGAAGTCGCCGAGGCTGTGACCGAGGTACGAGGTGCACTCGCCTGGGGAACGCCGAAGAACAACCAGCGTCGATCCGTCCCACTGCCGAAGCTCCTCGTGGAGGATCTGGCCGCCCACGTGGCCGGCAAGGCGCCCGACGACCTCGTCTTCTCCGGCCGGCGCGGTGGAGTTCTGCGCAATCTCAACTGGCGCCGTGACGTCTTCGACGCCGCAGCCGAATCGGTCGGACTGTCAGGGCTAACACCGCACGAGCTCCGCCACACGGCTGCCAGCCTCGCCGTGAGCGCCGGCGCGAACGTCAAGGCGGTCCAGAAGACGCTCGGACACGCGTCGGCAGCCATGACCCTCGATGTGTACTCCGGCCTTTTCGACGATGACCTGGACGGCGTCGCCGCCCGTCTAGATGAGCAGGCTTCGCGTGTACCAGCGTCGAATCGTGTACCCGTTGTGTACCCGACACCGCGAGAGGGCAAGATCAGGATCCTGTAGGGCACGGAAATGCTGGGCTGTAGCGGAGCCGCCTCGGGGAGTCGAACCCCGGACCTACGCATTACGAGTGCGTCGCTCTGGCCAACTGAGCTAAGGCGGCACGCGCCTAGGCCGGCGCCGCCAGGCAGTCTAACTGGCAGCGGCGGCCTGTCGCTCAGTTGTCGCGCACGAAGATATCCATGAAGCCGTTCGTGTCGTTCGCGACCAGCGTGGTTGCCTGCGAGACGAACGACACGTGCCGACCATCCACGGAGATCCGGGCGCGGAAGCTCGGATGGTTGCCCTCGCCGCCAGCGGTGCTTACGGACACCCGCCGGACGATGCCGGTCGTCGCGTCGTAGACGAATACGTCATTCGAGCTGTTGGTGTCGTCCGCGACGAGGTTGCTGGCCGCGGAGGTGAAGGAGATGTATCGGCCGCTGTAGGAGATGCCCACGCCGTTGAAGAGGCCGCTCCCCTCGCCGCCCTGCACGCCCTGTGGGCCGACCGACACCCGCTTGGTGCTGCCGTTCGTGCGGTCCCACAGGAACACGTCGCTGGAGTCGTTGGTATCACCGGGGACGAGGTTGGTCGCCGACGACCCGTACGCGACGAAGCGGCCGTCGGCGGAGATCGCCGGTTGCGCGCTGATTTCGTTGCCGCCGACCCCAGCGACCTCGGACACTCGCCGTGTTGCCGCCGACACGAGGTCACGCACAAAGACGTCAGTCTGGCTGCCGATGTCGCCTGCCACCAGGTTGCTCGCGGCGCTCTCGAACGCCACGTAGCGACCGTTTGCCGACATCACCGGCTCAAAGCTCGGCCCGTTCGCCTGGCCACCGGCGCCGAGCGAGGCGCGGGCCGCCGCGCCGGTGGCGAGCGTCACGACAAAGATGTCGAGGAAGCCGTTGGTGTCACCCGCGACGAGATTGTCTGCAGCGGAGCTGAACACGACGTACTTGCCATCCGGGGTGATCCGTGGGCTGGCGCTCCCCCCGTCCGCGTCCGCACCGCCCAGACCGACGCTCACCCGACGAGTCGTGTTCGCGACGGTGTCCCGCACATAGATGTCGGTCTGCCCCACGACGCCGCCGGGAGCGAGTTCGGTGGCATCGGAGGAGAACACCACATAGCGGCCGTCGGAGGAGATGTCCGGGTCGCCGACGATGCCGGTCGTCTGCTGGGCGCCCTGCGAGCTGACCGAGATCCGCTTCGTCGTGCCCGCCTGGCGATCACGCAGGAAGAGATCCAGCAGGCCGTTCGTGTCGCCAGCAACGAGGTTCGACGCGAACGAAACGAACGCGACGTAGCGGCCGTCACCGGAGACGGCGCTGGCATTGCTGTCACCGTTCGACTGATGGCCGGTGTTCGTATACGACACACGGTTCGTCCGCGAGCCGGCCGCCTCTGCCGGCGCCGCGGTCAGGGCCAGGGTGAGCAGGGCCGCGGCGAGGACACCGCCCAACGTCGTGGCACGCATCAGAAGTTGTCCCGCGCGAAGATGTCTGGATACCCGTTGGTGTCGCCTGGTACGAGGTTGGAGCCGTACCCGGTGAACGACACGTGCCGGCCGTTCGACGAGAGCGCCGGATCGATGCTGGAACTGTTCGACTGGCCACCGGACTTCGACACCGACACCCGGGTGGTCACGCCGTCCACCGTATCGCGGACGAAGACGTCGTAGCTGGCGTTCGTGTCGCCGGGGACGAGGTTCGAGGCGATCGACGAGTAGGCCACGTAGCGGCCGTCGGCGGACATGCTCACGTTGAACAGGAACCCGCTGTTGCCGTTGCCCTGCGCGCCGTTAGGACCAACGGAGGCGCGGGTAATCGTGCCCGCAGTGCGATCGCGCACGAAGACGTCCCACGCGCCGTTGGTGTCGCCGCTCACCAGGTTCCCGGCCGCCGAACCGAAGGCCACATACCGGGCATCGGCCGACATCGCCACGTAGTTCAGCCCGCTCTCGTCGTTGCCCGGCGTGCCGTTGTTGTTCTGCGACATGCGCCGCGTCACGTTGTGCTGCAGGTCGCGAACGAAGACGTCGGCGAAGCCGCCCGGGTCGTACGAGACGAGGTTGTCTGCCCGGGTGGCGAACGCCACATAGCGGCCGTTGGCGGATATCGCCGCGCCGAAGCACTGGGCGTCTGCCTCGCCGCCGACGCCGACCGAAGCACGCACGATCGCGCCCGTGGCCACGGTCACGACGAAGATGTCGTCGATCCCGTTGGTGTCGTCGGCCACCAGGTTGCTGGCCGAGGAGATGAACGCGACGTACTTGCCATCCGGCGTGATCGCCGGTTCGCTGCTCCCGCCGTTGGCCTCGACGCCGCCCACTCCGACGGTGAGCCGGCGGGTCGTGTGTGCGACCCGGTCCCGGATGAATATGTCGAACTGACCGGAGAGGTCGCCGGGCACCAGGTCAGAGGAGTCGGAGGAGAACACGACGTAGCGGCCGTCGGCGGAGATGTCGGCCTGAGTGCTGTCGCCGCTACCCTGCGCGCCTTGGCTGCTCACTGAGGCGCGTGTCGTCGTGCCGGCCACCCGGTCGCGGACGAATATGTCCTGCCGGCCATTGGTATCGCCGGGCACCATGTTCGGCGCCGTCGACGTGAACGCGACGTATCTGCCGTCCGAAGAGGACGCGCTCAAATAGCTCAAACCGTCGGGCTGGCCACCGGTGCTCGTGTACGACACCCGGATGGTGTTGGGTGCGGCCGCCGCCGCGGGCGGCACCGCCGTCCCCAACACAATGACGATCGCGGCACCGCCGCACACCAAGATCCGCACCGATCTGCTCATGTCTGCCCCCTGGCTCGGCAGTGTGGCGGCGCACGTCGCACCCCGTCAATCGGGGCCTTTACTCGTCTCTCTCAGGGCACTCCCAGCAACCGACGAACTCGACACCGAGGACGGCGCAGTTAACCCGTCGGATCAGTGACCGTCGCGGCCCGCGAGTCGTACGCCTTCTGCGAGGCGCAGACGGACGCCAGCGCACATGTGGTGCGCCGGCCGCCGGCGGTGAGCTTGACCACCATCGACTCCGCCCCACGGGATGCCCCCACCGCCGATCGACCGGGACGGCGTCGTCGCCGGCCCGCCTAACGAGCGCTGAACGAGAGCGCGACTGCGGGCTGGCCGATGCGGGAGATCCCGAAAGTGTCGTCCGGGTTCCCCGCGGCGTCGGGCACGATCACGGACAGCTCGCAGAAACCGAGGATGTCGCCCGTGCAGTCGGTGCCGTCCGACAGGAATCGCTTCACCCGGTAGTGGGTCGAGAAGGTGCCATCCGCCCGCACCGTGGTCGTCACCGCTGGTAGCGCCCCGTAGCAGCCACTGCCTTGCACAATGCCGAAGCAGGCTTCTTCGACAATCTGAACGCGCCGCCCCTCAGCCCCGATCGCGGTCCCCTGTACGGCGACGCGCTGAGTCTTGCGCAGGTCGGTCGACGGGCTCGCCGAGATCGTGGCGGGCGACCCGGTGAACTCCAGCGCGTCGGAGGACGCCACCTGCTGGACACCGTTGGCGTCGAACCAGACGAGGAAGATGTGGCAAGTGTCGGACTTGCAGTAGACCGGCTTGGGATCGCCGAACTCCTGCGCGTGGAACACCGGGTCGCCAAGGGTGACGTCGAGAGAAACTCCGCCCGTCGCGTCTGCGGCAGCGGTCGTGTTGTCGAAACACTCCTCGTCGGGGTTGTCCAGGAACACGTCACACTGGATTACCCGTACGGCGGCTAGCGGCTCGAGGCCGCTCGCCGAGACACGTACGACGTCGCCCCGGGCGAGACCCGTGGAGGGGACGACCGACACGGTGGGGTCGGCCCCCGCCGGTGTGCTGACAGCGAGCATCGACACCGAGAGCAATGCCGCGACAGCGGCGATCATCGCAGCGACTCTCATAGGGCCCCCTTGGCCGCGCTTGCAGATGTCGCCTTCCTACTCTCGTGTCGGCGCTGTGGCTATCCGGCCAGAGGGGTACAACGCCCGCATCGGCCCGCGGGCGGTGGACAGCCAGCCGCAGGACTTCCGTCGGCGAACCAAATGCGCATCGTGATGTCAGGCGAAATTAGAGGACATCGCCATTTCGCGCCTCATACGCCTTGCGGGACGAGCAGACCGAAGCGAGCGCGCACTTGCTGACGCTGCCGTCTGCTGCCATCCGCACTACTACAGACTCTCGTGGAACGTCATGCCCGACTACCGTGCCGATGCCTTCCGGCGTCTCGACTTCCTCCCCGATCGGCGCCGTATTGCTCGCTGACTGATAGAGCGGGTGCTCGTACTTCAAGCAACACATGAGCCGACCGCATGCGCCGGAGATGCGCAGCGGATTGAGCGGCAGGTCCTGATCCTTGGCCATCCGCACCGACACGGGCTCGAAGTCGACGAGGAACGTGGCACAACACAGCTCGCGTCCGCACGAGCCGATGCCGCCAGTCAGGCGCGCCTCGTCGCGGGCCGAGAGCTGGCGCAGTTCGACACGGCACTTGAGCGTCGCGCCCAGGTCGCGAATCAACGCCCGGAAGTCCACTCGGTGCGGCGCGGTGAAGTAGATCAGCGTCTTGTCACCGTTGCCCGTGACGTCGACACCCACGACCTTCATCGGCAGGTCGTGCTCGCGAATCAGCCGACGCGCGGCGACCCGGGCGGCGGCCCGCGCCTTACGGGACACCGCCGCCTTCTCGAGGCTCTCGTCCGTGGCCATGCCGATGAGGGTCGGCAGTCGCCCGATCTCCTCGGAGACCCACTGCGGCGCCCACATCACCTCGGCGACTTCCGGGCCCTCCGTCGTTGGGTACAGCACGGAGTCGCCGACGGACGGGGTCAGCCCGCCCGGATCGGCGTAATACAGCCGGCCGTGCTTGGTGAAGGTCACCGCGCACACCATCGACATGGCCCGAGCCTATGCCCGCATCAGTCAACTGGCAGCAAGATCGGGCAGCCGTAGGTTCGCGACCATCGCCTCGACGGCGATACGCGGCTTCACGTTCAGCTCGAGCGCCTCCCGGCACGCGAGCACGGCCTCGAGGCGGCGCAGGGTGCCCGCCGGCGAGAGCAGCGCGGCCACCCGTCCCACCGAGTCGGCGACCTCGGGGTGGGCGGCACCTTCGGCTGAGCCGGACTGACGGCGCAAGACGTCGCGGTAGAACCCGGCCAGGTCGATCAGAGCACGATCGAGCGCGTCGCGTTGCGAGCGGGTGGCTCGGGACCGTTGCCGGAGCTGAAGCTCGCGCACCGCGCCGGCCATGCCTCGCGTGGTGCCCGTGGTGCCCCTGCCGGTACCGCCGGCGCCGAGCGCGGTCCGCAACGCGTCCAGCTCGGCCTCGTCAAGGCCGTCGGTGAGCGCCTGGGCCTCGGACTCAGCCGCCGCGATCAACGCGTCCGCCACCTCCTGGCAGTCGCGCAGCGAGCGCACCCGTTCGGGCACCGCCAGGACCGCGGCACGTCGCGCCCGGGCGTCGCCGTCGCGCACCAGTCGGCGGGCCCGTCCCACGTGACCCTGCGACGCTTGCGCGGCCCACGCGGCGATTTCCGGGGCGGCGCCCTCACCGGTCAGGACGGCCGCGATCGCGTCGGCGGGCGGCGTGCGAAGCGCAAGGTGCCGGCAGCGCGAGCGGATCGTCATGGTCACGTCGTCGGGGTGCGTTGACGGTGCGCAGAGCAGGAAAACGGTCCGCCGCGGCGGCTCCTCCACGACCTTCAGGAGCGCGTTCGACGCGGCTTCGGTGAGCCGGTCGGCGTCCTCGATGATCATGGCCTGCCACGAGCCGACGACCGGCCGTCGAGCCGCCGCGGCCACCACGGCCCGCATCTCCGAGACCGAGATCGACAGGCCCTCCGGGACGACGGGATGGACGTCTGGGTGTGTGCCGGCCAGCGTCGAACGGCAGCCGGAGCACTCCCCGCAACCAGGTCCCTCCTCGGTGGGCTGGGTGCACTGCAAGGCCGCCGCGAAGGCCCGCGCTGCCACCGATCGACCCGACCCGGGCGGTCCGGTGAACAGCCACGCGTGCGTCATGGCACTCGCGGCCGGTGGCGCGCCGCTGCCAAAGTCCCGCGCTGCCGCGGCGGCCGCCTTGAGCGCGTCGACGACCTCATCCTGGCCGACGAGCGCATCCCAAACCGTCATTGGTGACTGCGGGCGGCGGCAGCATGCGACAGCTGGTCGACGGCCATCTTGACCTGCTCGGCGATCGCCTCAACCGGCTGCATCGCGTCCACGATCAGGTAGTGCCGCGGGTCGGCTTCGGCATAGTTGCGGAACGCCTGCCGGACCCGCTCGTGGAACTCCAGGGACTCGCCCTCGAGCCGGTCGGCCACGCCGCGTCGGCCGACCCGCCCGAGCCCCTCGGTTGGCGGCAGGTCGAGCACGATGGTCAGGTCCGGGATGATGCCGCCGGTGGCCCAGCGGGAGACGCGCCGGACGTCTTCCTCGGTCAGCGACCGACCTGCACCCTGGTAGGCGGCCGACGAATCGGAGAAGCGGTCGGTGAGGACGACGTGGCCCTTGTCCAAGGCCGGCCGGATCACCGTCGCCACATGGTTGGCCCGGTCCGCCGCGAACAGCAGAGCCTCCGCACGTTCGTCGAGGGTGTACGCCGGATTGAGCAGCATCGACCTGATCCGCGCCCCGGCCGGGGTAGCGCCGGGCTCGAAGGTCTCGGTGACCGTGATCCCGTCCTTGCGCAACGCCTCGCCGAGCATTCGGATCTGGGTCGACTTACCGGCGCCTTCCCCGCCTTCGAAGGCGATGAGGACGCCACCGGTTTCGAGACGGCGCCGGGCCGACTTGTTGCCGCGCAGGCCGGTGACCAGGTCCGCGATGAGCGGCACCGAGCCGCGGTCGTCCATGAGGCGGAAGGCGACCAGACCGGCCAAGACGGCGAGTACACCGCCAGCCAGCAGGACGATGCGGGTACCGTCGACCACGACGTGGCTGCCGAACAGGTCCACGTCAGTCTGGCCGACGCTGGCCACGATGAACGGCACCGCGGCCAAGCTGAGTATGAGCACGATGCGCACCAGGGACTGGATGAAGGCGAAGACTCGCCCGCGCATCTCGTCGGCGATGTCGGTACCGAGGAGCGTCACGCCGCTGAGGAAGGCCAGCCCGGCGCCGAATCCGACACCCACCACTATCGCCGCGGCCACGGTCACCTGTGGGGAGAGCGCCGTCAGGATCAGGCACAGGCCAGCGAACATGATGGCCACCCCGAAGACGCGGCGCCGCGACACCGGCCGGGCCACCCGCGGCCCGAGCGTCATGCCCAGCCCAAGCCCCACGAATACCGCACCGAAGACGACGCCGTACGCGGCGTTGCCGCCGCCGAGGCTGGTCACATAGGTCTTGCCCGCGCCGATCACCGCACCGCCGGCGGCAAAGGCACCGAGGATGCCGACGATGATCCCGCGCATCAGCTTGGACGAGCGCAGGTAGAGCAGGCCTTCTCTGGCCAGGCGCAGCATGCCCGGCGGGTTGTCACCCTGATGCTCGGCGGGACCGACGATCTCGCGAATCGTCCAGACCAGGATGGCCGCCACCACGAAGGTAAGGGCGTTGAAGTACAGGGACAGGCTGACCTGGTTGGAGTGGAACCAGGAGTAGTGCCCGGCCAGCCGGCGGGTGACGATGTCCAGGCCGGCGAACAGGATGGACGCGCCCACCGGCGTGATGCCGTATGTCGTGATCAGGCCGAGCTGGTTGGCCGCTTCGACCTGGTCCCGGCGGACCAAGTTCGGCACCGAGGCGTCCTTCGCCGGGAGCCAGAACAGGCTGACGCACTCCACCAGGAAGCTGGCCACGAACAGCAGGAGCAGCTTCTGGTGATCGGGGATGTCGAAGTTCATCCCCACCGGGATCGACACGAAGAGCAAGAAGCGCAGCAGGTCCGACGTGACCATCGTCAACCGGCGGTCGAACCGGTCGGCGAAAAGGCCGGCCAGCGGACCGAGCACGACGCTGGGCAGCAGGCGGATCAGCAGCACCACGCCGAGGGCGTAGTTCTGGCCCTGGTAGCTACCGGCCAGGGTCGTGGCCAGCGCGGTAGTGGCCAGCAGTCCGAGCCAATCACCCAAACTGGACAGCGCGGTGGTGTACCAGAGCCGACGGAACGGTCTTGTCCGAAGTATCGACCGGAGCGTCCGGACCGTGCTCGGGCTACTCGGCTCAGCGGTGGCCGTGGCGTCCGGAAGGGGCGGTCCTTTGCCGTTGGGCTCGAGATCAAGGGACGGCAGGACCGGCTCGGCCGCCGCAACCGGCGGCTCCGGAGCCCGCTTTGACGCGCGTTTGCTGACCGTCTGCGTCGCAGTGTTCCGCAGCGGTGCGGCATGCCTTGGCTCAGGCTTGGCTTGCTGGCTCGGCAAATCGCTCCCCTCAAGCACGCCGGGCAGTGCGTCGGTTGGAGTCGATGCTGGCCGGGTTGCTCTGTGCGGTTACGCCCACCTTATCCACGAGCGCCGACGCTGTGCTCAGCGAACTCCTTGCCCGGCTCTCCCGACGGTGAGCCGGCGGTCACGAGAGGATGGACCGGTGGATTGGGACCCGTCGAAGTACCTTCAGTTCGCCGACCAACGGAGCCGTCCATTCGTCGATCTGACCAGCCAGATTGCCGCGGCCGAGCCTCGGCGGGTGGTCGACGCGGGCTGCGGCAGCGGCGAACTCACCGAGTTGTTGTCGCGGCGCTGGCCGTCAGCACAGGTCTTCGGCTTCGACTCCTCGCCAGACATGATCGAGCGGGCCCGCCGTCTTGCCACCGACCGGCTCGCCTTCGCCGAGGGGGACGTACGGGACTGGCGACCGGACCCAGACGTGGATGTCCTGGTGAGCAACGCCGTGCTCCAGTGGGTACCCGACCACCTCGACCTGATCAGACGGTGGGCGGACGAGCTGCCGTCTCGGGCATGGTTCGGCTGGCAGGTGCCGGGCAACTTCCGGTCGCCGTCGCACGTGCTGATGCGCGAGCTCGCCGAGTCGTCGCGGTGGGCGGCGAAGCTCGACGGCGTGCTGCGTCACCACGACGCCGTGGCCGAGCCGGCGGACTACGCCGCTGTACTGCTCGAACGCGGATGGGAGGCCTTGGCCTGGGAGACCACGTACCTGCACATGCTCAGCGGGTCGGACCCGGTGCTGGAGTGGGTCCGCGGCACCGGCCTGCGCCCGATTCTGGCGGCGCTCGACGTGGACGACGCGCGTGAGTTCACCGGCACCTATGCCCGGCAGGTGCGCGCCGCCTACCCGGCCGGACCGTTCGGCACGCCGTTCCCGTTCCGCCGGCTGTTCTGCGTTGGGCGCAAGCTCTAAGACTACGGCCCGTTGTTGCCGTTGGCCCCGTTGCCTTGCGCGGGCTGGGCGTTCGCGATCTTGACGAAGACCGGGTCGACCTTGTCCTCGCCGCCGGAGATCTTGATGAGTAACCGGGCCGACTCGATCTGGTCCCGAGTGACCCGCACGACCCTGGTCATCGCGCCTCCTGCACACCCGACCCGTCGCTCTTATCGTCCTCCACGACGGCGACGTCGTCTACCGCGCTGACGATCTGCCCGCCCGTCTGGCGCGTCGGCGGCACGTCCTCCGGCCAACCCGAGAGCGCGGCCGCGGCCAGCATCCGCTGGGCGATGCGGCGGTCGTCGGCTTGGGCCAGGTCGCTGTCGAGCAGGGCGTCGATCAGCGCGCGACCCATGGCCCGCTGGCGCGGACTCTCGTCGGTCAGCAGCGTCAACGCCTCGGCGAACCGGCGGCCCCACTCGTCGCGCCGACTTTGGGTGACCGCCTGCTGCTCGGGACGCGAGCCGTGCCGCGCCCCCAGGTATGCGAGGCCCGCTCCGAGCAACGACGCGGCCGCCGCGACCCACTCCCCGCCGCTCAGGTGCCCGCCTTCGCATTCTTGGGAGCCGCCTTCTTGGGAGCCGCCTTCTTCGCTGCCGACTTCTTGGCCGGGCGGCGGTCGGGTGCCTTCTTCGGAGCGGTGCGGCGCTGGGCGAGCAATTCGGCGGCCCGCTCCGATCCTATGGAGTCCACGTCGTCACCCCGGCGCAGTGACGCGTTGATCTCGCCGTCGGTGACGTACGGGCCGAACCGACCTTCGCGGACCACCATCGGTTTGCCCGTCACCGGGTCGGCACCGAGCTCACGCAACGACGTAGCAGCGGCACCGCGCCGACCGCGGGTCTTCGGCTGCGCCAGCAGGTCGAGCGCCTGGTCCAACGTGATCGTGAACAGGGACTCCTCGTCGTCCAACGACCGCGAATCCGAGCCGCGCGTGATGTACGGGCCGTAGCGGCCGTTGCGCGCGATGATCTCCACCCCGTCCGGGTCGGACCCGACGACCCGAGGCAGCTGAAGCAGTCGCACGGCGTCCTCGAGAGTGACCGTCTCGGGCGACATGCCCTGGAACAACGACGCGGTCCGCTCGCCGTCGGTGACGTACGGGCCGTACCGGCCCGAGCGCACGGTGATCTCTTCACTGCTGTCGGGATCGGTGCCGAGCACCCGGTCTCCGGACGGCGCGGCCAACAGCTCGGCGACCTTCTCCGGCGTGAGCTCGTCCGGCGCCAAGTCCTCAGGCAGCGATGCCCGCTGGCCGGTCTCCGGATCGCCCTTCTGCAGGTACGGTCCGTAGCGGCCGACCCGGACCACGACGTCCCCGTGCTCCGGACCGAGCGGGATCGAGTTGACGCCCCGCGCGTCTATCTCGGCCAGCCGGGACTCGATCAGCCGCTTCAGCCCGCCCTGAGCCGAGATCCGCCTCGGGTCGACGTTGGCGCCGGCCTCGGCTCCGAAGTAGAAGCGGCGCAGCCACTGGACACGTTTCATGTCCCCGGCGGCGATGGAGTCGAGATCGTTCTCCACGCTGGCGGTGAAGCCGTAGTCCACGAGCCGGGCGAAGTACGACTCCAGAAGACCGGTGACCGCGAAGGCGATCCACGACGGGATCAGCGCGGCGCCACGCTTCCAGACGTACCCGCGGTCCTGGATCGTCTGCATGATCGACGCGTACGTGGACGGGCGCCCGATGCCCAGCTCCTCCATGGCCTTGACCAGCGACGCCTCGGTATAGCGCGCCGGCGGTTGGGTGCTGTGGCCGTTGGCCGCGAACCCGCGTGTGGCCAGGGCCTGCCCGCGTTCGAGCTTGGGCAGCCGCTTCTCGATGTCGTCGCGGCTGTCCTTGCCCTCGTCGTCGATGTCCTCGACGTACGCGCGGAGGAATCCCGGGAACGTGATCGTGCGTCCGGATGTGGCGAACTCGGCGCGCTCACCGGCGACCGACTCGCCGTGCAGCCGCACGGACACGCTCGTGCCCACCGCGTCGCTCATCTGGGAGGCGAGGGTGCGCTGCCAGATCAGCTCGTACAGCCGAAATTCCTCGGCGGACAGCTGCCGAGCCAGCTCGCCGGGCGTGTGGAAAGTGTCACCGGCGGGACGACTCGCCTCGTGCGCCTCCTGGGCGTTCTTGACCTTGCGTGAGTACACCCGCGGCTCGGCGGGCACATAGGCGTCGCCGTAGAGCTCGCGGGCCTGCGCCCGTGCCGCGCTCAACGCCGTCTGTGACAGGTTCGTCGAGTCAGTGCGCATGTAGGTGATGTGGCCGTTCTCGTACAGGCGCTGGGCGATGCGCATGGTGTTGGCCGACGACCAGCGGAACTTGCGGCCGGCCTCCTGCTGAAGCGTCGATGTCATGAACGGTGCGTACGGGCGGCGCCGGTACGGCTTCTCCTCGACGCGGCCGACCTCGAAATCCCGGCCCTCCAGTCGGGCGGCCAGGCCGCGGGCACCAGCCTCGTCGAGGTGCAAGACGTCAGCGGGCGCCAAGGCGGTCTCGGCGTCGAAGTCCCGCCCGGTGGCGACCCGCTGATCGTCGACGGCGACGAGCGTGGCGGTAAACTCCTGCGCTCCAGAATCGGCACCACGGCTCGGGGCCCCCGCCGCAGCGCGGAGCGAATGCGGAGCGCTGTCGCGGGGTGAGAAGGTGCCCTCGACGTCCCAGTACTCGGCGGACCTGAACCGCATCCGGGCCCGTTCCCGCTCCACGACCATGCGGGTGGCCACCGACTGGACGCGGCCGGCGGACAGCCGCGGCAGCACCTTCTTCCAGAGGACCGGGCTGACCTCATAGCCGTAGAGGCGGTCGAGGATGCGCCGGGTCTCCTGCGCGTCCACGAGAGCCTCGTCGATGTCGCGCGGCGAGTCGACGGCGCGGGCGATCGCCTGCGGGGTGATCTCGTGGAACACCATCCGGCGCACCGGAACCTTCGGCTTCAGCGTCTCGACGAGATGCCAGGCGATGGCCTCCCCCTCGCGATCCTCGTCGGTGGCGAGGTACAGCTCGTCGGCGTCCTTGACCAGGGACTTGAGCTTGCTGACCTGCTGCTTGCGGTCGGGGCTCACGACATACAGCGGCTCGAAGTCGTTCTCGGTGTTGACACCGAGGCGGGCCCACGGCTCGGCCTTGAACTGCTTGGGTACGTCGGCGGCGTTGCGCGGCAGGTCGCGGATGTGACCGATCGAGGACTCAACGGTGTACCCCTTGCCGAGGTATCCGCTGATCGTCTTGGCCTTCGCCGGTGATTCGACGATCACCAACCTGTGGCCACCGGACGACTTGTCCGCCACTCCTGCTCCGTTCCTTCGCTGTGCCCGCTGGGTACGGGACCACTATGCCGCTGCGGGACGGTACCCCACCCCGGCAAGCGTCGGGTTAACGCTGATCCCACGATCAACCCGGTAAGCCAGCCACTTCTTCCCCGACGTCGGTTGCGTCAGAAGGGCCAGTCCTGGCCGGCGCCGGCCGGGCGCTCGCCGACGATCTCGGCCAGTCGGGTCACACGGCGCTGCCCGACCACCCGCCAACCCGGCGTCCGGCTGACGCTGATCGCGGTGATCCCGAGCGCGGCCAGGGCGCCGCCCGCGCGCCGATGCAGCGCCGAGTCGGCGTCCCGCGTGGCCAGATGGTAGCCGCCGTGCTCGGCGGGCTCGCCCGACGCGATCGTCCACAGCCGCAGTCCCGCCGGGGTGAGCCGCAGATCGGCGGGCACCGACACGCCCGCCCCGCGGGTCCACCGCTCGGCCAGGCTCAGGAGATCGGTGCGGAACGGCGTGCGGACTGCGCGCAGGCCGCCCTCGGCGTCGACCGCCTCGCCGGTTAGGTCACGCCGCGCGAACTCGGCGATGAGCGCGGCTTCACGCCAGCCCGGAATGACGAGAACAGACAGTCTCGCCGTGTCGTCGCGACGCACCCAGTGGGCGCGCCCGAACATCAGGCCGTCGAGGTCGGCGCGCTCGGGCTCGGCGGCATCGGCACCGAACAGCGAGAACTGCACCGCGCCAGAGTGGCACCTGCTGGGCCGTTACCGGGCGCGCACCTCCGGAGCGGGCGCGGTGTCACCCATGGAAACGTGCCGTCGCTTGGAGACGATCACGGCCGCGGCGATGATGGCGAAGCCGACGATGGCGATGAGCGCGCGGAGCGGACCGGAGGCATGCTCGCCGAGCGTCAGCTTGACGACGGCGGGCGCCACCAGGACCGCGACCAGGTTCATGACCTTGATCAACGGGTTGATCGCCGGGCCGGCGGTGTCCTTGAACGGATCGCCGACGGTGTCGCCGATGACGGTGG
Source organism: Jatrophihabitantaceae bacterium (assembly GCA_036258135.1). Lineage (GTDB taxonomy): Bacteria > Actinomycetota > Actinomycetes > Mycobacteriales > Jatrophihabitantaceae > DATAEG01. The sequence continues at coordinate 7,721 of DATAEG010000165.1, read as the reverse complement.
CAGCGTGCGCGTCGCTGCCCTTGCCGCCGTAGATGCCGTCCTCGACCATCTTCTTCGCGTTGTCCCATGCGCCGCCGGAGTTGGCGAGGAAGATCGCCATCAGGACGCCGGCGCTGATGGCGCCGGCAAGATAGCCGGCCAGCGGGGCGATGCCCAGGGCGAAGCCGACGAAGATCGGGGCCAGGAGCGCCAGCAGGCCAGGCGTGGCCAGCTCGCGCAGCGAGTCCCGGGTGCAGATGTCGACGACACGGCTGTAGTCCGGCCGCTCGGAGAAGTCCATGATCCCCGGGTGGCTGCGGAACTGCTCACGGACCTCGAACACGACCCGGCCCGCCGCGCGACCGACGGCGCTGATGGCCAGGCCCGAGAACAGGAAGACGACCGAGGCGCCGACGATCACGCCGACCAGGTTGTTCGGCTGTGACAGGTTGAGCGTGAACGACAGCTCGGTCAGCTTGCCGATGTGGCCGACCGGGGTGGCCTCGACTACCGCATCCTGCCAGGCCTTGTTGAACGACCCGAAAAGCGCGGTGGCGGCCAGTACCGCGGTCGCGATGGCGATGCCCTTGGTGATGGCCTTGGTGGTGTTGCCGACAGCGTCCAGATCGGTGAGCACCTGGGCGCCGTTCTCGTCGATCTCGCCGCTCATCTCGGCGATGCCCTGCGCGTTGTCACTCACGGGGCCGAAGGTGTCCATCGACACAATTACTCCGGCCGTCGTGAGCAGACCGCAGCCGGCCAGCGCCACCGCATAGAGCGCCACGAACGTGCTGCCACCGCCGAGCAGGAACGCCCCGAACACTGCGGTGGCGATAAGGACCGCGGAGTACACGGCCGACTCGAGGCCGAGGGAGACGCCAGCGAGGATCACCGTGGCGGGACCGGTCAGGGAGGTGGTGGCCACGTCGCGCACCGGCCGGCGCACGGTGTCGGTGAAATAACCGGTCAGCTGCTGGATGAGGACCGCGAGCACGATGCCGATGGCGACGGCCGCGATGGCGATCACGATCGGGTTGCCAGTGGCGCCCTCGACGTGGCCCTTCAGTTCGTCGAAGGAGCTGGGCAGGAACACCGTGGCCGCGATCACCACGAGGACGAGGGACACAGCGGCGGAGATGAAGAAGCCGCGGTTGATCGCGACTAGACCGTTGCGGTCGCCAACGCGCAGGTTCGTGGTCAGGATGCCGACGATCGAGCTGACGATGCCGATGGCTCCGATGAGCAGCGGCAGCAACAGGCCCTTGGCACCGAACGCCGTCTGCCCCAGGATCAGCGCGGCCACCAGCGTGACCGCGTAGGACTCGAAGAGGTCCGCGGCCATGCCGGCGCAGTCGCCCACGTTGTCGCCGACGTTGTCGGCGATGGTGGCGGCGTTGCGCGGGTCGTCCTCGGGTATACCAGCTTCGACCTTGCCGACGAGGTCGGCGCCGACGTCAGCCGCCTTGGTGAAAATGCCACCGCCGACACGCATGAACATGGCGAGCAGGGCACCGCCGAAGCCGAACCCCTCGAGCACCGTCGGCGCGTTTTGGTTGTACAGGAACAGCACGACGCTGGCGCCGAACAGACCGAGCCCGACGGTGAGCATCCCGCAGATGCCGCCGGTGCGGAACGCAATGTGGAACCCGCGCTGCCGTCCACCGCTGCGCGCCGCGGCGGCCACCCGCACGTTTGCGCGCGTCGCCAACGTCATGCCGATATAGCCGACCGTCGCGGAGAAGACGGCGCCGACGATGAAGAACAGCGCCCGTCCGAACTGCACGCTGAAACCACCGTGGTTCACGGGTAGGACCAGCAGCACAAGGAACACGAGCACGGAGAACATCGCGAGGGTGCGGAACTGCCGGTTCAGGTACGCGGCCGCGCCTTCCTGGATGGCGGTGGCGATGTCGCGCATCTTCGACGTGCCCTGATCGGCGGCCAGCACCTCCCGGGCCAGGAGGTAGGCGAAGGTGAGGGCGGCGATGGCGATCAAGGCGATCACCACGACGACGCCCTTCTCGCCGCTCGAAATAGCAGGCGCGGCAGCCATGACATGCCGAGACATGCGCAAATCTCCCGTCGAGCGAGGATGTGTGGCGCGCGGTGAACCCCAGTGGGCCACCTGGCCGCGCGGCAGCCAATCGTCGGACTATAGATGACGGCGAGCCGATGCGCCGCCACCGGGCGCTCGATCATGAAGCTCGCCACATCGTCGCGGCGCGGTATGGCAACGCGTGCTGGCAGTGGAAGCGGTTCCGACCCGGGGTCTTTGGACTCAGCCCGGCAGCCGCGCCGCGCGCGCAGAGGCATGCGCCTGCTGGTGGCCGACGAAGGGCAGCGCCACGTCGACGGCGACAGTGACGAGGACCGTGCCCGACCGCCCATTCGCGCTCACGTCGGCGGTGCAGGACGTGATGCGTGCCCCGTCTGCCGCCGCAACCGTTGTCGCCCGCGAGCAGAGCTCCTCCGGCGGGCGCAGTCCGATCTGACCCGCGCCCGCCAGTGCGGCGAGGTCTGCGGCCACGCCGGCCCGGTGCCGGGCCAGCACGGCCTCGGTACGCGCCACGACTACGGACGCGGCCAGCAGCACGAGCAGCCCGGCGACCACGACCCAAACGCTCGCCGATCCACCGTCGGCCGCAGCTCGGGTCGTCATCGCGGGGCGGGCGGTCCCCGCCCACGGATCGCGGACGCCGCCGTTGGCTCGGTGGCGGCCACCGCGCTTTCGCGAACCGTGACCGCCGGCAGATCCAGTCCGAGCGGGTGGACGAGGGCTACCACCGTGACGCGCACCTCATCTGTCGAGCGGGCCACGGACACGGACGCCCCGTCCGGCGCGTCGGCTCCGCCCTGTTCCGCGGCTGGGTTGTCACCGCGGGCCGCGGCGCGGGCGATCTCGCGAGCGGCATCGAGGCAACGCACCCGCGCGTCCACGACGCGGACCGCGGAGAGCCCGGCCAGCATCAACAGCACCAGGACCGGCAGGGCGGCGGCCAGCTCGGCGGTGACCATGCCCGCGTCGCCTCGCCAACTCGGACGTCGGCGCACGGTCAGAAGTGCGCGTTCAGGGCTGAACGAATCAGCGAGCTGAGCGCGGCCGAGACCGCCGGGCTGCGCACCACCCGATAGAGAACGAGGGCGAAGCCCACGGCGGCGACCGTCCCTACCGCGTACTCGGCCGTCGTCATGCCTGCCTCGCAGCGCTGCATCAACAGCGCCCAGCGAGCGCGGATCTGCTTGGTCATCTCCACCTCCGAGAGTTCTGACGACTGGTTCTGCTGGATCAAGCAGAACGCGTCGAGCCGCCGGGTCGCCTGGGTCGGAGACGATCTGTGCACAGCGCCGGCCCTGTGGACACCGCCGCGACCGCACGCGGTTCACCCCCAGGCCTGGGAGGCAAGTCCGGCGACCATCGGAACGATGCCGAGGCAGACGAACGCGGGCAGGTAGCACAAGCCCAACGGCAGGAGGGCGATCGCACCCACCCGATGGGCCCGACGTACCGCCTTTGTTTGGATCTCGGCGCGCAGCAGACCGGCCTGCCGGCTGATCGTGTCGGCCAGCCGCATGCCGCTTCGAGCCGAGCGCGTGGCCACGGCGCCGAGAAGAGCCGCATCGTCAACCGACGCGATGCGCGCCCACGCTTCCGCCGGATCGGAGCCGAGGCGAAGCATCGTGGCCGCATGCGCCAGCTCGGGCCCGACGGCCAGTCCAGGCGTGCCGGCCACCGCTTGAGCAGCCGTCGGAAACGGCGCACCCGCGCGCAGCGCCGCCGAGATCAGTTCCAGTGCCAGGGGTAGGCCGGCACCACTATGGCGCGCGGGTGAACGCCTCTCGACTGAGCATGCGTGGGCGGCGGCCACCACGAATAGACCGGTGACCGTGGCCAGAATCGCGCCCGCACCGTCGGGTCGCACGGTAAGTGCGAGCGCGGCTGCGACGGCCCCGGCCACGACCGGCAGTACGGGCGATGGGGTCGTCCGCGCCCGCACCGACGTACGAGCGCGCGGCAATCGCGCCGCCGCCGCCGAACGCGGGCCGGGCGCCGCGGCCAACGCCACCGCGACGAGGATCCAAGTGAGCGTCATCGGGCCGCCTCGGCTCGTGAGGCCAGCCACACCGACCAGGTCAGTCCGGTTGCGGCCAGCGCCGCCCCGACGAGCAGGACGAGCCGGCCCACTCCGGAGGCAGTGAGGAACGCGACCGGGTGCGCGCCCATCTGTCCGGCGAGCGCCAGACCGACCAGCGGCAGTCCGGCCAGAACGAACGCGGAGGCACGCGGTCCGGCCAGGACCTCGGCGACGGTCCGTCCCAAAGCCAGCCGGTCGCTGAGGTCGCGCTCGACCACTTCGAGCGGCCCCGACAGCGCGACACCCAGCCGGGCGCGTACCTGCCAGGCTGCGGCCAGCGGCGCCGTGGCCGGATCGGACGAGAGCATCGTGACGACGCCGTCGAGGTCACCGGCAGCGGCCGCGTTGGCTGCGCTGGTCAGCCTGGCCGTATGCGGCCCCGCGACCGCTGCACCCGCCAACAGCGCCTCCGGTTCCAACGACCCGGCCGACAGTTCCGCCGAGATCATCCGCACCGCGGCCAGCAGCGCCGTCCTGGCGCGCTCGGCGGACCGCCGTCGGCTGGACCCGTGGACGGCGTACGTGACGGCCGTCAGCACCAGACCAAACGCGGCTGCGACTACCGGCCCGCGCCACACGCCGGCGACTACGCATCCGAGCACGCCACATGTGCCGAGGCCCTTCGCGGGTTCGAGCCGTCGAAAGCGCAGCCCGGAACGGGCCGGGGTGGGCACGGTCATGGCGGCCACGCGGACGCCGCTGGGCAGTGGTGTCGGCACCGCCAACACCACACCGGCGACCGCGAGCCAGGCCGCCGCGGCGGTCACGGCGGTCACGGTGGCACCCCGGGACGGCAGGACCACACCTCGGCGAGCTTCAGGCTCTGGCCTTGTCGTGACAGCCGGGCGATGCACGCCACGTGCCGTCGACCGCCGGACGCCCGCTCGACGTGGACGACGAGGTCGATGGCCGCCGCAGCCTGGATCGCGGTGGCCCGCGCGTCGAGGCCGGCCAGCGCGCACAAGGCCTCCAGCCGGGCCGGGACGTCGGCAACCGTGTTGGCGTGGACAGTGGCGGCGCCGCCGGTGTGGCCCGTGTTCAAGGCCGCGAGCAGCTCCGCGATCTCGGCGCCGCGAAACTCACCTACCACCACCCGGTCCGGCCGCATCCTCAGCGATTGCCGGACCAGCTCGGCCAGCCCGACCGCGCCGGCGCCCTCTACATTGGGCGGGCGGGCCACCAGCCGGACCACGTGCGGATGGCGGGTCACGATCTCGGCGGCGTCCTCGATGACGAGGAGGCGCTGGTCGGCCGGCACCAGGTCGATGAGCGCACCGAGCAACGTGGTCTTGCCACATCCGGTGCTTCCCGAGACGAGGCAGGTGAGGCGCTCGGCCACGGCCGTCCGCAGGATCGTCTCGGCAGCGGGAGGCACAGTTCCGCAGGAGACCAGCGCGGGCAGGTCGAGACGTCGACGGGCCAGGACGCGCAGCGAGATCGTCGTGGACGCGACCAGCGGGGGCAGTACGGCGTGCAGCCGGGTGCCGTCCGGCAGCACGGCGTCGACCCATGGAGCCGCGTCGTCCAGCCGCCGGCCCAGCCGCATGGCCAGGCGGCAGGCCAACAGCCGGACGGCGTCCTCACCTGCGAAGTGCACGTCGACTCTGCGCAATCCCTGGCCGCGGTCGACCCAGACCTCATCCGGGCCGTTGACGAGGACATCGCTGACCTGCGGATCGGCCAGGAGCGATTCCAGCGGTCCGGCGCCTACCAGCTCGGCGTCCAGTTCCTCGCGCCAGCGAGCGAGCACTACGTCATCGGCCAGGAGGCCCGTTCCGCGACGGGCCGCCGCCTCGGCCGCGTCCGCGTCGGGCACCTCGGCGAGACGAGCGCGGATCTCGTGTAGCAGCAGACTGGACGTCATGCGGCCCCCAGCCGCACCTGCGCCAAGGCGAGCAGCCGCCCGGCCAGCGCCCGCGTCGAGCGGCGCAGCGCAGTCGGGTCGAGGCCCGCTCCCTCGCTGTCGGCCAGGGCACGGTCGAAGTCGAAGACGAGCGCCTCGGCGGCACCGAGCGCGCCGATCGCCTTCCGGCGGCTGAGGCTCCCGCCTGGCGCTATCACCAGATGCCATCGCGGCAGCCGGGCGACGACCCGGGCTGCGGCCGCCACCCCGGGCACCGTGGCCCGGACTACCACCACCACCAGATCGCAGGAGGCCAGAGCCACATCCCGCGCCGCACTCCCAGAGCGGCCCAGGTCGACCACCACCGGACCGAGTGCCCGCGCTGCCACGAGGACGCTCCGGACCGCGGCCGCCGGCAGTTCGTCCCGGTCGCACGACAGCACCGAAACCGAACCCCATCGCGGCAACGCCTCGGCGACCTCAGCGGGATCGATACGGCCGCCGTCAGAGTGCAGCCCGGACCATCGCGTGCCGGCCTCCTTCTCGATGCCGAGCAGGACGTCGAGCCCGCCGCCGTGGACGTCCAGGTCGACGAGCACGGCCGGGCCGGTGCACGCCGCGATCGCGGCCGCCAGGCAGGACGCGCCCACGCCGCCGCTGCCGCCGTGGACGCCGACGCACGGCCCGTCACGTTCAACCGACATGCCGCCCAGCCAACCCGCCGGGCAGGACCGAGAACGCCGGAAACGCAGACCTGTGCACAGCGCGCGGGCTGTGGACGGTGCTCGTATCCTCAACGGATGCCCGAAGAACGCCGCGCCGCCGCGTTCTTCGATCTGGACAAGACGATCATCGCGAAGTCGAGCACCCTCGCCTTCGGCAAGCCGTTCTTCCACGGCGGGCTGCTCAACCGTCGCGCCGTCCTGCGCAGCGCCTACGCCCAGTTCGTCTTCGCGTTGGCCGGCGCCGACGAGGACCAGATGGAGCGAATGCGCGAGTACCTCGCGTCCATGTGCGCGGGGTGGGACGTGCAGCAGGTCCGCGACATCGTCGACGAGACGCTGCACGAGGTGATCGACCCGCTGGTGCACACCGAGGCCGTCGAGCTCATCGCCTCGCACCACGAGGCGGGACGTGCGGTGTACGTCGTCTCCGCCTCCGGCTCCGAGGTCGTCGAGCCGATCGCCAAGATGCTCGGGGCCGACGCCGCCATCGCGACGACGATGGTCGTGCGCGACGGCCGCTACACGGGCGAGATCGAGTTCTACGCCTACGGGACGGCCAAGGCCGAGGCCATCGTCCAGCTCGCCGAGGAGAACGGCTACGACTTGGCCGACTGCTACGCCTACTCCGACTCGATGACCGATCTACCGATGCTCGAGGCGGTCGGCCACCCGGCCGCGGTCAACCCCGACCGGGCGCTGCGCAAGGAGGCCATCCAACGTGGCTGGCAGGTGCTGAGCTTCTCCAACGCCACCCCTCTACGCGAGCGCATCAGCCCCGCTGCCGCCGGCTCGGTCACGCTGGGCGCCGCGGGTCTCGCCGCCGCGGGCGCCGTCTGGCTATATCACCGCCGCCGCGCCAAAGCGGGCTGAGCCGCAGCGAGCCGTCCTCAGCTGGCCACGTGCCGATCGTTATCAATCCGCGACACGCCGCTCTGGTCTTGTGTGCCACGTCACAGTCAGGTCCAATCGTGTCACGACGGGAACGACATGGCGGTCCAGCCCCCAGCGGTCCCGACGCGCGACGGACGTCCGGGTACCCAC
>DATAEG010000164.1:0-2146 GCA_036258135.1 Jatrophihabitantaceae bacterium | reverse complement strand
AGCCGACGTGGTCGCGGTGTATCGCGCGGTCAGTGCCGACGGGTCAGCTGGGATCGACGCTGTGGTGGGCGAGATTCTCGGCACCGACCTGGCGTCGGTCACCCGAGCATGGCGGGCGGAGTTGAACTCTCGTGCTGCCGGCTGACGGGGCCGGTGGGTCGGGAGTGGTGACCGGCGCTCTGCCCTGGGTCGTCGCGGGCGTGCTGCTTGCCGCGCTGGCCTTTGCGATCGTGGTCACTACCCCGTGGGACCCGCTCGGTGACGTAGGCAGAGTCGAGGCCGACGTCGGCCGTGATTTCAGCGCCGCCGAACAGTCGGCGGCCGACGATTACCAAAGCCGGATCCGTCCGCCTTCCTATCTCGGCCTCGCCGTCGGGCTGGGCGTGACCGTCGTGCTGGGATTGACGGCGCTCGGCGCTCGTATCGTGTCAGCGGCCGCCCGGCCGGCCGGCGGCGGCTGGGTCGGGCAGGTCCTACTGGGGGGGCTTGCCGTTCTCCTCGTCGTCCGGATTTCGACGATCGCCTTCTCGGCGTGGGCCGAGTCCGTTCGCCGAGAGGCCGGCCTGTCGACCCGATCATGGGCGGAATGGGCCGCCGACATCGCCAAGTCTTTCGGCCTGCAGGCCGCCGCAACGTTGCTCTCGTTACTGGTTCTCGTGGGGCTGGCTCGGGCCCTGCCGCGGTGGTGGTGGGCGGTTGGTGCCGTGGCCGCAGCCGGCTTTGTGGTGGCGCTCGCATTTGCCTACCCACTTGTCATCGAGCCGGTCTTCAACAAGTTCACGTCATTGCCGGACGGCGAGCTGCGGACCTCGTTGCTCGCGATGGCGGAACAGGACGGCGTACCGATCGACGACGTCCTGGAGGCAGACGCCTCACGCCGGACGACCACGCTGAACGCCTACGTCTCCGGTCTCGGTGCGACCCGGCGGATCGTCGTCTACGACACCCTGGTCGCGCAATCTCCACCGGAGCAGGTCCGCAACGTCGTCGCCCACGAGCTTGGCCACGCAGCCGAAGGGGACGTCCGCGATGGCACCCTGCTCGCGGCGCTGGCCGCGGCAGCGGGCGTGTGCGCGCTGGGTGGGCTGCTCGCCTGGCCCTGGTTGCTCGGCCGGGCTGGGGCCGACGGTGCGCACGACCCGCGGGTTCTTGCGCTCGTCCTGGCGATCGTCGCGGTCGCGGGTCTGGTGACGGCGCCCGTTCAGGCGGTGGTGAGTCGCCGCGTCGAGACCCGGGCCGATCTGCATGCCCTGAACCTGACCCGAGACCCGCAGACCTTCGCCGAGATGCAGCGCTCCCTCGCGCTCGCGGCGAAGACGGACCTCGACCCGCCCGCGATCCTCTTCGGGATGTTCGCCAGCCATCCGACGGCGCCGCAGCGGATCGCATTCGCCCGGACGTGGGCTCACCTGCACGACGCGCCGGAACCGGTGGACCTCGCGCCTGTGGCAGGCTCTGGCCGGTGAGCCGCACCCTGGTCGTCACCAACGACTTTCCCACCCGGCAAGGAGGCATCGAATCATTCGTGTACGCCTTGGCCGATCGGCTACCGATCGGTGAAGTCGTGGTGTACACGGCTTCGATGCCAGGCGACAACGAGTTCGACGAGCTTCTGCCGTTCCCAGTGGTGCGCGACAGGGCGTCGATGCTGCTGCCGACACCCATGGTGTCCCGGCGAGTCGCGGCCGTTCTGCGGGCGGAAGGGTGTGACTCGGTGCTCTTCGGCGCGGCAGCGCCGCTGGGCCTGCTCGCCGACGGTTTGCGCACGGCCGGCGCCCAACGCCTCGTCGGGCTGACCCACGGCCATGAGACCTGGTGGGCCCGCGTACCTGCTGCTCGGCAGGCACTGCGGCGGATCGGTGACGGGTGCGACGTCCTGACCTACGTCTCCGAGTTCTGCCGCCGGCGCGTGGCGTCGGTGCTCTCTGACGACGTGGCGGAGCGGATGGTACGGCTCGCCCCGGGCGTCGACACCAAGGTGTTCCGCCCCGGTGTCGGCGGGCAGGAGATCCGCGAGCGGCTAGGGATCGAGCCGGGCCGCCCGGTGCTGGTGTCGGTGTCGCGATTCGTCGGCCGCAAAGGGCAGGACGCGCTGATCAAGGCGATGCCGTGGCTGCTGGAGTCCATCCCCGAAGCGCTGCTTCTC
>DATAEG010000163.1:0-32097 GCA_036258135.1 Jatrophihabitantaceae bacterium | reverse complement strand
CCCAGTGACTGCGGCGGTCCGCCGCGACGCCCGGCTGCTGATCGGCGCTAGCGTCGCCGTCGTCGTGCTGGCCGCCGTGTCGACCGTCGCCTTCGCCGCCGCGACCGGCCAGTTCGACACCCGGCGGCCCGTCCGGTCGACCGTCTGCGGTGCCGCGCCGACCCTGCCCGGTGCCGTAGTCGACGTCAGCCTGTCCGACATGCCCAACATGATGCTGTCAGCTTCTGGAGGCGTTCTCCCGCCAGGACGTCGTGACCGGCTGGCCGAGGTCGGCCAGCCACTCTTTGAGGACGCGGTGCATGGCCGGTGACCTGAAGATCGGCTCGCTGGGCAGCGCGAAGTCGGCCGGGTAGAGCAGGAACGGATGGGTCTGGGGTCCGCCGAGGCCGCCATGTGAACTGACCTGCTCCTCGAAGGCGGAGATCTCCTCGAGGTCCGGATCGAACGCGGCGTTGATCATCAGGTCGGCCGTCGTCGTATAGCCGTCCACCTCACTGACCTGAGCCAACGCCCGCGGGCCGAACGGAGCGAGCGGGTTCGCGCCGATCAACTCGCCGGTGGACAGGTTGCGTTCGCCGTCGGCGCCGAGGACGACCGAGTCGCCGGCAGCGGTCCGGACCAGGACGAAGCCGATCAGGGGGTGGGCGATAAGACCTCTGATGAGCTTCGGATAGCGGGCGTCGATCTCTTCGCGGGGCAGCCGCTCGGTGGCACCGGGCAGGAAGATCAGGCCGAGGGTTCCCGAGCCGAGCACGACGGGCGATCCGTTTGCGCTGACCGCCGGAGCGTCGGTATCGGACTCCCGGGCCTGACGCAGCCACGCCGAGGACTCGGTCCGGCCGGCGTCGGCATCAGGGTCGCCGGCCGTCGCTCCGCCGCAGAGATCGCCGACGACCTGCGCCAGCGTCTGTCCAGTCCGCTGCGCGAACGTCGCGCCTTGGGTCTGGCCGTGGTCAGACAGCACCACGACCCGGTAGGGCCGCGGCGCCCAGGCGCGGGCGTGGTCGATGCGGTTGATGCACCGGTCGACGTCCCGGAGCACGGCGAGGGTGTCGACACGTTCCGGCCCGGAGTGGTGCGCGACCTCGTCGTAGCCGAGCATGTCGATGTAGATCGCGGCGCGGCCCTCGCCCATGTCGTTCACCACGCCTTGCACGCACACGTCTCGGCTCACGACGGTGGTGAAGGCGCGCAGGAACGTGTAGGTCCAGCCGCGGTGCACGCGCGGTTCGACGCCGCGGCGGCGCTGCTGGAGCGCGGCGCGCCGCTCACGCCACACCTCGGCGATGACCCCGAGCAACGTCCTAATCGCCTGATCCGGCTTGGTGAAGTAGCCGAAGTAGCCGGCGCCAATGCGCCCTTCCTTGCGGCGGCCGGCGCCGCTCATCGTCAGCACGGCACGTTCGGCGTCGCCGGAGAAGAGGTTGTTGTAGCTGGAGCCGTGATGTGCGAGCAGGCCGTTGCCGTCTGAGTGCCGTTGCTCGATGGCCGCTGCCGACGCTGGGCGGTTTGACACGACCAACCTCCCGGTGGACCGGTCGAGCCATCGGAAGGCGGGCATGTCGTCCACTGAGCCGTGCAGGATGCCGCACTGACTGACGCCGGTCTGCGACGACCAGCCGGTCTCCCAGCCGGTCAAGAGGTGCGAGCCGTCGTGCAGCCAGCGGTGCAAGGTCGGCGCGTCGCCGGAGCGCAGGGCCCGCTCGAGCACGACTTTGGCCAGGCCGTCGATCTGAATGAACACCACACCGGGAACGTCGGTGACCGTAGCGGCGCCGGCTCGGCGGCGGGCCCGGCGCACCGCGGCCCGGTCGAACCACGAATCGTCGTCGATGGCGAGCAACGTCGAGGTCACGGTGCTGACCACGACGAGCCCGAGAACCACCAAGGCCGCGGTCCAGAATCCGTGCAGCGTGATACCGGGAAGCGCATCGAGGATCAGGCCGACGAAGACGATGTCGAGCACGATCGCGCCGATGCCGAGGGTCAGGACCGAGATCGGCACGACGACGAACGCGAGCATCGGCCAGATCACGGCGTTGACGACGCCGACCACGAACCCGGCCAAGATCGCGTCCCAGAGGTGATCGATGGTGAACCCGTCGATCAGGGCGGCCAGAATCCACAAGGCCAGCGCGGTCGTCAGGGTCACCACGACGCCGCGGAAGAGGACGCGGGTCCACGACGGCCGGTAGGCGGGGGAGCGGAACGCGCTCATTGGTGCATCAAGTGGACCATACGGATCGGGCATGGCCAGCATTGGTGACCGGCAGCATCGGCCTTGCCCGCGAAAGCGCGGAGCGTTCTATGCGGAGCGGCTTCGCGGGGTGATCTCATGTCAGGCGCTCGTTCGAAGCTGGTTGGCGTCGAGCACGAGGGAATCTCCCGGAGCAAGAGCGCGGAGGCGGTCTGTGGCCCCTGTGCGGGCCAGCTCCGCCTCGAACTGCCGCAGTGGGCGGGTCAGCCACGCCGGCACACCGCGCACCGACACCGGGCTGAACGTTCCCCAGTGGATCGGCACGACCACGCTCGGCCGCACCAACTCCATCGCTTGCACCGCGGTCACCGGGTCCAGGTGGCCCGGCCCGAGGGTCCGGCCCCATCCCCAGATGGGCAGCAGCGCGACGTCCGCCCGGATGTCGGCCATGGACGGGAACAGGTCGGTGTCGCCGGCGAAGTAGACGGCGTATCGGCCGCGGAGGACGTAGCCCAGCGGCGTCGCCGATACCCGGCTGTGCGGGCCGCGCCGGGCGTCGTGGACGGCAGGCACCGCCGTCACGCTCACACCACGGATCTCGACTGTGTCGCCGACGCCGACCTCGCGGGCGTTGTGGAAGCCCTGCCGACGGACGAAATCGGCGGCGCCGTTGGGCACGACAAGCGTCACGTCGTGGCCGAGCAGCCGCAGGGACGGCAGGTGCAGGTGGTCGGCGTGGACATGCGAGATGAGCACCGCATCCGGCTTGCCGACGGCGTCGAGATCGACGTGGTGGTGGCGGCGCAGATGCGCCAGCCGGGGGGTCAGTGCCGGATCGGTGAGGAGCCTGACACCGGCGAGTTCGACGAGCACCGACGCATGGCCGAGCCACGTGATCGCTCCCGGCCGGTCCTTCGACACCAGGAGATCGTACGGTCGGCCGTCCGCGGCGGTTGCTCGGCACCTCGAGGCTTACTGAACCGGCGGCACTGAGTAAGAGCTGGATAGTTGCTCGGTAATGCCGGGCCGCCATCGTTACGGCGAGCAGGCCCGAGGGGGAGACCTGCCGCTAAAGGAAAGGGGCCAACATGGCCGACATTCAGTTCCCGAACGTATTGCTGGGACCGGGCACGTTCGACGCACAGATCCTGGACAACAACGGTGCGCCGACCACGGTGCTCGAGGCAAGCCAGCCGTTCACGGTCCACTGCGACTGGTCCATCACCGCGTTGGCTGCTCTGCTGCTCGGCGGCGAGTGGCAGGTGGCCGCCTACGTCGAGGCCATCGGCCCCGGCCCGGAGCAGGAGATCGGCGAGGTTACCGTGCCGCTGACCGGCGCCACGAACTACAGCGCCGACATCTTCGTCGCCGCGAACACGCTGCCCGACAACCCGGCGCCGCCCTTCTCTGGCGCGTACAAGGTCGTCGTGCTGCTGACCCACCGCAACTTCGGCCTCGTCAGCGACGTGGCTGGCGTGGTCGACGGGCCGGTCGTCCGCATCGGCTGACCGGCGCTTCAACGAGCCCGCGGTACGACGAGGTGCCGCGGGCTCCGCGTGTCCGGAGTCAGTCGATCGTCGGCTCGGCCAGGACCAGGTCGCTGTGCGATCCGCGGTGGTGAGCGAACTGGTCGCCGCGGTCGAGGACGGTCAGCTTCCCGGTGGCCCGCTCGACGACCAGGCGCCGGCCGCAGCCGTCCAGGCACTCGAACACCAGTCCTGCCGGGCTGGCCTCGCAGCTGAGCTGGTGGGTTGTCGGCACACCGCGGAGCCTACGCGGACGGGACTATCCAGCACCCTCCTAGGCCGGGCGGCTGCGCAGCACGTCGTACAGCGCCCGGGTTTCGGCCGTCGGCGCCACCCCGAAGGCCTCTCGCAGGGCGTCGGCGCAGCGGTGGTATTGCGTCAGAGCGAGATGGCCGCGGCCGGTCCGGGCGTAGCTGGACATCAGCCGCCGGTGTACGTCCTCGTTGCACGGGTCGTGCGTCAGGACCCACCGGCCAAGCTGCAGGGCGGCCCCGTGGTCACCGCGCTGGGCATAGAGGTCGATGAGCCGGGACTGGACCTCTAGGGCCTGCGCCCGCAGGGCGTCGCGGAACGGTGCCGCCCAGTCGGTGTACGGGTCGTCGGCGAAGAATTCGCCGTCGTACAGCTGGCTAGCTGTCTCGTAGGACGCGACCGCGGCTTCGAGGTTCCGGCTGCGCTCGGCTAGCCGGCCCGTCCGGGCGCGCGCCTCGAACTCCTCCGCGTCGACCCAGACATCGACGGCGTCGGCGATCCGGTACGCGTCATATGTCCGCTCGACGATCGGGTGGGGCGTGCATTCGCGCAGCGCGCTGCGTACTCCGGTCAGCGCGACGTGCAAGCAGTTGCGGGCCGCGTCGGGCGTGGCGTTCGGCCAGAACGTGTCCATCAGCACGTCACGGGGAACCGCGGCGCGCCGGTGGGCGAGGAGGTAGCCGAGGACGTTGCGGGTGCGCCGACTCGACTGGGTGTCGACGAGGTGTCCGTCGACGGTCACCACGAACCGCCCCAGCAACCGGGCGGTGAGCACCGGCGCTCCGTGTCTGCCCGGTCGCCCAGGGTCGTGGACTGTCGCGAGATGGTCCATGGGCATTCCTCTGGTCCGTTCCGCGCCTGGGTAACGGCAACTCGGTTAGAGGAGTGGCCAACGATGCTGGTGATACCCGACTGATCGCGGACGTGGCCGGCGTCATGGCGCCGCGGTCGGGCGTACCTGCCACGCTGGACGGGTGCGGTTGGCCACCTGGAACGTCAACTCCGTCCTCGCCCGGATGCCGCGGCTGCTCGACTGGCTGGCGAAGGTCGGTCCGGACGTCCTCTGCCTCCAGGAGCTCAAGACCGCTGAGATTCCGATGGACGGCCTGGCCGCGCTCGGCTATGACCTGGCGGTACACGCCAGTGGACGGTGGAACGGGGTGGCCATCCTCTCCCGGGTCGGTATCGCCGAAGTCCGCCGGGGCCTGTTGGACGAGCCCGGCTACCAGCCCGCCGACGCCATGTTCGAGGCCACCGAGACCCGCGCTGTCGCCGCCACCTGCGCCGGGCTGCGGGTGTGGTCGGTGTACGTCCCGAACGGCCGCGAGCCGGGCCATCTGCACTACGCCTACAAGCTCAGGTGGCTCGAGGCGTTGCGGGGCACCGTCGAGGATGAGCTGGCGTCCCACCCCACACTCGCCGTCCTCGGTGATTTCAACATCGCCCCGACGGACGCCGACGTCTGGGACCCGGAGGTGTTCGCGGCCAGCACCCACGTGACCCCGCCGGAACGGGACCGGCTGGCCGCCCTGCGTGATCTCGGGCTTCGGGACGTGCGGCCCCGCGCCCTGAAATACGACACGCCGTTCACCTACTGGGACTACCGAGCGGGCATGTTCCACAAGAACCAGGGCATGCGCATCGACCTCGTCCTGGCCACGCCGGCGGTGGCCGACACCGTCACCGACGCGTACGTGGACCGCAACGCCCGGAAGGGCACCGGCCCGTCCGATCACGCGCCCGTGGTGGTCGATTTCGATCCTGCGGCCTTGCCCGGCCCGTAGGCTGGGAGAGGTGAGACCACCCCACGAAAACATCTCACACAGGACGGTCGGCGTTTTCGCGGGCATGGCCATCGCTGATGGGGCCCAACGTTGGCCTTGCCCGAAATGAGTGCAGCCCCCCGCGAAGTCGCCCGGCCCTCGATCCTGACCGTGGACGATGACCCCGGCGTGTCGCGCTCGGTGGCGCGCGACCTGCGCCGCCGGTACGCCGAGAACTACCGAATCGTCCGTGCCGAGTCGGGCGACCAAGCACTGACCGCCTTGCGTGAGATGAAGCTGCGCGGCGACCCCGTAGCGGTCCTCTTGGCCGACTACCGGATGCCGGAGATGAGCGGGCTGGAGTTCCTCGAGTCGGCCATGGATCTGTACCCCGCCGCCCGGCGCGTCCTCCTGACCGCGTACGCCGACACCAGTGCCGCGATCGAGGCCATCAACGTCGTCGACCTGGACTACTACCTGCTCAAGCCGTGGGACCCGCCGGAGGAGAAGTTGTACCCGGTGATCGACGCCCAGCTGGAGTCCTGGTCGGAGACCGACCACCAGCCGGTGCCAGAGACGAAGGTGGTCGGACATCGCTGGTCGGCCCGCTCGTCGGAGGTCCGCGAGTTCCTGGCCCGCAACCAGGTCCCGTACCGCTGGTACCTCTCCGACCAGCCGGAGGGGCTACGGCTTCTCGAGGCTGCCGACGTCGACGGCCGGTCATTACCGCTCGTGGTTACCCCGGACGGGGCGGCGATGGTGGCACCGACGGACGCCGAGTTGGCCGAGCACGTCGGGCTGACCACGACACCGGCCGAGCGCTTCTACGACCTGATCGTCGTCGGCGGCGGACCGGCCGGGCTTGGTGCCGCCGTGTACGGGGCGTCCGAAGGACTGCGCACTGTCCTCGTCGAGCGGGCCGCCACCGGTGGTCAGGCCGGGCAGAGCTCGCGGATCGAGAACTACCTCGGCTTCCCCGACGGCGTCTCAGGCTCGCAGCTCACGGAGCGGGCGCGCCGCCAGGCGGTGAAGTTCGGCGCCGAGCTCATCACCACGCGGGACGTGATCGGGCTCGAGGTCAACGGGGCCGGCAAGACGGTGCGCTTCGCGGACGGCGGGTCC
Source organism: Jatrophihabitantaceae bacterium (assembly GCA_036258135.1). Taxonomy (GTDB): domain Bacteria; phylum Actinomycetota; class Actinomycetes; order Mycobacteriales; family Jatrophihabitantaceae; genus DATAEG01. The sequence goes on along the minus strand of DATAEG010000163.1, from coordinate 25,237 downwards.
GTCGACGCGCACACCGTCATCCTGGCCACCGGCGTGTCGTACCGGCAGCTCGCGGCCGAAGGAGTGGACCGATTGACGGGCCGCGGTGTCTTCTACGGGTCGGCTCTGACCGAGGCGGCCAACTGCGCCAACCAGGACGTCTACGTCGTCGGCGGCGCGAACTCGGCGGGACAGGCGGCCGCCTATCTGGCCCGTGGCGCGCGCTCGGTAACCCTGCTGGTGCGGGGGCAGTCGCTGGACACTTCCATGTCGTACTACCTGGTGCAGCAGCTCGGCGAGATCGACAACGTCCGGGTGCGCACCTGCTGCGAGGTGGTCGAGGCGCACGGCACCAAGCATCTCGAAGGGGTCACGCTCCGTGACAACACGACCGGCCAGGATGAGACGGTCGAAGCCGGCTGGCTGTTCGTGTTCGTCGGTGCGGCTCCACGCACGGAATGGCTGGAAGGCGTGGTGGCCCGCGATGCGCGCGGTTTCATCCTGGCCGGGCCGGACCTCTCGGTGGACGGCGGGTTGCCCGCGGGATGGAATCTGGACCGCCATCCGTTCCATCTAGAGACGAGCGTTCCTGGCGTCTTCGCCGCCGGCGACGTCCGCGCCGAGTCGGCCAAGCGGGTGGCCTCGGCGGTGGGCGAAGGGGCGATGGCCGTCATGCTCGTCCATCGATACCTCGACGGGCTCTGAGAGGGGTTCCGAATGGCAGAACACCTGCCCTGCGACATCGACGAGCTGCGCACGCTCTTCCTGTTCGAGAAGCTCTCAGAGGAGCAGCTGCTCTGGTTGTGCGAGCACGGCCACGTCGAGCGCCACGAACCGGGGCTGATCTTCACCGAGGGTCAGCCGGCCACCTGCTTCTACGTGCTCCTGGACGGTTCGATCGCCCTGCTCCGCCGCGTGGGCGGCGAGGACGTCGAGCTGAGCCGAACCGAGCAAGTGGGGGTGTACGCGGGAGCCTGGGGCGCCTACCTCGGCGACCGCGTGCCGCAGACCTACCTCCAGTCGATGCGGGCCAACACGCCGTCGCGGTTCTACGTGCTCAGCGCCGCCGACTTCTCTGAGCTGATGAACGACTGGTTCCCGATGCCGGTGCACCTGCTCGAGGGTCTGTTCTTCGGCAACCAACGAGTGCAGAGCAGCGTGGCCCAGCGCGAACGGCTGCTGGCCCTCGGATCGCTTTCGGCCGGATTGACCCACGAGCTCAACAATCCGGCGGCCGCCGCGGTGCGGGCCACGTCCTCGTTGCGGGACCGCGTCGCGAAGATGCGCCAGAAGCTGGCGTTGATCGCCGGCGGCGCCTGGGACCGGAGTTCGCTCGAGACGCTGATCCGGCTCCAGGAGCGGGCCGTTGAGCAGGTGGCCAAGGCGCCCGAGCTGCCGCCGTTGGAAGCCTCCGATCGCGAGGACGCGCTCTCCGACTGGTTTGACGAGCACGGACTCGCCGGCGGGTTCGAGCTCGCTCCGACGTTCGTCCAGTCCGGTATCGACGTCCCGTGGCTGGAGTCGATGGTCTCCGTCGTGGGTGACGACATGCTCGAAGGAGCCGTGCGCTGGCTCAACTACACCCTCGAGACCGAGCTCCTGATGAACGAGATCGAGGATTCGACGACTCGTATCTCGGCCCTGGTGGGCGCCGCTAAGCAGTACTCACAGATGGATCGGGCGCCGTTCCAAATCCTCGACGTCCACGAGCTGCTGGACAGCACGCTGGTCATGCTCAGTCGCAAGATCGGCGGTGTCCGGGTGGCGAAGGACTACGACCGCTCGCTGCCCCAGATCCCGGTGTACGGCGCCGAGCTAAACCAGGTATGGACCAACCTGATCGACAACGCTCTCCAGGCCATGAACGGCAGCGGCACCTTGACCATCCGCACCAGCCGGGTCGACGAGTCCGTCCAGGTGGAGATCGGCGACACCGGGCCGGGCATCCCGGCCGAGAATCTGGCCCGGATCTTCGAACCGTTCTTCACCACCAAGCCGGTTGGCGAGGGCACCGGGTTGGGCCTGGACATCTCATGGCGGATCGTCGTCAACAAGCACCACGGAGACCTGTCCGTCGAGTCGCAGCCGGGCGATACCAGGTTCGTCGTGCGGCTTCCGGTGCGCGGTCCCGAGGCCGACGCGGCCCCGTCGGAGGCGGTGCTAGCCGCGCAGTAACGTCCCTGGTTATGGACTATCGCAACCTCGGCGCTTCTGGCGCGGCTGTCTCCACGCTGGCGCTGGGCACGATGACCTTCGGGAGCGAGACAGACGAGGCGGGGTCGTTCGAGCAACTGGACGCGTTCGTGGCCGCGGGCGGGACGCTCGTCGACACCGCGGACGTCTATAGCGGCGGCATCTCCGAGGAGATCATCGGACGCTGGCTGCAAGCGCGGCCGTCCGACGTCACTGCCCCAATCGTCCTCGCCACCAAAGGCCGATTCCCGCTCAGCGACGAGCCCAACGGTGTCGGGCTCTCCAACCGGCACCTGACCCGAGCGCTCGACGCGTCGTTGCGGCGTCTCCAGGTCGACTGGATCGACCTCTATCAGGTGCATGCCTGGGACCCGCACACGCCGCTCGAGGAGACCTTGCGCACCCTCGACCGCTTCGTGCGGGCCGGCAAGATCGGCTACTACGGCTTCTCCAACTTCACCGGCTGGCAGCTCACCAAGGCGGTCCAACTGGCCCGGGCGTTCGGGCTGTCCGCACCCGTGACGCTTCAGCCGCAATACAACATGCTGGTACGCGAGATCGAATGGGAGATCGTGCCCGCGGCCCAGGACGCCGGGCTCGGGTTGCTGCCCTGGTCGCCGCTCGGCGGTGGGTGGCTGTCGGGCAAGTACCGTCGCGACGAGCGACCGTCCGGCGCCACCCGGCTCGGCGAGAACCCGCAACGCGGCGTCGAGGCCTACGACCGGCGCAGCACCCAGTCACGGACCTGGGATGTCATCGAGGCAGTGCAGGGCGTGGCGGAATCCCGCAGCGCGACCATGGCGCAGGTGGCGCTGGCCTGGCTGGTGGACCAGCCCGCGGTCACGTCGGTGATCCTCGGCGCCCGGACCACAGCCCAGCTGGCCGAGAACCTCGGCGCCGCCGGCCTGAAGCTGGCGGCCGAAGATCGCGCGGCCCTCGACGCCGCCAGCGATCCGGGCGCGGCGGACTATCCCTACGGCGGACCTGGCGTGGAGCAGCGCAGCCGCAAGCTCAGCGGCGGACGCTGACCGTCAGCCCGCTGGTGCCGCGGTCAGCAGGCGGGCCACCTCGTCCTCGCCGACCTGCGGAAACCGGCCGTACAGCACACTGACCGCGCCGAAGGCGGCTCGGATCTCGAGAACGTCGGCCCGGTCTGCGACCCGGTCGAAGGACGCGACCACCGCCGGGGTGGCCAGCGGTGACGCGACGATGATGCCGGCCGCACCGAGCAGTCGGGCGGCTTCAACCGCGGCCCGCATGGTGGCCCCGGTGGCCATGCCGTCGTCGACCAGCACGACCGACCGCCCGGCCACAGGAATCTGGACGCGGCCCGGCCGGAGACGGCGCTCGCGTTCGGCGACGGCCTCCAGTTCGGCCGCGGTCAGTCGCTCGACGAGATCCGGCGGCAGTCGGGCGGCGGACACCACGTCGTCGTTCAGCCAGCGCACCCCGCCGCTAGCCACCGCCCCGAAGGCCAGCTCCGGCTGGCTGGGCACCCGCAGTTTGGCGACGACCAACATGTCCAGCGGCGCCCCGACGGCCTGGGCCACGCCGGCGGCGACGGGCACCCCGCCGCGCGGCAGCCCGAGCACCACCGTGTCCGGGGCCACACCTCGCTCGGCGACGAGCTGGCCTAGCTCGGCGCCGGCGCTCGTACGGTCCGCGAACCGCGCCGCCATACCGTCAGCCTGGCACGAATGAGCGGCGTGTGACCCGATCTCGTGCGTTTCGGACACCGCACCGGCAAACTGCAGGCCGTATCTGAGGCTGTCGGCTAGGTCTCCTCTCCGTGACTCAGGCACGGACGGAGGCGGCGATGGTCACCGGCGGACAGGCGTTTGTCGGCCTCTGCCTCCTCGCGGCCGCGGCCTACGGCATTAGCGATTTCGCGGGCGGGCTGGCCTCGCGACGCTCCGACACGGTCACCACACTGCTATACGGCAACGGGATAGGCCTGGCGGTCACGGCCGTGCTGCTGCCGCTGGTACCCGGCGTGGTCACCGGCCGTGGCGTGCTCTGCGCCGTTGCCGCCGGCGTGGCCGGGCTGGTCGGCCTCGGGCTGATGTACCAGCTGATGGCCAGCGAGCCGCTGAACCTGGTCTCGCCGATGACGGCCGTCCTGGCCGCGGTCGTGCCGCTGGCGTTCGGGGTGCTCACCGGAGAAGCGCCGCATCTGGTGACTTGGTTCGGCATGGGCGCGGGCCTCGTTGCGCTGGTGCTGTTCACCTACGCCCCCGGCGAGGCCGAGCAGCAACGGCTGCGTACCCGGGTGATCGGCCTGGCCTTTCTCGCCGGGGTGGGGTTCGGCGCCTACTTCATCCTCCAAGCACGAGCGGGCAGCGAGACCGGACTTTGGCCGTTGCTGTTGTCACGGGTAGTGTCGCTGGGGCTCGTGGTGCTGTTGGTGACACGCCGCCGCGCTCGCACGCGGCCGGTCCCGTCCATGGGACGGCAGGCCGTCCTGGTGGCGTTGGTCGCCGGTGCCCTGGACGCCGTCGGAGACGTTCTCTTCGTTCTGGCCAGTCGGCACGGCTTCCTCTCGCTGGCGAGCGTGATCGTGGCGCTGTATCCGGCGGTGACTGTGTTGCTCGCGGTCGCGGTCCTTCGCGAGCGCGCCGGACGGATCGCCCGGTTCGGCCTGGCGCTCTCCGCGGTGTCGCTGGCTCTCATCGCCCAGTGACGCGAGACGGGTACGGTCGGATGATTACCCCACGGAAACGCTCCGCGAAGAACACTCCGCGTTTCCGAGTGGACCCCGAGCACGTGTGCGGACTGTCACGGTCGAGGAGGCAGGGCTAGAGTGTCGGGAGCGCCGAGATTTCTCGACGAACGCCGTGCCCTCGATCTCGACCAGTCCGACCCGCTCGGGGGGCTGCGGGAGCGATTCCTCGTTCCCGCAGCGGGTTCGGGCCCCCATGCTGATGTCGCCTACCTGGCCGGTAATTCGCTCGGCCTTCAGCCGCGGGCAACCGGCGAGCGCATTGCCGAGGAGCTGGCCGACTGGGCCCGGCTCGGCGTGGAGGGCCACACCGAGGCGGCCCGGCCTTGGGTCAGCTACCACGAGCGGCTGCGGGAGCCCGCGGCCCGGTTGGTAGGGGCGCAGCCCAGCGAGGTCGTGATGATGAACTCGCTGACTGTCAATCTGCATCTGATGATGGTGAGCTTCTACCGCCCCACCGAGCAGCGTCGGGGCGTGCTCATCGAGGACAGCACCTTTCCGTCGGACAGCTACGCGGTGCGCAGCCAGGTGGCTTTCCACGGTTTCGACCCGGATGTCGACGTCGTCCGGCTGCGGCCGCGCGAGCACGAGGATGTGCTGCGCAGCGAAGACGTCGTCGACTACCTGGACGAGCACGGTACGTCGGTGGCCCTAGTTCTGCTGGGCGCGGTGAACTACCTGAGCGGGGAGTTCCTCGACATCGAGTCGATCACCGCCGCCGGACGTCGGGCCGGCGCCGTGGTGGGCTGGGATCTGGCGCACGCAGCCGGCAACGTGCCGCTGCGCCTGCACGACTGGGACGTCGACTGGGCCGCCTGGTGCACGTACAAGTATCTAAACAGCGGTCCGGGAGCGGTCGCGGGCGGGTTCGTCCACGAACGGCATCTGCGCGACGCCGACCTGCCCCGCCTGGCCGGCTGGTGGAGCACGGATCCGGCCACCCGCTTCGAGATGCGCAGCACGCTCGATCCCGTATACACCGCGGACGCCTGGGCGGTGTCCAACCCGCCGATCCTCGCAATGGCGCCGGTGCTGCTCTCGCTGGAGATGTTCGACGAGGTAGGCATCGACGTCCTCCGCGGCCGCAGTCTCGGTCTGACCGGATACCTCGAGGCCGCACTGGACGAGGTCTGCGCGGGCCGCCCGCTGGACCTGATCACGCCACGCGATCCCAACCGGCGCGGTGCTCAGCTGTCCGTCCGCGTCCGGGGCATTGACGCCGCCGACGTGTCACGGCTCCTGCGCGAGGACTACGAAGTCATTGCCGACTTCCGGCGTCCGGACGTCGTCAGGCTGGCGCCGGCACCGTTCTACGTCTCCTATCACGACTGCTGGCGGGCGGCGCAGTCCCTCGCCGATCTCGTCGACCGGCATGGCTGAGCGCGCGCCGATAGCGGTGATCGGCGCGGGGCTGTCCGGCGCGCTGCTGGCCACCCTTCTGGCCCGGCGCGGGCTCGAAGTGTCTGTCTACGAGCGGCGCCTCGACCCGCGGATGGCCGGTGCTGAGCGGGGTCGATCGATCAACCTGGCGGTTTCCGCCCGCGGGCTGGCCGCATTGGACCAGGTCGGCCTCGCCGATCTCGCGCTCTCGCGGGCGCTACCCATGCGCGGCCGAATGGTGCACCCGCCCGACGGGGCCACCAACCTCCAGCCCTACAGCGCGGACGGCCTGCGGCACATCAACTCGATCGGCCGCGCCGAGCTCAACGAGGCGCTGCTCGACGCTGCGGACCGCACTGACGGGGTGACCATCCGGTTCGGACATCGACTGCGCGATCTTGACCCGCCCTCTGGAACCATGCGGTTCGAGACGGCCGACGGCGAGGTGTCCGCCGTCGCGCCCGTGGTACTCGCCTGCGACGGCGCCTACAGCGCCGCCCGCGCAGCGCTCGCGTCTCGCGACGGGTTCATATCCAGCCAGGACTACCCGGAGCACGGGTACAAGGAGCTGACCATCCCGGCCAAGGACGGCGACTTCGCCGTTGATCCGGGCGCCCTGCACATCTGGCCGCGCACGTCCTCGATGATGATCGCGCTGCCCAACCTGGACCGCTCCTTCACGTGCACGCTGTTCTGGCCTAACTCCGAGTTCGCCGAGCTGGACACCGCGGCTAAGATCATCGACCGGTTCGAGCGCGACTATCCCGACGTGGCCGGCCTGATGCCCTCCCTCGTCGACGACTTCACAGAGAATCCGGTCGGCTCGCTGGTCACGGTGACGTGCTGGCCGTGGGTCGTGGGCCGGATAGGGCTGGTCGGCGACGCGGCGCACGCGATCCTGCCCTTCTTCGGCCAAGGCGCGAACTGCGGGTTCGAGGACTGCATCGAGATTGACCGGTGCCTGGACGAGTCCTGCGGCGACTGGGACGCGGCCCTCGACCAGTACCAGCGCCGGCGCAAAGACAACACCGACGTCATCGCCGAGCTCTCGAGGCAGAACTTCGTCGAGATGCGCGACCGGGTGAACTCGCCGTGGTTCCGCTTCAGGTCCCGGATCGAGCATGGCCTGGAGCGCCATCTCGGCGAGAGCTACATGTCCCGGTACGAGCTCGTCTCGTTCACCACTGTCCCGTACTCCGAGATCGCGCCGCGGCTGCGTCGGCAGCGGCTGCGCTTGCTGGCCGGGATCGGGCTGGCCTTCGTCGCGGTCGCCGGGTTGGCCCGGGCGCTCCTGAGCGGACCGCGCAAGCGAAATAGGCGTCATAGCAACCTTCCGTAGTCTCGGTTTATGCATTTGCGGCGCATCGTCCCGGCAGTGTTCGTCGTCGCACTAGCGCTCACCGCATGCAGCAGCGGTAGTGGCGGTGGCGGCGGTAATTCGGCCGCAGACAAGCTGCACGGCACGAAGCTCTCGCCGCCGCTCGCCATGCCGCCGCTCACTCTCACCGATCAGAACGGCCACTCGTACGACCTCATCGCCCGCACCAAGGGCAAGGTCACGTTGATGTTCTTCGGCTACACGCACTGTCCCGACGAATGCCCGACGATGATGGCCGATCTGGCCGAGACCATGCGCAACCTGCCAGCTCAGGTGCGATCGCACATCGTGGTCGTGAACATCACACCGGACCCGGCCCGGGACAACCCGGCGGTACTCAAGAAGTGGCTGGGCCAATTCGACCCGTCCTTCGTCGGCCTGACGGGAAACATCGACACGATCTACGCCTATGCCGACAAGGTCGGGGTTCCGTTGAAGCGACCGCCGGCCAACGCCAAGGGCGCCTACGAGGTCGTGCACGGAACCCAGTTGCTCGCCTTCGGCCTAGACCAGAAGGCGGGCGTCGTCTACACGCTGGGCACGGCGGTCCAGATCTACGAGCACGACTTCCCGCTGTTGGCCGAGGGGAAGTAGTCATCCGCCGGACTGCCGCTCGTCTGCCGAATGGTGGGATTCTGGACGTCTGATGACCGCTGTCGCACCTGAAGGAACTCGGCGCCGTCGTGCGCCGTGGTTCGAGATCGTGTGCGTGGTGCTCGGCCTGGCGGTGGCCGCGCTCGCGGTCACTGCCGTCTACCGGTCGCTGACGGCTCCGCACACGCCGGTGCTGCCGTTGGCCTGGTGCCGAGGCTCGATACCGGCGACGCTGCCTCCGCTGCTGGGCAGCGCGCTGCTCACCCAGTGGCATCTCGACGCGATCGCTCTCGTCTTCGTCGGTGTAGCGGCCGCGCTGTACCTGTCCGGCTTGGTCTTGGCCAATCGGACCGGGCCGCGCTGGCCGATCTCGCGCAGCGCCGCCTTCGGTGCCGGCCTCCTCGTATGTGTCATCGCCACGAACGGCAGCATCGGCGTGTACGACATGGCGCTCTTCAGCGCGCACATGATCGGGCACCTGATGCTGGTGATGCTCGCGCCGGCGCTGATCTGTGTCGGCCATCCCCTCGAGCTGCTGGTGCGGGCGTCGGCCGAACCGTGGCGCACGCGAGTGTCCAGGCTCCTACGCAGTGGTCCCGTGTCGGTCTTCTTCGCGCCGCCCGTGGCGCTGGCCAGCTATGCCGCCGTCATCGTGTGCAGCCACCTGACCGGGATCATGGACACGGTCATGCAGAGCCCGTGGGCGGGCCAGCTCGAGCACCTGGTCTACCTGGTGGTCGGCTTTCAGTTCTTCACGTTGCTCGTCGGCGACGAGACGATCCGCTGGCAGCTCAGCACGCCGGCCCGCTGGCTGTTGCTGGCCATCGCTATGGCCGTCGACACGTTCACCGGAGTGGTGTTGCTCACGACTACCCAGGCCGTGGCCATGGTGGCGGTGCCCGGGCTTACCGTCGATCCGCTGTCGGACACCCGTGCGGGCGGCGCCATCATGTGGGTTGGTGGCGACGGGCTGATGGTCGTCGTTATGGTCGCGCTGACGGTCGGATTCCTGCGCCGTCCGGACGTCGTGCTGCGCGACCGCACCAGCTGGGTGGAGCAGGTCCGACAGACCGTCTTCGCCGAGAAAGTCGGGGCCTCCACCGGGCCGGTCGATCCCGAATTCGACGACGCCGACGCCCACCGGGAGCGGTACAACCAGTGGCTGGCGGCGCTGCACGAGGGCGCCGAGGGCAAGCCGCGGCGCTAGCCGCTCAGCCGCGCTTGATCTCCTGCAACGACCAGCCGTTCCCGTCGGGGTCGCTGAAGAAGGCGAACCGCGAGCCGGGCGATCCCTCCGGGCCGAGTTGCTGTACATCGGTGATCTCGACGCCCCGATCGGCCAACTCGCGACGGGCGGTGTCGATGTCCTCGACGACGAGTTGAAGGCCCTTGGTGGAGCCGGGCTCGCCGAGCGGCAGCCCGGTGCCTACGACCACCGAACAGGACGAGCCGGGCGGGGTGAGTTGGACGACGCGCATGTGCTCGCTGGGGGCGATGTCGTGGTCGACGTGAAAGCCGACCTGATCGGAATAGAACGCCACGGCGGTGTCGACGTCTCGGACCGGCAGGCCGACCACTTCGAGTTTCAAGTCCATGGATCTCCTCAATCACGCGGGGAGTACCACCCTCTCACCCCCCGCTATGCAGGGCTGCGTCGCCAACCGGCCGGGCGAGCTGCGCACCACGGCGTCCGCGACGCTCGCCGGGCTCCGCGGCGCCGACTTGGGCCTCGCCGGGCCTCCCGGAAATCCGCCAGCCGCGTGCGCTGAGCGGGCCATGACGGTCTATCGTTTGGGTTGAGGAACGGCACGTCCTGCCGTCCAGAGGTATGCCCGCGGGAGGTGACCGGATGACCACGACCGCCGAGCCGCGCGAGATTGCCGAGCCCCCGGAAAGTCTGACGCCGCAGCCGATCGTCACCCATCCGTTCCCGGAACACCGCCCCGAGCGCGGCTCGATGCTGTCGGCGGTCCTGCGTACCACCGATCACAAGATGATCGGGAAGATGTACCTGGTCACGTCGTTCATCTTCTTCATCATCGGCGGCTTCATGGCCATGCTGATGAGGGCCGAGCTTGCGCGTCCGGGGATGCAGTTCCTCTCCACCGAGCAGTACAACCAGCTGTTCACCATGCACGGCACGATCATGCTGCTGTTCTTCGCGACACCCATCGTGTTCGCGTTCGCCAACCTGGTGCTGCCGCTGCAGATCGGCTCGCCGGACGTCGCCTTCCCCCGGCTGAACGCGTTGTCGTACTGGTTGTACTTGTTCGGCGCCACCATGGCGGTCTCGGGCTTCATCACGCCCGGCGGCGCCGCCAACGCCGGCTGGACGTTCTACACCCCGCTGACGAACGCGACGAATTCGCCCGGCAGCGGCACCGACCTGTGGATCCTCGGCGTGGGCTTGGCGGGGCTGGGCACCATCCTTGGCGCCGTCAACATGGTGACGACGGTGGTCACGCTGCGCGCGCCGGGCATGACCATGTTCCGGATGCCGATCTTCACCTGGAACATCCTCGTCACCAGCCTGCTCGTGTTGCTGATCTTCCCCATCCTGACCTCGGCCCTGCTGGTCCTCTACCTCGACCGACACATGAGCGCCACGGTCTTCGACTCCGACAACGGCGGAGCGGTGCTCTGGCAGCACCTGTTCTGGTTCTTCGGCCATCCCGAGGTCTACGTCGTCGCCTTGCCCTTCTTCGGCATCATCACTGAAGTCATCCCGGTATTCAGCCGCAAGCCGCTGTTCAGCTACCGCGGCCTCATCTTCGCCACGCTCGGCATCGCCGGCCTGTCGATGACGGTCTGGGCGCACCACATGTTCGCGACCGGCGTGGTGCTCCTGCCGTTCTTCTCGCTCCTCACCTTCCTAATCGCGGTGCCGACCGGCATCAAGTTCTTCGCCTGGACCGGCACCATGTGGCGCGGCTCGATCACCTTCGAGACGCCGATGCTCTTCGCGCTCGGCTTCATGGTGACGTTCCTGTTCGGCGGCCTCACCGGCGTCCTCCTGGCCAGCCCGCCGATCGACTTCCACGTCACCGACTCGTACTTCGTCGTCGCGCACTTCCACTACGTGCTCTTCGGGACCATCGTCTTCGCCGTCTACGCGGGCGTGTACTTCTGGTTCCCGAAGTTCACCGGCCGGTACTTAGACGAGCGGCTCGGCCAGCTGCACTTCTGGATGACGTTCCTCGGCTTCCACGCAACCTTCCTCATCCAGCACTGGCTGGGTGCCGAGGGCATGCCGCGTCGGTACGCCGACTACCTGGCCACGGACGGCTTCACGACCATGAACACGATCTCGACGCTCGGGTCGTTCGTGTTGGGCGCGTCGATGCTGCCGTTCCTCTACAACGTCTACAAGTCCTACCGCTTCGGCGAGATCGTCACTTCCGACGATCCGTGGGGTCACGGCAACTCTTTGGAGTGGGCAACGTCCTGCCCGCCGCCACGGCACAACTTCACGTCGATCCCGCGCATCCGCTCCGAGCGCCCGGCCTTCGAGTATCACTACCCGCACCTGGTCCAGCGGCTGGATGAGGAGTCCGGACACCGCCGGCACGCATCTGGGCATGTAGCGCAGGCCGTCCTCGGCACGGAGGGTCCCGGCAGCGGAGCCCGCGACACCGAACCGGGCGACTAGGAGAACGCCGCCAGGCGTCGATCCGGGCGACGCGCAGCAGAGCAGGAGTTGTCAGACACGCCCTAGCTCAGTCGGGGAGTTCTCCGGTCACCGTCACACCGGCGGCGGCGAGCTGTTCTAGCGCGGCCTCGACGGTGTGCGCGGCGACGCCGGCCGTCAGATCCAGGCGCACGGTCGCGGCGAACCCCTCCCGCGCGGCGTCCAGCGCCGTGGCTCGAACGCAGTGGTCTGTGGCGATGCCGACCACCTCGACCTCCGCAACGTCGTGCCCGCGCAGCCATTCCGCCAGGCCACTACCGTCGGACGTCTTGCCCTCGAAACCCGAGTAGGCGGCCGCGTGCTCGCCCTTGTCGAAGATCGCCTCCAAGCGGCCGCGGTCGAGGTCGGGGTGCAGCTCGACGCCCTGTGTGCCGACGACGCAGTGCGGCGGCCAGGAGTCCACGAAGTCGGGCTGGTCGCTGAAGTGCGCACCCGGATCGATGTGATGATCCCGGGTGGCCACGGCATGGTCGTAGTCACGCTCGTCTAGTCGGGCCGAGATCGCCGCTGCCACCCGCGCGCCTCCCGCGACCGCCAACGAGCCTCCTTCGCAGAAATCGTTCTGCACGTCGACGACGATCACCGCTTTCCCCATGGCTGCACCCTAACCTTGGGGTATGGACCTGGTGTCCGACGCACGCGACGAGCTGTACCTGTCGCACCCCGACAAGTTCATCCCCCGGCGCAAGGAGTTGGTCGCGGCGGCGCGGGCGGCCGGCGACCAGCAAGCGGCGGCGGCCATCGGTGAGCTGCGCCGCCCGACCCGCAGCGCGTGGGTGGTCAACCAGTTCGTGCGCTCCGAGCCCGACGCGCTGAGTCCGTTGATTCAGGTGGGCGCGGAGCTGCGTCAGGCGCACCGCAAGCTTGACGGGACGCAGCTGCGGGAACTCACGGTCCGGCGCCGCGCGGTGGTGGACGACGCAGTGCGTCGCGCGATCAAGCTCAGCGGCGCACAGTCCGAGACGGTGCGTTCCGAGGTGGTCGCCACGTTCGAGGCCGTCGTGTCCGACCCGGCGAGCGCGGCGGAAGCGGGCGAGGCGACGCTGGTTCGGCCACTAGAATGGTCCGGTTTCGGCGACTTCGGACCTACCTTGGCGGTGGTCCAGGTGCCGAAGAAGGCGGCCCGGCCGCTGCGCAGCGCCGCCGCGGCCAGCCAGGAGCGGGCCGCCGAGGAAGAGGCACTCCGCCGGCGCCGGACCATGGCCGAGGCCGAGCTGGCCGCGGCCGAGGAACAGCTGGCCGCGGCGGAGACCCGCGTTGCCGACGTGCAGCAGCGCATCGGCGGGCTCGAGGCCGAATTGGCCGATGCCCGCGACGCATTGAAGAAGGCCAACGCGGACCGACGCACGGCCCTGGCGCACCAGCAGAGTGCCCAGCGCCGTCTGCACCGGCTGGGTGGCTAGCCGCCCGCGAGATCAACAGGGCGCGGGACGAGACGGGTGGGGATGGCCGGCTCCCCATGGGACAGCTTGAGGCCCTCCCACGGCAACGTCACCAGAGCCCCCGCCAAGTGGTGCCGGGCGTCGGCCAGCGAACGCGCGTCGGCCACGGCTATCCCCTTGCGCACCAGCGGCACCTGCAACGCGCGATCGTGCCTGCCCAGGTCGACGGGACCGGCTGCCGACACGACCTCCTCAGTAGCCGTGCCCGTCGCTCGGTGCCGGCGCACCGCATGCTTGCGTCCGCCGTGACTGCCCTTGTCCTCCGAACGTTTAGCCACGGGCCGGCCGTCGACCTCGACGAGCTTGTAGACCAGGCTCGCGGTGGGCGCGCCCGATCCACTGACCACCGCCGTCCCGGCCCCGTACGCGTCGACCGGGGAGGCGGCGAGCGCGGCGATGGCGTACTCGTCCAGGTCGCCACTGACGACGATCTTGGTGCCCGTGTTGCCGGCGGCGTCGAGCTGAGCGCGAGCCTGGTGGGCCAAGACGCCGAGGTCGCCGGAGTCGATGCGAATGGCGCCGAGATCTGGGCCCGCGGCCCGTGTCGCGCGCTCGATGCCACGGGTGATGTCATAGGTGTCGACGAGCAGCGTCGTGCCGGTGCCCAGCTCGGCCACCTGGCTGACGAAGGCGGACTCCTCCTCGTCATGCAGGAGGGTGAAGGCGTGCGCCGCCGTCCCAGCCGTCGGTATGCCATAGCGGCGGCCGGCGGCGAGGTTGGACGTGGCCCCGAAGCCGGCCAGGTAGGCCGCCCGGGCCGCCGCGACCGCGGACCGCTCATGGGTCCGCCGCGACCCCATCTCGATCAACGGGCGGTCGCCCGCCGCCGTGACCATCCGCGCCGCGGCGGCGGCCACCGCACAGTCGTGGTTGAGGACGGACAGAGCGAGCGTCTCGAGAATGACCGCGTCGGCGAAGGCGCCGAAGACGGTGAGGATCGGCGAGTTCGGGAAGAACAGCTCACCCTCGGCATACCCGTCGACATCCCCCTGGAACCGGTACTCGGCCAGGTAGCGAAGGGTGGCCGCGTCGACGACGCCCTCCTCCCGTAGCCAGTCGATCGTGCCCTCGTCGAACCGGAAGTCGTCCAGCATCTCGACCAGCCGCCCGGTCCCCGCGACCACGCCGTAGCGCCGGCCGTCCGGCAGCCGACGGCAGAAGACCTCGAAGACGCAGTGCCGGGACGCCGTGCCGTCACGTAAGGCCGCGGCCAGCATGGTCAGCTCATAGCGATCGGTTAGCAGCCCCGCCAGGCTCGCCGACGCGCTAGTCACGGCTGCCACGATATCCAGGCCGCCGAAATCGGCCCGGGACGCGTGCGGCACAGCACCCAAGGAAGTGGGACCATTACGCCATGGCCACGTTGGCGCCTGAGAGGACGGGTCAGACCGAGACCGCCGAGCCGGTCGTCGAGGAAGACGTTCATCCGGAACGGCCGTGGATCACCATCGTCTGGGACGACCCGATCAACCTGATGACCTACGTCACCCACGTCTTCATGAAGGTGTTCGGGCACCCGAAAGCCAAGGCCTCCGCGCTCATGATGGACGTCCACCTGCGCGGCAAGGCCGTGGTGTCGAGCGGGAGCAAAGAGCGCATGGAACTTGATGTCGCCCGCCTGCACAGCTTCGGGCTGTGGGCGACGTTGTCCCAGGATTCGTGAAAGTCTCCCGCCGCAGCGGACAGGTCCGGGTCCGGTTGGAGACCAGCGAGGTCGAGCTGCTGAGCCAGGTGCTGTTGGAGTTCGAGCAGACGAGCGCCGTCCTCGCGCCGGGCGATCTGGTGTACGAACGGCTGCACCCAGCCGCGTACCAAGACCCCGACGCCGCTGCCGAGTTCCGCGACCTGACTGGTGATGACGCCGACCGGGCCCGCGCCGCCCGGGTGGGGCAATGTCGTGCCGAGCTGACCGGGACGACATTGAGGTTGGACGACGAATCGCTTGAGCGGTGGCTGATGACCTTGAACGACCTCCGGCTGGCGCTCGGCACGCGGCTCGGGGTGACGGCGGAGGAGGATCCCAACGACCCGGCGGTCCAGGGGGACGGCGGGCGCCTGCTCTATCATTGGCTCACCTGGTTCCAGGACGCGCTGGTGTTGACGGTGCTCCGGTGATCCGCGTCATCGCCCACCGCGGCAACCACGACACGTCACGGCAGAACACCCTCGCCTCCTACCGCGATGCCCTCGACGCCGGCGCCGACGCCGCCGAACTCGACGTCCGGATGACCCGCGACGGTGCCGCCGTGCTCGCCCACGATCCGGTCCAGTGGCACCGTCGGCGGCCCCATGTGGTGCGGCTGTCCTCGCTGTCGCGGCTGCACTTCCTGGCCCGCCTGGACGAGGTCCTGGCCGAGACCCGAACCGCCGACCACCGCGTCCCAGTGGTGCTCGACGTCAAGCGAGCCACCGACCTTCCGGCCGTCGTCGACTGGTGCCAACAGCGCGTCGACGATCTGCACCAATTCGCGCTGTGGTATCGCGACCCCGAGCGGCTGCGTCGGCTCGACGGGCGCGACGCGTTCGGTGAGGTGGCGTTGCTACCTGGTCGGGCGCCGGTAAGCGTCTATCTGAAGACGGCGGCGTCGGTCGGCGCCGATGTGGTCAGCCTGCATCCCGAGGTGCTCAACCCCACGTCCGTCGACTGGGCGCACCGCCACGGCCTACGGGCATACGCCTGGATCCGCGCCCGCGGAGATCACCAACACGCCGTCGAATGCGGTGTGGACGGCCTGGTCACCGACTGGATACACGACGCGCTCACGGCCGCGGGCCGAGCGCCGGCCCAGTGATCGACCGGCCCGAGAGCACGCCGTGGTCCAGTATTCTCGGGGGTGTGTTGACCATCGAGCAGGCGATGCACGACGCGATCGTCGCCCACGCTCGCCGGGACCATCCGGACGAAGCGTGCGGGGTCATCGCCGGCCCCGCGGGCGGCGATCGGCCGAGTCGGCTCGTGCCCATGTTGAACGCGGCCAGGTCGCCGACGTTCTACGAGTTCGACTCGCAAGACCTGCTCGCGTTGTACACCGAGATGGACGAGCGCGGCGAGGAACCGGTGGTCATCTACCACTCGCACACCGCCACCGAGGCCTATCCGTCGCGCACCGACGTCGCCTTGGCTCAGGAGCCGGGCGCTCACTACGTGCTGGTGTCGACGCGCGAGCCGGAGGACGTGCCAGCGGAATTCCGCTCCTACCGCATCGTCGACGGGGTCGTCACCGAGGAGCCCATTGAGATAGTGGCCGCCGCCCATGCATGAGGTGGCCATCGAGCGGGTGCTGCTCGGTCACACCCCCGTCGAAGTCGTCTATGACTGTCGCTGACGTCTATCCGGCTGACGCTTTGCCTCTCATTCTTCCGACGCACAGGAGCGCACTTTCATGGCCATTGAGGTAAAGATTCCGACCATCCTCCGCACCTATACGGACGGGGCGAAGACCGTTGACGCCAACGGCGACACGCTCGCCGCGCTGGTCGACGACCTGAACGCCCAGCACGACGGGATCAAGGGCCGTCTCATCACGGAGGACGGCAGTCTGCACCGCTTCATCAACGTCTACGTCAATGGCGAAGACGTCCGCTTCACCGGTTCCTTGGACACCCCGCTCAAGGACGGCGACGCCGTCACGATCCTGCCGGCCGTAGCGGGCGGCTGAGATGCGCTACGGCAGCCTCCTCGAGGCGGTCGGCAACACCCCGCTGGTCGGACTGCCCAACCTGTCCCCGCGTTGGGACGGTGACCCGTCCGTGCGGGTGTGGGCGAAGCTGGAGGACCGCAACCCGACGGGATCGGTCAAGGACCGCGTTGCCTTCGCGATGATCGCCGAGGCCGAGCGGTCCGGTCGGCTGGCGCCGGGCGCGACGCTCCTGGAGCCGACCTCCGGCAACACTGGTATCTCCCTGGCCATGCTTGCCCGACTCCGCGGCTACGGCTTGGTCTGCGTCATGCCGGAGAACACCTCGACCGAGCGCCGGGCCCTGCTCGAGATGTACGGCGCCCGGATCGTCCTCTCGCCAGCTGCGGCCGGCTCGAACGAGGCGGTGGCGGTGGCGAAACGGCTGGCCGCGGAGAACCCGGACTGGGTGCTGCTCTACCAGTACGGCAACCCGGCCAATGCCCAGGCGCACTATGACGGGACCGGTCCGGAGATCCTGCGCGACCTGCCGACGGTGACCCACTTCGTGGCCGGGCTGGGCACCACCGGCACGTTAATGGGCACCGGTCGCTTCCTCCGGGAGAAGGTGCCGGACATCGAGATCGTGGCCGCCGAGCCACGGTACGGGGAGCTGGTCTACGGGCTCCGCAACATCGACGAGGGGTTCGTCCCCGAGCTCTACGACGCCAGCATGCTGACCACGCGCTACTCGGTGACGTCCTACGACGCGTTGCGGCGCACCCGGGAGCTCGTCGAGCACGAGGGCATCTTCGCCGGGATATCCACGGGCGCGATCCTGCACGCCGCGCTGGCCGTCGCCGACCGGGCCGCCGCGCGCAACGAGCGGGCCGACATCGCGATGGTCGTGTGTGACGGCGGGTGGAAGTACCTGTCCACCGGGGCCTACGAAGGGTCGCTGCAACAGGCGTCCGAGAAGCTCGAAGGCCAACTCTGGGCCTGAGTACACCCCCGAAACGCTCCATCAAGAACGCTCTCTCGGCGGCGGCGAGGAGGAGGTTGTGGTCATGACACGCCGGTCAGGGCGGCCGGAATCTCCCCTTCCGCCGTAACAACCTCCCGCTCGGCAGCCCGATCTTCGCAGCTGGCGAATCGCGACATAGGCTCGGCTCGTTAGGCTGACAGCGTGACCAAAGCCGGCCTGCCGACCCCGGGATCGGGTCGGGGTTGGGCGCTGGTCCGCCGCTTCGACCCGAACACGTGGAGCGGCTGCGTGGCCATCATGCTCGCGCTGGGCGCGCTGCTCGTGCTCGTCGAGGTGGTCAACGCAGCTGACGACCAGCGCCTCGACCGGTTCGGCCTACATCCGCGGGTGCCGTCCGGGTTGGCCGGCATCGTGACGATGCCGTTCCTGCACGCCAGCTTCGGGCACTTGATGGCGAATATCTTCCCGTTCCTGATCGTCGGATGGGTGGTGCTCGTCGGCGGTATCCGAGACTTTCTCATCACCACCGTGGTGATCATGGTGGGTGGCGGGCTGGCCACTTGGATCGTCGGACCGGAGGCGACCATCGTCGGGGCGAGCGCGTTGATCTTCGGGTGGCTGGGCTACCTCGTCGCCCGTGCCGTCTTCTCGCGCCGCTTCGTCTGGATCGTGGTGGCCGCGGGCATGCTCCTGTTCTTCGGTGGGTTGTTCACCGGGCTGCTGCCGAGCGCCTCGCACAACTACATCGCTTGGCAGGCCCACCTCTGTGGGTTTGTCGCCGGCGGCGTGGCCGGCTGGTGGCTGCACCCGCGCAAGGGCACCGACCGATACCTGCGGGTGCAGGCCCGGGTGACGCGCAGTTGACTGCTACGGACGATCTCGACGCGCCGATCGGCGTCATGGACTCGGGGGTAGGCGGTCTGACCGTCGCCCGCGCCATCAATGACCAACTGCCGCACGAGTCGCTCCGCTACGTCGGGGACACCGCCAATGGTCCGTACGGCCCGTTGCCCATCGCCGACGTGCGCCGGCACGCCCTGACCGTCATGGATGATCTGGTGGACTCCGGCGTCAAGATGCTCGTCATCGCCTGCAACAGTGCCAGCGCCGCCTGCCTGCGCGACGCCCGCGAGCGTTACCGCGTTCCCGTCGTCGAGGTGATCCTGCCCGCGGTGCGGCGGGCCATGCTCACCACCCGGTCGGGTCGGGTCGGCGTGATCGGCACGGTGGCCACCGTGACCAGCGGCGCCTACGAGGACGCCTTCGCCGCCGCGCCGGAGGTGGCGGTCACCAGCGCCGCGTGCCCGCGGTTCGTCGACTTCGTCGAGCGTGGCGTGACCAGCGGTCGGCAATTGCTCGGGCTGGCCGAGTCCTACTTGAGCCCGCTCCTGACCGCGGACGTCGACACCGTCGTGCTCGGATGCACCCACTACCCGCTGCTGACCGGCCTGATCTCGACCGTGCTCGGCCCACAGGTGTCACTGGTGTCCAGTGCCGAGGAGACGGCGCAGGACGTCTACCGGGTGTTGGCTCGCGGCGACCTCCTCCGTCCCGACGACGGACCGGCGCCGCAGCACTCGTTCCGGGCCACCGGTCCGGCCGAGCCCTTCGCGCGACTCACCAAGCGGTTCCTCGACGCCGACCTGGCGAGCGCCTCGTTGGCGGCGGTTCGTTGAAGCTCACCGTCGTCGGATGCAGTGGGAGCGGCCCCGGGCCGGACTCCCCGGCCTCGTGCTATCTCGTCGAGGCGGACGGCTTCCGGATCGTGCTCGACCTCGGGCAGGGCGCTGCAGGGCCCCTGCAGGGCTACACCGTGCCGAGCACGCTCGGCGCCATCCTGATCAGCCACCTGCATTCGGACCACTGTCTCGACCTGACGGCGCTGGCGGTCATCCTGCAATACGGGCCGACCCGGCCCCGGGCGCCGATTCCGGTACACGCTCCAAGAGGCGCGGCCCGTCGCATCGCGCTGGCCTGCGGCCCGGAAACCGACGAGGCGCAGCTGGCCGGCTTCTTCGACTTCAAGGAGCCCCGTGATGGCCAGATCGGCCCGTTCGCCGTGACGTTCGCGCGGATGAGCCATCCCGTGGAGACCTATGCCGTGCGACTGGAGCACGACGGACACACACTCGTCTACACCGGCGACACCGGGCCTACCGACGCGCTCGTCGAACTGTCCCGCGGTGCCGACGTGCTGCTGGCGGAGGCCGGCTGGGGTGGCGGATCCGAAGCGGTCCCGAACCTGCATCTGACCGGCGCCGCCGCCGGGGAACACGCCACCCGTGCTGGAGTGCGGCGCCTGATCCTCACCCACGTGCCGGCCTGGGGATCGGTCGCCCGAGCCCGGGCCGAGGCACAGGACACGTTCTCCGGCCGGCTGGACATGGCACGCGCCGGTCAGGTCGTTGATATCTAGGCCGTCGGTTCCGGCAGATAGGGTCGTGGGCATGTCTCGTCCCGACGGCCGCGGCCCCGATCAGCTGCGGCCGGTCACGTTCACCCGACATTGGCAGCGGCACGCTGAGGGTTCGACCCTCGTCGAGTTCGGCGAGACCAAGGTGCTCTGCGCCGCGTCCGTCACGCGCGGCGTGCCGCGTTGGCGGCAAGGCAGCGGCCTGGGCTGGGTCACCGCGGAGTACGCCATGCTGCCGCGGGCGACGAATGTGCGCACGGACCGCGAGTCGGTGCGGGGCCGGATCGGTGGTCGTACCCACGAGATCTCCCGGTTGATCGGACGCTCGCTACGCGCCGCCATCGACCTGTCCGCGCTCGGCGAGAACTCCATCGCGATCGACTGTGATGTCCTCCAGGCCGACGGCGGGACCCGCACCACGGCCATCACCGGCGCCTACGTGGCCCTTGCCGACGCGGTGAGCTGGCTCGCCGAACGGGGCGAGCTGTCCAAGCCCGACCCGCTGGTGACGTCGGTGTCTGCGGTCTCGGTCGGCGTGGTCGACGGGGAGGCACGCCTCGACCTCATGTACGAGGAGGATGTGCGCGCCGAGACCGACATGAACGTCGTGTGCACGGCCGACGGCGAGTTCGTCGAGGTCCAGGGCACGGCCGAGGGTGCCCCGTTCCGGCGCGACGAGCTCG
This sequence comes from Jatrophihabitantaceae bacterium, assembly GCA_036258135.1. Classification (GTDB taxonomy): domain Bacteria; phylum Actinomycetota; class Actinomycetes; order Mycobacteriales; family Jatrophihabitantaceae; genus DATAEG01. The sequence continues at coordinate 4,166 of DATAEG010000163.1, read as the reverse complement.
AGGTGCTCCTCGACCTCGCGGTGGCCGGATGCAAGGAACTGACCGAGCACCAGAGGTCCGCCCTCGCCGCATGAAGGTGCTCCTGGCTTCACGCAACGCGCACAAGCTCGTCGAGCTGCGCCGCATCGTCGCGCCCCTCGTCGACGTCGATGTGCTCGGCCTGGACGACGTCGCGCCGTTCCCCGAGGTGCCGGAGAGCGGTGCCACGTTTGCCGAAAACGCGCTGATCAAGGCGCGGGAGGCGCACCGTCAGACCGGCTTGATAACCGTGGCGGACGACTCCGGGCTGTGTGTGGACGCGCTCAATGGGATGCCCGGGGTGCTCTCCGCGCGCTGGGCCGGCGGCGTGCACGACGACGAAGCGAACCTGCGGCTGGTGCTCGACCAGCTCGCCGACGTCCCAGACGAGCTGCTGGGTGCCGAGTTCGTCTGCGCGGCCGCGCTCGTCGACGGCGGCGAGCGGGTGGTGCACGGCAGGATGCGGGGCCGCCTGGTCCGCGCGCCGCGTGGCACCAACGGTTTCGGCTACGACCCGATCTTCGTCCCGGATGGTTTCGAGGTGACGAGCGCGCAGCTGTCCGACGAGGCGAAGGACGCCGTCAGCCACCGAGGCCGCGCGCTGCGCGCACTGGCGCCCATCCTCGCCGCTACCGTTACAGGGCACTGACCATCCACGACACGGAGTACCGCGCCACGATGCGAATCACCGGCCTCGGCCACGCGAGCATGCTCATCGAGACCGCGCACGGCAGCATCCTCACCGATCCGTGGGTCAACCCCGCGTACTTCGGCTCGTGGTTCCCGTTCCCGGACAACAGCGGCCTGGACTGGGACGCAATCGGCCAGTGCGACTACCTCTATGTCAGCCACCTGCACCACGACCACTTCGACCCAGAGAACCTGGCCCGACGGATCAGCAAGAAGGCGACGGTGCTGCTGCCGGAGTATCCGACGAGCGAGCTCGAGGACGCGTTGCGCGATCTCGGCTTCCATTCCATCGTCGCCTCTGCGAACGGCGAGGTGTTCGACCTCGACGGGCTCCAGCTGATGATCCAGGCATTGGTCAGTCCCACGGACGGCCCTATCGGCGATTCGTCCCTGTGGATCACCGACGGCACCACCACGCTGCTCAACCAGAACGACGCTCGCCCGTCCGATCTCGGTGCGTTCGCCGATCTCGGTCACGTCGATGTGCACATGCTTCAGTTCTCCGGTGCCATCTGGTTCCCGATGGTGTATGAGCTGCCGAAACGGGCCAAGCAGGCCCTCGGCAAGCAGAAGCGGGACCGCCAGTTCGACCGCACCCTGCGCTACATCGACGACCTCAAGGCCGACTGGGTGTTCCCGATGGCTGGGCCGCCGTGCTTCCTGGACGAGGAGCTGTGGGGGTTCAACGACATCTACGGGGACGAGGCGAACATCTTCCCCGATCAGATGGTCTTCGCCGACTGGATGGCCGAGCAGGGGCGGGACAACGTCCGGGTGCTATTGCCCGGGTCCGTGGCCGAGCCGGAGCGGCCCGACTGCCCGGTCTCGCACTCCCTTTCAGACGGCGAGATCCGCCAGATCTTCCAGGAGAAGGAGACCTACCTACGCGCCTACCAGGCACGGCGGCAGCCGGCCGTCGAGGCCCAGAAAGCGTCGTGGCGACATCCTGAGATCGACCTGTCCGCAGAGCTAAAGGCGTGGCTGGAGCCGTTGCTCGCCGAGGCGGTGGTCATGGCCGACGGCATCAACGGGGGAGTCCGGCTGACCGCCGAGGGCGACGAGCGCGGCGCCGTGGATCTCGTGGTCGACTTCGTCGGCCGCGAGGTTCGTCCCTACGCGGGGGAGAGGGTGCGCTATGCGTTCACGACCCGGCGGACCTATCTCGAGCAGCTCATTTACGACCACGAGATCGACTGGGTCAACAGCCTGTTCCTCTCGTGCCGGTTCTCCGCGCGCCGGATCGGGCCCTACAACGAGTTCATCTACGCGTTCTTCAAGTGCCTGTCCGAGGAACGGTTGCAGTACGCCGAGGGTTGGTACATAGAGCAGAACGCCGCTGAGGCCGCCGAATCAATCGAGCTCGACGGCTGGGAGGTGCAGAAGCGCTGCCCGCACCTGAAGGCGGATCTGTCCCGGTTCGCGCACATCGACGGCGGCGTGCTCACCTGCCAGATGCACGGCTGGCGCTGGCGCCTCTCCGACGGCAAATGCCTCTCCAGCGTCGGCCACGACTTAAGAGCTGTTCCTTTGGATCGCTGACCGATCGCCCCTGCCCGCTTGCGGCGGGCATCGCGATCGGTTACGCCCGTCCGGCGCGCGGGCAAGCGGCGCCTACGGCGCCGCGCCACGATCTGCTCTTCGCGCAAGCGCTCATCGCCCGGTGGTCGCGGTTCGTATGGCCAGGTTTCGCTACCAACTACTGACCGCTTCAGCCATCAGGTCTCCGAAGAGCTCGTCGGCGCTGACGGGGTAGCCGCGTGCGGCAAACCAGCGGGTGATGTTGCGGCAGTCGCGTTCGAGGAAGTCCGGGCCGCGCGGATTGGTCGCGATGTCGACGATCTGGGGCAGGTCGATCAGGATCAGCCGGCCGTCGTGCACGAGGACGTTGTAGGCGGACAGGTCGCCGTGCGCGAACCCGGCCCGCGCCATAATGGCCATCGCGTCTCGGCACTGGTCGAACAGGTCTGCAACGGCGTGTCGTGACGGCCGGGCCGCTGACAACCGCTGTGCGGCGATGCCGTCGGCGTCGCCGATGAACTCCATGAGCAACTCCCGTCCGGACAGCTGGACCGGATAGGGCACCGGCACGCCGAGCGTCCACAGGACGGTCAGCGCATCGAACTCGGCGCGGGCCCACTGGCCGGCCACCAGATCGCGACCGAACTCGGTGCGTGCGGCCATGGCGCGGGTCTCCCGGCTGCGCCGGACCCGGCGGCCTTCGAGGTAGCCCGCGTCGCGGTGGAACATGCGGCGTTCGGCGGCGCGGTAGCGCTTGGCGACCAGCAGGGCGGGCGGCTTTGCCGGGCAGGCCGCGCGAAACCAGGTGGACGTCAGCCTCCTTACCCGTCTTGAGCAGGCCGAGTTCGGTGTCCAACGCGTTGGCGTCGGTGACTAACCAGGGCGGGAACGGTGTCGGACCGTGGTTGGCGTCCGGCCAGCTCGACCAGGCGGGCACGTCGTAGTCGGATACGTCGTATTCGGACGACCTCCGTCGCCGACGAAGCGGCTCGACGGGGTCAGGAAAGTCTGAGACAGACAAGGGTGCGGGATCTCCTCGCGACTCGGATCGGGTGGCTGCCCGACCGATCCGCGGTCGCGTCAGCGGCGACGGAGAACGCCGGCCGGGCCAAGGTGGGCAGCACATATCACAGACATCGCTACCTCCTTTGTCCTCGGCGTCAGGTCGCACTGAGTGTGAACGGGGACAGCCTGTGCGCGCAACGCATATTCGCTACCTCGATCTCGATACTCACCGTCAGTCCTGGCTCGCGCTCAGTATCAAGATCGCTGTTGGTAGGGCCGCAGGGAGTCGAACCCTGCACGCTCGATCACGAGAAGTACCGCGCGATGCCATTGCCCGCGTAAACGTTGGCCTCCATTCGGTAGAGACCGCCGGATAGTGACGGTCTGTATCAGGTTCTGCTAGCGCGTTTTGTTCGCGGGAAAGTGATCACTGGGCCCGCCTCGGACGGTATCGGACGAGGGCTCAGCCCACCCCTGTGCTGACACGCCGACTGCCGGGCCTCGAGCAGCGGGCCGGGTCGTGGAGGACCGCGGCCTGACGAAACACGACTCACAACCCCCGCTGGCTGGTGCAAGCACCGGATGGCGGCAAATGTCATCGGCCCGGCAGGCCGACCTAGTGAGCCGTTTCTGAAGTGTTCTGACGGTTCGCCTTGGCCAGGATTTGGTCTGCGGGCTTTGTCCAGAGAACGGGTGGCAGCGGTCGTTCCAGCCGTCGATGAAGGCGCGGATCGTGGCGTTGAGCTCTCGCACCGAGCCGAAGGTGCCGCGGTGGCTGGCCTGGCAGTCGATGATCCCGAACCAGACCTCGACCAGGTTCATCCAGGACGCTGAGGTGGGGTGAAGTGCACGTGTACGCGACGATTCGCCGCGAGCCAGCGGCGCACCTCGACGCGGTTGTGCGCGGCGTAGCTGTCCATCACCAGGTGCAGCTC
>DATAEG010000162.1:0-8209 GCA_036258135.1 Jatrophihabitantaceae bacterium | reverse complement strand
CCGGTCCGGGTCGAAGGCTGGGACCCTCCCGCGTACCTGTGGGCGCAGGCCCGGCGGCCCCGTCGGATAGCCGCCCGGGCGTTGCTCTCGCCCTTCGACTCGTTGGTCTGGTTCCGTCCTCGGGACGCGGCGCACGTGGCGTGGCTGGGTCGCCGCGACGGGCAATACGAGGCCTACGTCGTCCCGGTGATGGGTGGCGCCGAGCGGCGGCTGACGTACTGGAACCAGCGGGTCACCCGCGTTCTCGGCTGGACGGCCGAGGGCGAAGTCATCGTCGCCGGAGCCCCGCACGAGCCGTTCACGACCTTCACCTGGGCGTACGCCTTCGCGCTCGACGGGACGCCGCCACGCCGCCTTCCGTATGGCCCTACCAGCGGCCTGGCCGTTCGCGCGGACGGCGCCGTGGCGTTGCAGTCGGTGATCTTCCGCGAGCCTGCGACGTGGAAGCGCTATCGCGGCGGCACCGCTTCGAAGCTCTGGCTCGACCCGGCCGGCAGCGGCGAGTTCGTGCCGTTCTTGCGCGAGCTGGTCGGCCAGGTAGCCGACCCGGTGTGGTGGGGTGAGCGGCTGGCGTTCGTCTCCGACCACGAGGGGCACGCCAACGTCTACTCGGCCACCGCCGACGGGACCGACCTGCGCCGCCACACCGACCACGAGGGCGTCTCTGTCCGCGATCTCGCCGGAGATGGGAGGCGGCTGGTGTATCGGCGCGCCGGTGTGGTCTACCTGCTTGACTCCGCGGACGCGGATTCGCAGCCCACCCGGATCGACATCGAACTGCCCGGCACCCGCCGGGGCCGTGGCCGGTCCGGTGAAGGCAGCCGCATCCCTCGGCGAGTACCGAGTCGACAAGACCGGCCGGGCCAGTGCCGTCGAGGTGCTCGGCACGGTGCAGTGGCTGACCCATCTGGACGGACCGGTACGTGCACTCGCCGACAAGGCCACGGTGCGGGCCCGTATGCCGCGCGTGGCCGGCAACGGCGACATCGTCTGGATCACCGATGCCGAGGGCGACGACGCGGTTGCCCTGCACCATGACGGCGCGACCCGGCTGGTGGCCGCCGGTGAGCTGGGCCGGGCCCTCGAGCTGGCCGTCGCTCCCGACTCCGAGACGGCCGCGGTGGCCAGCCACGACGGGCGAGTACTGGTGGTCACGCTGGCGGACGGCAGCGTCCGCGAACTGGAGCGCAATGTGGACGGTGACGCCAGTGGTCTGTCGTACTCGCCGGACTCGAAATGGCTGGTCTGGTCGGCGCCCACCAAGAGCCCGCTGCGCAACCTTCGGATGGCCGCGCTCGAGACAGGTGTAGTTGGCGACGTCACCACCGAGCGGTTCGTCGACACCGAGCCGAGCTTCACGCCGGACGGCAAGTACCTGGCCTTCCTGTCTACCCGCACCTTCGACCCGGTGTACGACGCGCACAACTTCGAGCTGAGCTTCCCGTACGGGGCCCGGCCCTATCTCATCCCCCTCGCGCTGGACACGCCGTCACCGTTCGATCCGGAGCTGGCCGGCCGGGCCGCAGTGGGGGCCGAGCCGGAGGACGAGGCCGCCAAGCCCGAGGCGGATAAGGCTGAGGCGGATAAGCGTCATGCGAACAAAACGCAAGGCGACAAGGCGGCGGGGGACAAGGCGGACGTGCCGGAGGTCCGCGTCGATCTGGACGGACTGTCCGACCGTGTCGTCGCCGTGCCGGTGGCGGCGGGTCTCTACCGCGGCCTGCATCCGGCGAAGGGCGGGCTGCTCTGGTTGCAGCGCTCGGTGAGCGGCGAGATCGGTGCTGACCGGGCACCAGAGGCGAAACCGGTCCGTCCGTCTCTGCACCGATGGGACTTCACCAAGCGGACCGTCGTCGACCTCGTCGACGAACTCGACGGCTACGAGGTCAGCGGCGACGGCACCCGGATCGTGATACGCGACGGCGAGAGCCTGAAGGTGGGCCCGTCCGACCGTAAGGTCGAGAAGCCCGAGCCCGGCGAGGTGGTGGAGGTTGACCTCGACCGGATCCGCGTCGACGTCGACCCGGGCGCCCAGTGGCGGCAGATGGCCGTCGAGACGTGGCGTCTGATGCGCCAGCACTTCTGGGTGGCGGACATGGCCGGCGTCGACTGGGAGGGTGTCCTCGAGAGCTATCTGCCCGTCGTCGATCGGGCCGCGACCCGCGACGACCTGTCCGAGATCTTGTGGGAGATGGTCGGCGAGCTGGGCGCCTCGCACGCCTACGAACGTCCGCCGGAGCCGGACGTTCCAGCCGAGCGGATCGCGGCCTTCCTCGGCGCCGACCTCGAGCCCGGCGACGACGGTCGGTGGCGAGTGGTCCGGGTGCTGCCCGGCGAATCGTCCGTTCCGACTGCCCGCTCGCCCTTGCTGGCTGCCGGTGCCGGTGTCGAGGCCGGCGACGTTCTGGTGGAGATCAACGGACGCGCCATCCCCGACGAAGGCCCCGGCCCGCTGCTTACCGGCACGGCCGGAAAGCCGATCGAGCTGACGGTGGAACGCGAAGGCATCCAGCGCGCGCTCGTGGTCGTGCCCGTCGAGTCCGAACTCTCGCTGCGCTACCAGGCCTGGGTGGCCGACCGACGCCGGTACGTACACGAGCAGAGCGACGGCAAGATCGGCTACGTGCACGTGCCGGACATGATCTCCACCGGCTGGGCCGAGTTCAATCGCGACTTGCGCAATGAGGTGGCCCGCGAGGCCATGGTCGTCGACACCCGTGAGAACAGCGGCGGACACACGTCCGAGCTGGTGATCGAGCGGCTGGCCCGGAAGGTAGTCGGCTGGGACAACGGCCGGCACGTCCGGCCCGGTACCTACCCGAGCGACGCACCCCGCGGGCCGCTCGTGTCGGTGGCTAACGAGTACGCCGGCAGCGACGGTGACATCGTCAACGCCGCGTTCAAGTCGTTGGAGCTCGGCCAGGTGGTCGGTACCCGGACGTGGGGCGGCGTCATCGGTATCGACGGCCGGTATTCCCTCGTGGACGGCACCAGCGTCACGCAGCCGAGGTACGCCTTCTGGTTCAACAGCGTGGGTTGGGGCGTCGAGAACTACGGCGTCGATCCCGACGTCGAGGTGGCCAAGCCGCCGCAGGCATGGCTGGCCGGTACCGATCCGCAGCTCGACGCGGCTCTCGACGTGCTCCGTGCCGCGGTCGCCGATCGAGAGCCGATCGGGCCGCCTGACACAACGACGCGGCCGGATCGCGCGGCGCCGGCTCTGCGGCCACGGCCCTGACCGCGCAGACCGCGGGATAATTCCGGGGCGCGACTGAACGCGCAGAGAGAAACGAGCCCTATTGCCTTCCCGCACCGCCATGCCGGACGCCGTACGCGCCGACCTGCGCAACGTCGCGATCATCGCCCACGTCGACCATGGCAAGACCACGCTCGTCGACGCGATGCTGTGGCAGTCCGGCGCGTTCCGAGCCCACCAGGACGTCGCCGAACGGGCCTTGGACACCGGTGACCTGGAACGTGAAAAGGGCATCACGATCCTGGCCAAGAACACCGCGGTCCACTACCACCCCGCCGACGCCGCCGCTGTCACCATCAACATCGTCGACACACCCGGGCACGCGGACTTCGGCGGCGAGGTCGAGCGCGCGTTGTCGATGGTGGACGGCGTTGTGCTCCTGGTGGATGCCAGCGAAGGCCCGCTCCCGCAGACCCGCTTCGTGTTACGGAAGGCACTCCAGGCGCAGCTGCCCGCGATCCTCGTGGTGAACAAGGTCGACCGGCCCGACTCGCGCATTGCCCAAGTCGTGGACGAAACCTACGAGCTGTTTCTGGACCTCCTCGACTCGGCCGAGGAGGCCGAGCACCTTCTTGACTTCCCGATCGTCTATGCCAGCGCCCGCGCCGGACGCGCCTCGCGGCAACGCCCGGCCGACGGAGCCATGCCCGATTCCGCGGGCCTCCAGCCGCTGTTCCAGACCATCCTCGACACGATCCCGCCGCCCCGTTACATCGAGGGCGCGCCTTTGCAGGCCCACGTGACGAACCTGGACGCGTCGCCGTTCCTCGGCCGGATCGCGCTGTGCCGCGTCCATCAGGGGACGATGACGAAGGGCCAGCAGGCGGCCTGGTGCCGCCACGACGGGAGCGTCGAGCGGGTCAAGATCACGGAGCTCTTAATGACGGAGGCGCTCGAGCGCAAACCGGCCCGCAGCGCCGGTCCCGGTGACATCATCGCCATCGCCGGCATCCCCGAGATCATGATCGGGGACACCCTCGCCGACCCCGACGATCCCGTGGCGTTGCCGCTGATCACGGTGGACGAGCCGGCTATATCCGTGACCATCGGGACGAACTCCTCGCCGTGCGCCGGGCGAGGCAAGGCGGCGAAGGTCACCGCCCGTCTGGTGAAGGACCGGCTCGATCGTGAGCTCGTCGGCAACGTGTCGCTGCGGGTGCTGCCGACCGAGCGACCCGACGCCTGGGAGGTGCAGGGACGAGGCGAGCTGGCGCTGGCGATCCTGGTCGAGCAGATGCGCCGGGAGGGCTACGAGCTCACCGTGGGCAAGCCGCAGGTCGTGACGCGTGAGTTCGACGGCCGGGTGTTCGAGCCGGTCGAGCGGCTGACCATCGACGCTCCCGAGGAGCACCTCGGCACGATCACGCAGCTCTTGGCCCCCCGCAAAGGCCGCATGGAAACAATGACCAACCACGGCACGGGTTGGGTGCGCATGGAGTTCCTGGTGCCCTCGCGCGGCTTGATCGGGTTCCGCGCGGAGTTCCTCACCGAGACCCGGGGCACCGGCATCGCCCACCACGTCTTCGAGAGCTACGAGCCGTGGTTCGGCGATCTCCGCACCCGGGCCACCGGTTCCCTGGTCGCCGACCGGGCGGGTCTGGCCACCTCGTTCGCCATGTTCAACCTTCAGGAGCGCGGCACCCTGTTCGTCGAGCCCGCGACCGAGGTCTACGAAGGCATGGTCGTCGGGGAGAGCTCGCGTTCGGATGACCTGGACGTGAACATCACCAAGGAGAAGAAGCTCACCAACATCCGCAGCTCCACGGCGGAGGAACTGGAACGGCTGGTCCCGCCGCGCCGGCTCTCGTTGGAGCAGTCGCTGGAGTTCTGCCGCGAGGACGAGTGCGTCGAGGTGACGCCGGAGTCGGTGCGCATCCGCAAGGTTGTCCTGGGCGCCCAGGACCGCGAGAAGCTGCGCGGCCGGGCCCGCCGGGCGTGATGTGGCACGGGCCTCAACCGGAGGCGGCTTCCGGCTCGGGGCGCTAGCGTGATCAGGTGATCCGAGTAGGTCTGGCGCGCACCGGCGACCCACTTGTGGAGCGCATGCGCGGGTTCGGCACGACGATCTTCGCCGAGATGTCGGCGCTGGCCGTGGCCACCGAGAGCGTCAACCTCGGGCAGGGCTTCCCGGACGTCGACGGTCCCGCCGAGATGCTGGAGGCCGCGGTCGCCGCCATCCGGGACGGGCGGCACAACCAGTACCCGCCGGGTCCGGGCCTGCCCGAGCTGCGGCGTGCCATCGCCGAGCACCAGCGCCGTTTTTACGACCTGCACTACGACTCGGACGCCGAGGTGCTCGTCACCGCCGGGGCCACCGAGGCGATCGCCGCCGCGCTGCTCGCGTTGGTGGGACCGGGCGACGAGGTCGTCACGTTCGAGCCGTACTACGACTCCTACGCCGCTTCCATTGCGCTCTCCGGCGCGCGCCGACGGGTGGTCACCCTGCGCCGCCAGACCTACGGCTGGGGCTTCGACCCCACCGAGCTGCGCGGCGCGGTCAACGAGCGCACCCGTGTCCTGCTGCTGAACTCCCCGCACAACCCGACCGGAAAGGTCTTCGACGCCGCGGAGCTGCGGCTCATCGCCGACCTGGCGCTCGAGCACGACCTCACCGTGGTCACCGACGAGGTGTACGAGCACCTGGTCTTCGACGGCACGCACATCCCATTGGCCACGCTCCCCGGGATGCGCGATCGCACCGTGACCATCTCGTCCGCGGGCAAGACGTTCAGTGTGACCGGATGGAAGATCGGCTGGGTGTGTGCCGCCCCGCCGTTGGTCACCGCGGTCCGGACCGTCAAACAGTTCCTGACCTATGTCAACGGCGGCCCGTTCCAACCAGCGGTGGCCACCGCCCTCGGCTTCGACGACGCCTACTACGCCGGCATCGCTGACGCCCTGCGCGGGCAGCGCGACGTCCTCTGCGCCGGGCTGCTCACCCGCGGCTTCGACGTGGTCGTGCCGGCGGGTACCTACTTCGCCACCGCGGACGTTGGCGGGGACGCGGTGCAGTTCTGCCGAGACCTTCCGGTCCGCCACCGCGTCGTGGCCGTACCCAGCTCCGTCTTCTACGACGGCGACGCCGGCGGGCACTACGTTCGGTTCGCGTTCTGCAAGCAGGTCCCGGTTCTGGAGGAGGCCCTGCGCCGCCTCGACGTGGAGGCGGCGGGCTGATGCGCGTCGCCGTCCTTCAGCACGACATCGTGTGGGAGGACGCGGCCGCCACTAGGGCCGCGCTCGAACCGCAGGTAGCCGCGGCGGTGGGGGCCGGCGCGCGCCTCGTCGTCCTCACCGAGATGTTCGCGACCGGGTTCTCAATGCGTCCGGAGCGGATCAGCGAACCGGTGGGGGGTCCGACCGAGCAATGGCTGGCCCAACGGGCGGTGGACCACGACGTCTGGCTGGTCGGATCGATCGCCCAGCACGACGGCGGACGCGACGGCAAGGCCGTCAACGCCGCGGTGATGGCCGGCCCCGGCGGCGAACGCTACCGCTACGAGAAGATCCATCCGTTCAGCTACGCCGGCGAGGACGAGCACTACCGCGCGGGCAGCCTGCCGCTGGTGGTGGACGTCGAGGACGTCCGGCTGGCCGTGTTCGTCTGCTACGACCTCCGCTTCGCCGACGCCTTCTGGGAGCTGGCCCACGAGGTCGATGGCTACATCGTGGTGGCCAACTGGCCGGCGGCGCGCCGGGAGCACTGGCGGATGCTGCTGCGCGCCCGGGCTATCGAGAACCAGGCCTACGTCATCGCCTCGAACCGGGTGGGCGCCGCCGGCTCCAAGCGCGACCTTGACCACGCCGGAGACTCGGCGATCATCGACCCATGGGGTCTTGTCCTGGCCGAGGCGAGTACGGAGCCGACGATGCTGCTCGCCGAGGTGACCGGCGAACGGGTCAAGTCCGTCCGCGCCGACTTCCCATTCCTGGCCGACCGGCGCTGACATGAACGGCCACGGATCCGCGCCCCGTCCACGGACGGACGCCCGCGCGATCCGGGTCACCGAACTGTTCGCGGCTCCCGTGGATGCGGTCCGGGCCGCGGTCGCCGCCACCGTTCCGGACGGGGTCGGCGTGCGGATCAGTGAGACCAGGGCCGGGGTGTACCTCACCCTTGAGCGCCGGCTGAGGCCGCCCGCGATCATGGCGCGATCGCGTGCGATCCGTTATCTGCAAGGTGTCGTGAGTGACATTGTGGGTGAGTTAGAGTCACCGGCCATCAGGTCTGGGTCCGGACAGGCCGCGGCGGAGTGGGCGCGACACCCGATCGCACCCACACCCCCCGAGTCCAAAAGACGTCGGGCAGCGGAGGAGCGAACATGCTGAAGTTCCTCATGAGGCGCTTTCTGAACTACATCGTCCTGGTATTCATCGCGACCAGCATGGCCTACCTTCTCGCGTCGGCGACGTTCCATCCTGAGAACAACTACCTGCAACGCAACCCCCCAGTGCCGCCGGCCGTCATCCAGCAGAGCCTGAACGACATCAACGCCAATCCCGACACCCCGCTCCTGGTGCGGTACGGGCGGTGGCTCAAGGGCGTGCTGCACGGCGACTTCGGCACCCAGTTCCCTCGGCCGGATTCGGTGAACTCCGAGATCAGCCGACGGGCGATGGTCAGCCTGCGGCTGTTGCTGCTCGGGACGATCATCGGCACGGTGAGCGGCGTGCTGATTGGCGTGTTCGGTGCCGTCCGACAGCGAAAGCTCTTCGACAATGCGAGCACCCTGTGGGCCTACCTGGTGCTGGCCGCACCGCCCGTGGTGCTCATCCTTCTCGTCCAGACGGTCGGTGCGTACATAAACAAACAGGTAGGAGACCCCCATTTCCTTCCCCTTACCGGCGAGTACGACTCCACATTGCACGGCGCCGAGTTCTGGACCGACCGGGCCACCCGCCTGATCCTGCCCACCATCGCCCTGGCCCTTCCGACGGCGGCGTTCTTCAGCCGAT
>DATAEG010000161.1:0-2521 GCA_036258135.1 Jatrophihabitantaceae bacterium | reverse complement strand
ACAGCCCGACACCGAGCAGCCACGGTGAGAGGAAGGCGAGCACCGTCCCGGCGTGCCGCAGCCGAGCGGCCCGGGCGGCGTTCGCCCGCCCGAGCCGCTCGCGCCCCCGGGCCGCGCTATCGGCGACGGCTGCAGTCACCGCGACAGTGTGACGTCGTCGTCGATCTTCTTGTCGACGGCGGCCAACGCGCGGTGCAGGTCACCCTTGACCTTGCCCTCCTGGTACTTGTAGATCCACTCCTGGAAGGTCACCTGGTAGGCACCGCCGTTCGGGCTGGCCGGCGTCGTCGCGGTGTTGGGATTGGCCGCGATGTCGAGGAACGTCTTGAAGTGCGGGTCGTTCTTCAGTGCGGTGGCCGCGTCGAGCGAGGCGTGCGTCGTCGGCACATTCCGGATCTGGTTGGCCAGACCCACCAGTGTCTGCGTGTCCGTCGTCATGAACTTGACGAACGACCATGCCGCGGCCGGGTGGGCGCTTCCCCGCGGAATCCCGATGATCGTGCCGGTGACGTAGCCCGCGCCGTAGGTGGACTCGCGACCGTCGGCGACCGGGAACGGCGCGGTCTCGTACTGGAGCGAGGGCGCCTCGTCACGGATGAACGCGGTGCGCCACTCACCGTCGAGCGCGATGGCCACCCGGCCCTTCTCGAACGGGTTGTCCGCGCTGAACTCCTGGCCGAGAGACTGCCGGTACTTCAGTAACTTCGAGTACCCGAAGTAGTCCACCAACGACTTCTGCCACTGCAGCATGTTCGCCCACGCCGCGTCCTGGGCCAGGGAGGACTTGCCGTCCGAGGCCTGCCACTTCGCACCCCAGGCCGGCGCCAGGCGGGACGGCGCCATCTCGTAGGACTGCATGTCGGGGTCGAAGCCGAGCACCTTGATGCTGCCGTCCTTGTTGTAGGTCGTCAGCTTCTTCGCCATGTCGGTCAGCTCGCTGATCGTCTTCGGCGGGCTCGTATAGCCGGCTGCCTTGAACATCTTGTCGTTGATGTAAATGCCGTAGACGTCCTGCAGGAGCGGCAACGCGCAGCGCTTTCCGTCGAACTTGGTGTAGTCCATCGACGCCGACGTGAAGCTGTCCGTACGGATCTTGGCCTTGTCCATCAAGGGCTGGAGGTCCTGCCAGGCACCGCTGCTGCAGAACTTGCCGACGTTGTCGGTCGTGAAGCTCACCGCCACGTCGGGCGGGTCACCGCCGCTGATCGCCTTGGTGATCTTGTCGTCGTCCTGGCCCTTGACGGTCTTGACGGTGATGTTCGGGTGGGCGGCGTGGAAACGGGCCACGGCCGCGTTGAACGCGTTCACCTCGTTCGAGCCGGTGAATCCGTGCCAGACGGTGATCGTCTGCTTGGCTTCTGGCGCTGGGCCCTTCTTCTCGGTCGACGATCCGCCCGCGGTGCAGGCCGACACCGCCAGAAGCAGCGCCGTCACTGCCGCAGCTGCCGCTGCGAACCGACCCCATGTCTTCGTCATCGGGTTCTCCTAGGTCAGATACTCGGCGAACGCGATCTCGCGCGCCCGTTCCACCGCGGCGTGAATCGCGCCACGCAACACCGGCTGCTCCGTCACCACGCTGCCGCGCACCGGCGGGGCATTGATCGTCAATTCGGCCAGCTCGGACTCGATCTCCCGGGCCAGCCGCGTGCCTCCTGCGGCACAAATGTCGCCGGCCAGGACGATGACCGGCGGGTCGAGGACACAACAGATTGCCGCCAGACCGACAGCCAGGCGTTGAGCCACCTCGCGCACCGCCCGGGCCGCGGCACGGTTGCCCGCGTCCGCCGCGGTGACGGCGCGGCGTAGGCCGACGGCTGCCTCGCGAGCCCCAAAGCCGGCGTCGGACAGGACCCGGCGCACCGCTGGCGCACCGGCCCGGGTCTGGAAGCCGCCGCTGTTCGTACGCCGGGGACGGCGCTGCAGCGGCGTGCCCGGAACGGGCATGTAGCCGACCTCGCCCGCGCCGCCGCGCGCCCCGGCCAGGACCTGGCCGTCGCTGACGTGGGCGAGGCCGAGACCCTCGCCGTTCCACAGCAGGCAGAAGTCGCGCTCGTGCGGCCCGCGCGCAGCGAGCTCGGCGACGGCGGCGAGCTTGACGTCGTTCACCAGCGATACCGGCGTGCCGAGGGCGTCCCGCAGCACGTTCGGCAGGTCCATTCCGTGCCAGCCACGCAGGTGTCGGGCGTACCCGAGACGGCCGGTGATCGGGTCGAGGGCGCCGGGCGCGCCTATGACCGCGGCGGTCAGGTGTTTACGGTTCAGGCCGATCATGCCCATCGTCTGGTCGACGGCGTCCCGGACGCTGAGCTCCGCAGTGTCATTGCCGTGTGGCGTGCGGAACTGTGCGGTGCCCAGAACCTCACCGGTGATGTCCGCGACCGCGGCTCGAATCAGCACGGGGGTCACGTCGAGGCCAATCGCGTAGCCGATGCTCGGGTCGAGCCGGTAGGTCTCAGGCTGCGGCCCCCGGACGCCGGTACGCCGGCCGTCGCGGACCACCGCGCCGGCCGCGAGGAGACGG
>DATAEG010000160.1:0-24792 GCA_036258135.1 Jatrophihabitantaceae bacterium | reverse complement strand
GAAAGGCCTGGTCGAGGACGGCGAGGACGGTCCGGCCGCGGCCCGCCGCGAGTTCGCCGAGGAACTCGGCCTGCCCGTCCCGGAGGGCGAGCTGTTCGAGCTGGGCGAGGTCAAACAGCGCAGCGGCAAGATCGTCACCCTGTGGGCCGTGGAAGGTGACCTGGACGAGACCGCGGTGACGCCGGGCACGTTCGAGATGGAATGGCCGCCGCGGTCCGGGCAGCTGCGTCCGTTCCCCGAGATCGACCGCGCCCGCTGGTTTCCGGTGCCAGCGGCACGACCGAAGCTCGCGGTCGGCCAGCGCCCGTTTCTGGACCGCCTCTTGGCCGCGCTTCGGTGAGTGTCACAGGGGAGGGCGCCGTTTCGTCTTCAGGGTCAGCCGCTGAAGAAGGCGGCACGATGCACGAAGGAGATCCGAGATGAAGGTCCTTGTCGCCGGGGCCAGCGGAGCGGTCGGCCGCCGGCTGGTACCGCAGCTGGTCGCCGCCGGGCACCACGTCGTGGCCACGACCCGCACCAACGCGAAGCTGGAGGCACTCGGGCAGCTGGGTGCCGATCCGGTGGTGGTCGACGGTCTGGACGCGGCGGCGGTGGGCAGCGCGGTCGCGCATGCCGAGCCTGAGGTGATCGTCCACCAGATGACGGCGCTGGCCACGATGGGCAGCCCGCGGCGGTTCGACCAAGTGTTCGCGCAGACGAACCGGCTCCGCACCGAGGGTCTGGACCATCTGCTGGCCGCGGCCAAGGCAACCGGGGTGCGCAAAGTCATCGCGCAGAGCTTCATCGGCTGGAACAACCGCCGCGACGGCCGGCCGGTGAAGACCGAAGCCGACGGCCTGGACCCAGAGCCCGCGGCCGCGCAGCGTAAATCATTGGCGGCCATCGAGTACGTGGAGCGGACGCTCGCCGACAGCACCGGTCTGGAGACCGTGGCGCTGCGGTACGGCTTTCTCTACGGTCCGGGGTCCTCGGAGTCGGTCATTGCGCCGATTCGCAAGCGGCAGATCCCGCTCGTCCGTCACGCCGACGGTGTCTGGTCCTGGCTGCACGTCGATGACGCCGCGTCCGCGGTCGTGGCCGCCCTCGACCGCGGCCATGGCGTCTACAACACCGTCGACGACGAGCCCGCGTCGGTGTCGGAGTGGCTGCCCTACCTGGCGGAGGTCATCGGGGCCAAGCCGCCTCGCCGCCTGCCGCTGTGGCTGGTCCGGCTCGTCGGCGGCGAGGTCACCGTTCGCCTGCTGACGGAGATCCGCGGCTCCAGCAACGCCAAGGCCAAGGCCGAGCTGGGCTGGCAGCCGCGCTGGCGCAGCTGGCGCGACGGTTTCGCCCACGCCCTCACCGCCGAGGACCTGGACGGTGCACGGCCCGGAGCGACATGACGACTGCGTCCACCTTCGCCGACCTGCGGCCGCTGATGTTCTCCATCGCCTACCGCATGCTGGGCAGCGCCGTCGAAGCCGAGGACATCGTGCAGGACGCCTTCCTGCGCTACCACCGGGCAGTCGCGGACGGCACTGTCGTGGAGTCGCCGAAGGCGTTCCTCTCCGCGGTGACGACCCGGCGGAGCATCGACCACCTCCGCTCCGCGAAAGTCCGGCGGGAGAGCTACGTCGGCGTGTGGCTGCCCGAGCCACTGCTGACCGACCGTCTTGCTCCGGATCCGGCGGGCCTGGCCGAGGCCGCGGACTCGCTCTCTATGGCCTTCTTGCTCGTCCTCGAGCGGCTCAACCCGGTCGAGCGGGCGGTGTTCCTGCTTCGCGACGTTTTCGACTACCCGTACGACGAGATCGCCGACATCGTCGGCAAGACAGAGGCCAACTGCCGGCAGATCGCGGCCCGGGCCAGACGGCACGTCGCCGCCGAACGGCCGCGGTTCAGCCCGTCGCCGAACGAGAGCGCCGACCTGGCGGCGACGTTCTGCGCGGCGCTGACCGAGGGCGACATGGATGAGTTGGTGGCGCTGCTCGTCGAGGACGTCGTGGTGTACGGCGACAGCGGCGGGACGCGTCCCTCCTGGCCGAAACCAATCACCGGGCAAGCCGCGGTGGCCCGCTTGCTGGCCGGGCTGGGCGAGTCGATCCGGGCCATCGGCCTCTCCGTACGGCCGGCTGAGGTGAACGGCGGCCCCGGCGCGGTGGTACGGGACGCGACCGGCGGGCTGGTCAACGTCTTCTCTCTCGAGGTTGACCACGGCAAGATCGGCGTGGTGCGTTCGGTGATCAACCCCGCCAAGCTGGGACACCTCGGCGAGCTCGCCGACCGGGAGCCGCTGTTCGAGGCGCTGCGCCGGACGCGGGCATGACCGGCGGGCGGCGGTGAGGCTGCTTTTCGCAGGCACGCCGGAGACGGCGTTGCCGTCGCTGGACGCGCTGCTCGGCTCGGGGCGGCACGAGGTTGTCGGCGTGCTCACCCGCCCGGACGCCCCGGCCGGGCGGAACCGGACACTGGTGCGCTCGCCGGTGGCCCGCCGCGCCGACGAAGCCGGCATCCCGGTCCACACGCCCCGCCGCCCGAACGAGGACGGCTTTGTCGACGTGCTGGAAGGGCTGCGGCTGGACTGTGCCCCGGTGGTCGCCTACGGCGCGCTGCTGCCGAGCCGGGTGCTGGCCGTGCCGCGGGTCGGCTGGGTCAACCTGCACCTCTCGCTGCTGCCCGCGTGGCGCGGGGCGGCGCCGGTGCAGCGCGCCATCCTGGCCGGCGATGACATCACCGGCGCGTCCACGTTCCTGATTGACGAGGGCCTGGACACCGGCCCGCTGTTCGGCGTGACTACCGAACCGATCCGTCCCGATGACACCGCAGGCAGCCTGCTGGGCCGCCTGGCCCACTCCGGAGCCGAGCTCCTGCTGGCTACCCTCGACGGCATCGAGGCCGGCACCGTCCAGCCGGTGCCGCAGTCGACCGAGGGCGTGACCATGGCCGCCAAGCTGACCGTCCAGGACGCCCGGATCGACTTCAGCGTTCCGGCGGCGGCAATCGACCGACGGGTCCGGGCCTGCACCCCGACGCCGGGAGCGTGGTGCACGTTCCGTTCGGCGCGGCTGAAGCTCGGCCCGGTCGGGCTAACCGACGAGCACCTCAAACCCGGCGAGATCGCGGCGGGACGCGAAGCCGTTCTGGTGGGTACCGCCACGACCGCCGTACGCCTGGGCTCGGTCCAGGCCCCGGGCAAGCGGCCCACACCCGCCGCGGACTGGGCCCGCGGCGCCCGCATCGCGTCGGGCGAGCGACTTGGCTGAGCGGGACCCGGCCCGCGGCGTGGCGCTCGCCGCGCTGCGCGCGGTCCGGGAGCGGGGTGCCTACGCCAACCTCGTCCTGCCGGCGCTGCTGGCCGAACGCGGGATTACGGGCCGCGACGCGGCGCTGGCCACCGAGCTCACCTACGGCACCGCACGCACCGCGGGAGTCCTGGACGAGATCCTGGCTGCCTGCGCTGCCCGCTCCATCGACCCGGAGGTTGGCGACGTCCTCCGGCTCGGCGCGTACCAAGTCCTGCGCACCCGCATCCCAACGTATGCAGCGGTGGCCACTACGGTGAGCCTGGCCCGCTCGGACGGCCGACCTCAGGTCGCCGGTTTCGTCAACGCCGTACTGCGCCGGGTAACCGAGCTCGATTGGTCGGGTTGGACGAACCGGCTCGGCGCCGGGCGGTCCGAGCTGGCCCGGCTGGCCCTTCGCTACGCCCACCCCGAATGGATCGCGGCCGCCTTCCGCGACGCACTCGGCGGCGACCTCGCAGAAACGGCGGCGGCGCTGGCCGCCGACGACGAACGTCCGGCGACGCATCTGGTGGCTCGGCCGGGACGCATCGAACGCGCCGAGCTGGCGGAGCTCACCGGCGGTCAACCGGGGCCGTACTCGCCCTACGCGGTCTGGTTGGACGGCGGCGATCCGGGCGGATTCGACCCGGTGCGCGACGGCCGGGCGGCGGTGCAGGACGAGGGTAGCCAGCTCTGCGCGATCGCGGTGGCCACGGCGCCGCTTGACGGCCGGGACGAGCGTTGGCTGGACATGTGCGCCGGGCCTGGGGGCAAGGCGGCCGTGCTGGCCGGGCTCGCGGCCCCCCGAGCGGCGCGCCTCACCGCCGTGGAACTGCGTCCGCATCGGGCTGAACTAGTGCGGGCGGCCACTGCAGCTTGGGACGTCGACGTCGTGGTCGCCGATGCCGCCGCCCTGCCCCGTCCGGACGACGGCTTCGACCGGATCCTGCTGGACGCGCCGTGCACCGGCCTGGGCGCGCTGCGGCGCCGGCCTGAGGCGCGCTGGCGGCGTACCGAGGCCGACCTGACCGAGCTGACCGCGTTGCAGGCGCGGCTGCTGACGGCCGCCGTACGACTGGTCCGGCCCGGCGGGCTGATCGGCTACGTCACCTGCTCACCGCACCTGGCCGAGACGGCCGCGATTGTCGGCGGACAGCCGCTGCGGGACGCCCGTCCGGCATTCCCGGCGGTGCCCGGTCTGGGGCCCGGTCCGACGGTGCAGCTGTGGCCGCACCAACACGGCACCGATGCGATGTTCTGCGCTTTCATCCAGCCCGGCGCCTGACGGGTCAGTCGCCGCGCGCGGGGCCGCCGCCCGGCGCTACCGTTACCGCCGTGCGGCCGGGAGAACGCCAACCTATGATCGCGCCGAGCCTGCTCGCCGCGGACTTCGCCCGGCTGGGCGCCGAGGCCCAGGCCGTCGAGGGCGCCGACTGGCTGCACGTGGACGTCATGGACTACCACTACGTGCCCAACCTGACGATCGGGCTGCCGGTCGTCGAGAGCCTGCGCAAGGCCACGTCCTTGCCGCTGGACTGCCATCTGATGATCGACGACCCCGACCGTTGGGCGGTGGGCTACGCCGAGGCGGGCGCGGCCAACGTCACCTTCCACATCGAGGCGGCCGCCGACCCGGTGGCCACCGCGCGGGCGGTACGGGCGGCCGGCTCTATGGCGGGCCTGGCCGTCGACCGCGACACTCCGCTCGAGCCGCACGTCGACCTGCTGCCCGAGTTCGACACGCTGCTGATCATGACCATCAAAGCCGGCTTCGGAGGCCAGCAGTTCCTGCCCGCGATGCTCGACAAGGTGCGCACCGCACGCCGACACATCAACGCCGGCCACCTGCGGCTGTTCCTCGAGGTCGACGGCGGCATCGCCGATGACACCATCGCCGAGGCTGCGGAAGCCGGCGCCGACGTGTTCGTCGCCGGCACCGCCGTCTACGGCGCCCGCGACCCGGCCGCGGCGGTCGCCGCACTGCGGGACCGGGCCCGTGCCGCCATGGCCTGAGAAGAGCGGGCTCACGTGCAGATCACCGACGCCGACCTGGCCGCGATGCGTGCGGCCCTGATGCTCGGCGAGACGGTCCTCGGCCAGACCAGCCCAAACCCGCCGGTGGGCGCGGTCGTCCTGGACGGCGCCGGTCACGTCGTTGGCGAGGGACAGACCCGGGCCGCCGGCGGCGAGCATGCCGAAGTGGTCGCGTTGCGCGCCGCGGGCCCGGCCGCTCGGGGCGGAACGGCGGTGGTCACCCTCGAACCGTGCAACCACACCGGGGCCACGCCACCGTGCGTCGACGCGTTGATCGAGGCCGGGGTGGCTCGGGTGATCTTCGCCGTCGAGGACCCGACGCCGGTGGCCGGGGGCGGCAGCGAACGCTTAGCCGAAGCCGGCATCGGCGTCAAGGGCGGCGTCCTCACCGAGGACGCCGAGGCGGGCGCGTTGAAGTGGTGGTTGCAGGCGAACCGGCTGGGCCGTCCCTACGTCATCTGGAAGGCGGCGATGACGTTGGACGGCCGGGTGGCCGCCGCCGACGGCACGTCAAGGTGGATCTCATCGCCGGTTTCTCTCGCCGACGCCCACGAGCTGCGGGGCCGGATCGACGCCATCGCGGTCGGCAGCGGCACCATCCTGAGCGACGACCCGTCGCTGACCGTGCGCGGCCCGGGCGGCAAGCAGGCCGACCGGCAGCCGATTCGGGTGGTGCTGGACCGGCGCGGCCGGGTCGGGCCAGAAGCGCGGGTGTGCGACGACGCCGCGCGCACATTGGTGCTCCGCACCGCCGCCCCGCCGTTCGCTCTCAAGGCGCTCTGGGACGAGGGGGTGCGCTCCGTGCTGCTGGAAGGCGGGCCGACCGTCGCGGGCGCGTTCGTCGACGCCGGGTGCGTCGACGAAGTGCTGATCTACCTGGCGCCCAAGCTGCTCGGTGCCGGGCCGGCCAGCCTGCGCGACACTGGCATCGGCACGTTGTCCGACGCGGTGCAACTGGAGATCATCGAGGTGACGCCGCTGGGCGGCGACCTGCGCATCCGGGCTGCGGTGATCCGGCCGGAATAACTCTCGCCCCGGTCGGCCGGTCGGCTTCCTATACTGGACGGGCAAGGCGCGCTCCGGGGTCGGTGCAATTCCGAACCGGCGGTGACAGTCCGCGACCCGTCCGCCGCAATTTGGCGGGTGGTTGACCTGGTGGAATTCCAGGACCGACGGTGAAAGTCCGGATGGGAGGCTGCGTGCCGGGCCCGGGCGTTACGCCCGCTGCCCTGCCGTCCCCGGTGCCGTATGGGTACGGGAAGGGACGGCAGATGTTCACCGGGATTGTCGAAGAACTGGGCGAAGTGCTGGCGCTGGAGCGCAGCGCGGACGCCGCCGTCCTCGTCGTGCTCGCGCCGGGGGTCGGCCAGGACGTCAGCGTCGGCGCATCCATCGCGGTCGACGGTGTGTGCCTGACCATGACGGGCGCCGAACCCGCACCGGACGGCCGGTCCCTGCGTTTCGACGTCATGGCCGAAACGTTGCACCGCAGCACCCTCGGCCGGTTGCGGCCGGGCGACGTGGTGAATCTGGAGCGCGCAGTGCGCGCCGACGGCCGCCTCGGCGGGCACATCGTCCAAGGACATGTGGACGGCGTCGCGGTGGTGGCGGCGAGCCAGCCCGGCGACGGCTGGGAGAGGGTGCGCTTCGACTTGCCCGAAGACTTGGCCCGCTACGTCGCGGAGAAGGGGTCAGTGGCCGTCGACGGCGTGTCGCTGACCGTGACGGCGGTGGGGCGGACCTGGTTCGAGGTCGGTCTGATCCCGGAGACGCTGCGCCGCACCACGTTGGGCCAGCGGCCGGTCGGCGCGCCGGTCAACCTCGAGGTCGACGTGCTGGCCAAGTACACCGAGCGCTTGCTGGACTTCGCCGCCGTGCCCGCCGGCATGCCACTGACCAGGGAGGCCGCGCGATGACTACCCCCCACGTCAGATTGGACACCGTGGAACGAGCTCTAGCCGACATCGCTGCCGGCCGGGCCGTCGTGGTGGTGGACGACGCGGACCGCGAGGACGAAGGCGACCTCATCTTCGGCGCCGAGCTGGCCACGCCGGAGCTGGTGGCCTTCATGGTTCGGTACACCTCCGGCTACATCTGCGTCCCGATCACCGAGGGGGTGGCCGACCGGCTGGACCTGCCGCCGATGTTCCGGGTCAACCAGGATCGCCGAGGCACCGCCTACACCGTCACGGTGGACGCCCGCGAGGGCGTGACTACCGGAATCTCCGCAGGGGACCGGGCCCGGACCATCCGGCTCCTCGCGGATCCGGCCGCCACCGCCGCGGACCTGTCCCGGCCCGGGCATGTGGTTCCGCTGCGGGCCAAGGAGGGCGGGGTGCTGCGCCGGCCAGGCCATACCGAGGCCGCTGTCGACCTGGCCCGGCTGGCCGGCCTCCAGCCGGCCGGGGTGCTCTGTGAGATCGTCAGTGAGAAGGACCCGGCGGGGATGGCCCGCACCGAGGAGCTGCGAGTCTTCGCCGACGAGCACGATCTGGCGATGATCTCCATCGCCGAACTGATCGCGTTCCGGCGCCGCTCCGAACGGCTGGTCGAGCGGGTGGCGTCGGCCCGGGTACCGCTGCGCCACGGCGAGTTCACCGCGGTCGGGTACGCCTCGACCTATGACAGCCGCGAGCACATCGCATTCGTCTTCGGCGAGATCGGCGACGGTGAGGACGTGTTGATCCGGGTGCACTCCGAGTGCCTGACTGGCGACGTCTTCGGCTCGCTGCGCTGCGACTGCGGGCCGCAGCTGGACGCGGCGCTGGCCGCGGTGGCGCGTGAGGGCCGCGGCGTCGTGCTCTACATGCGCGGGCATGAAGGCCGAGGCATCGGCCTGCTACACAAACTGCAGGCCTACCAGCTGCAGGACGACGGAGCCGACACCGTCGACGCCAACTTGCGGCTCGGTCTGCCCGCCGACGCCCGCGACTACGGCACCGGCGCGCAGATCCTGGTCGACCTAGGGGTGCACTCGATGCGCCTCCTCTCCAACAATCCGGCGAAGCGGGCCGGCTTGGACGGATACGGCCTGACCGTGCTCGGCCAGGTGCCGTTGCCGGTGCGGGCCAACCCGGAAAACTTGCGCTACCTGCAGACCAAGCGGGACCGGATGGGCCACGACATCGACCTCGATGTGGCCGAGCTGCGATGAATACCCCACGAAACCGCTTCGCAAACGACGCTTCGCGCTTTCGCGGGCATGGCCGACGCGTCATTCGCCGAGCGATTGCCGTGCCCGGGCAATGAGCGGCAGAGGCGCACCGGCACCACAGGCGGTCGACGGCGCCGCCGACCTGCGGGTCGTCGTGATCGCCGCGTCCTGGCACGAGCGGGTGATGGACGGCCTTCTGGACGGCGCCCGCCGCGCGCTTAAGGACGCCGCGGTGCGCGACGTGCGCGAGGTACGCGTGCCCGGAACGTTCGAGCTGCCGGTGGCCGCGGCCCGGCTGGCGCCGGCCGTCGACGCCGTCGTGGCGCTCGGCGTCGTCATCCGCGGCGCGACTCCGCATTTCGAGTATGTCTGCCAGGCGGCCACGCAGGGGCTGACCGAGGTCGCCGTGCGCACCGGCGTGCCGGTGGGGTTCGGGGTGCTCACCTGCGACGACGAGGCCCAGGCGCTAGACCGCGCCGGGCTGCCCTGCTCGGCGGAGGACAAGGGGTACGAGGCGGCCCAGGCGGCGCTGCACACCGCTGTGGCGCTGCGGGAGTGAGCGTCGTCGGGATCGTCCTCGCCGCGGGCGCCGGCCGGCGGTTCGGCGGGCCTAAGGCTGAGGTGGCCGTCGACGGCGAGCGGCTGCTGGACCGCGCGGTCCGGGTGCTGCGGGCAGGTGGATGCGCCGATGTGGTCGCGGTCGTGCGGGCGGGGACGCTCGTCGTCGGCGCCCACGCCATCGTGAACGACGATCCGGAGCGCGGCCTGGCATCGTCCCTGGCGCTGGGACTGAAGGCGGCCGCCGAAACGTCCGCGTCACGTGCCGTGGTCACGCTGGCAGACATGCCGGGCGTGCCGCCGACAACGGTCGGCGCGGTCGCCGACGCCACCGCACCAATTGCGATGGCCGGCTACGCCGGGCGGCGCGGGCACCCGGTCGCGTTCGCCCGCGAGCTCTGGGCCGAGGTGGCCGAGTTCGTCCGCGGCGACGAAGGCGCCCGCGCCTACATCGACGCGCATCCCGAATTGGTCTCCGTCGTCGAGGTGGGCGGTGACCCGCGGGCGCTGGCCGACATCGACACGCCGGCCGATCTCGCCGACTGGGTCGACGGCTGATGACGGCGCCGATGCCGGAGCGGCGGGTCACCTGGGCCGAGCTGTTCTTCGACCTCGTCTTCGTCTTCGCGGTGACCGAAGTGGCCGCGCTGCTGCACGCGGAGCAGACGGGGCTGGGGCTGGCCCGGGCCGTCGTCGTGTTCGTGCCCATCTACTGGACGTGGGTCGGCGCGACGATGCGAGTCAACATCATCGGCGCGGAGCGCGCAGGCACCCAGATGTGGTTGTTCGTCGTGGCGTTCTGCGGGCTGCTCATGGCGCTGGCGGTGCCGGATGCCTACCACTCTCGCGCTCTGCTCTTCGCGTTCGCGTACTGGGCGGCCCGGACGGTGCTGCTGCTCACCATGCCCAAGCACGGCCGGCTGCACTGGCACCCCTACACGGTGAGCGTGTTCGGCACCGGGCCGTTGCTCGTACTCGGCGCGGCTCTGCCGCCGACGCCACAACTCGCCGTCTGGGCGCTGGCCGCCGTCATCGATCTGTCGACGCCGACCGTGCTGCGCTCGCGGCTGCGCGGGATGCAGTTCGCGCCCGCCCACCTGGCCGAGCGGTTCGGGCTGTTCCTGTTGATCGCGCTCGGCGAGTCGGTCGTCGCGGTGGGCGCGCCGGCGGCGGCCGCGAGCAGCATCGACGTCGACGTACTGCTCGCGGTGGCGGCGGCGTTCGGCTTCACGGCGGGGCTGTGGTGGGTCTATTTCCACTTCGCCGCCGACGCGATGCGCTACGCGCTGTCGGTTGCACAGGTGCAGCTCGATATCGCCCGCCACGTGCTGTCCTACGGGCACCTGATGTTCATCGCGGCCGTGATTTCGGTCGGCGTCGGCATGCGTGAGGTCGTCGGCCATCCTGCGGACCAGCTCAGCTGGAGCGTCGTCGCGCTGCTGTTCGGCGGCTGTGCGTGGTACCTCGCCACGTTCAGTTACACACGTTGGGAGATGTTCAGAAAGATCTCCTGGACCCGGTTGGCCGGCGCCGGCGCCGTCCTGGTGGCGCTCCCGGCCGCGCCGTTCCTGCCCGGCTGGGTGGCACTGGCCGTGCTCGCGCTGATCGTCGCCGCACTGAACGTCTGGGAGGCCACCCGGGTCCGCGCCGCCGCGGCCGCGGCCGCTGCGGCAGGATGAGCCGGTGACCGAGCCACAGTCGATCCTGGAGTCCCTGGAGAGCGACCACCGCGCCATCAGCGACCTGCTGGCCGACAAGGACGCGCCGACGGCCACCGCCGAGGGCGCGGCGTTGCGCGAGCAACTGGTCATGGCGCTGGTGCGGCACTTCGTGGCCGAGGAGCAGTACCTCGACCCGACCGTGCGCGAGGTGCTGCCCGAGCGCGCCGATGAGGCGGACGCGGCGTTCGCCCGGGACCGCGAGACGGAGCGGATCTTGCGCCGCCTCGAGGAGCACGACCTGAGCGCCGAACGACTGGCCGAGGTGTGGCAGCAGGTCACGTTAGCCGTGGCCACCCACGTCGCCGAGCAGCAGGAGGTGTTCGCGACCCTGGCCGAGAAGTGCGACCCGGAACGCCTCGACGAGCTCGGCGAGGAGGTGCGCGGTGCCGAGCAACTCGCACCCACCCGTCCACGAATTGTGGCGTTTCCGGAGACGGGACTGAACAAACTGACCAGCTTCGTCGAGGGCTTCATTGACCACGCCCGCGACTACTACAGCAAGCGCGGCGTCGAGCCCGACGCGTAGAAGCGTGCGGGCACCCGGGTGGCCAGGGCCGCGAGGGCTTTGGGAAACACCTCGGCGGGCGGGGTGACCAGCCCAGCGCCGACCTGACCGGTGCCCGCCACCATCCCGGCCATGCCGGTGTTGATCTGCGGCAGGATCCCGGTGCGCACCACTGCCGTCACGTCGATGCCTAGCGGCGTGCCGCGGAAGTCGAGCACCGGAACCGCGAAGCGCTCGTGCTCACCCAGGGTGATCTCGTACATCCGCCGCGTGGTGGCCAGCGCCTCGGGCGCGGTCCCGCCGACGAACCGGACGATGGCCGGCGCCGCCGCCATGGCGAAGCCGCCCAGCCCGGCGGTCTCGGTGATGGCGGAGTCGCCGATGTCCGGGTTGGCGTCCTCGGGCCCGAACCCGCTGAGGTAGAGCCCGTCGGGGATCTGCGCCGGCCCGGTGAACCACTCGTCACCGGTTCCAGCCGTCTGGATGCCGAAGTCGGTGCCGTTGCGGGCCAGTGCTACGACCATCGTGGCGCCGTCGAGGCCGCGCGCGGCGTCCATGGCGAGCTTGCAGGCCGGCATCGCCAGGTTGAGGAAGAAGTGGTCGTTGCCACCGATGAAGCGCACCACCTCGGCTACCGCCGTCGCAGGGACGTCCGCGTCGAGCATGTCGGGGACCAGGTCGCGCAGGACCATGAGCGTGCCGGCCCGATTGCGGTTGTGCGCCTCGTCGCCCATTTGGACCATCTGGGCGAGGATCGCGGTCACGTCGATCGGCCCGTGCCGGCGGACGGCCGCCTGGAGCGCAGGCCCCAGGATGTCGCCCATCCAGCGCAACCGGGTGAGCACGTCCAGCGAGTACGAGCCGTACCGCAGCACCGCGCCCAGGCCCTCGTTCAGCGTGCAGTAGGCCTGGCGGCCCGTCTCGGGGTCGGCCAGCACGAACATCCACATCGACGGTGACACCACGCCGGCCATCGGGCCGACGGCGCCGCGGTGGTGGCACGGCTCCAGCGTGAGCCCGCCGGACTCGAACAGCGCGACGGCGTCCTCCGGGTCGCCCACCAGACGTTCCAGCGCGGCCGCACCCATCAGCGCGCCGCGCAGAGGTCCGGAGGCGCGGGCCCACTCAATGGGCGGTCCGGCGTGCAAGAAGTCGCCGCGTTGTAAGCCCACCGCCTCACTAGCCGGGACGACGTCGACGAGTTCGGCGCGCACCGAGTTCACCCGGCGCAGCGCCTCGGTGTTGGCTTCGGGCCGGCGCGGGTCGCCCGCCACCGTCGCCAGAGCGTCCTCGGTGCCCGGCATCGGTGGCTGCCAGTCAACCTCGGTGACGTGCCCGCCTTGCGCCCGCAGCGCGACGGCGAGCAGCCCGACGCCGGTGTTGACGAAGCGGGTCACATCGCGCCTCCGACGAGCTCACGCGCCCGCCGGGCGGCCTGCGCGTTGGACGCGAATACCTCGGCTCCGGCGCCAGCCAGCATCTCGGCCTGCTCCTGGAGGCCCTGCGGATCGGCCGGCGTCCCGATCAGGGACACCAGCACCGGCGGCCGGGCACCCTCGATCACGTCGGCGAGATCCGGCGCCGGGTCCGCGTGGGCGGCGTACCCGAGCACGACGTCGAGCAGGATGACGCCACAGGAAGGGTCGGCCAGCTCGGCCCGCAGCGCGTCCAGCCGCAGAGACGGGTCGATCATGGGGTGAGCCCGGCCCTGAGTCATGGCGTCATCGCCGAAGTCGACGAACCGGCCGGGCCCGGCGATCAACGCCGCCTCGGCGCACAGCGTGCCTCCCGCGAACAGGCCGCGGATCTCGCCGCTCACGGTGCCGGCGCGGGCCAGGCCCCAGATCGGCCAGGACGGCACCTTTACGCCCACCCGGCGCAGGCACTCCTCGGTGCCGGCGGTGAGATCGGCGTGCCCGGGACCGAGCAGGACGAAGGTGACCGGCTTGGCCAGGTCGAGGGCGCGGATCTCGGCCTCGACGGCCGGGGAGGGCGGCTTGGACACGACGACGATGTGCTCGGTAGCGGCGTCGGCGGCCAGCCGCTTCAGCGCGATGCGGGTGGCGCGGGCACCGACCTGGGCGGACATATCCCGTCCTCCGACGCCTAGCACCGCGCTGACGCCGACGCCGGCCAGGTCGAGCAAGGTGGTGACCTGCTGCGCTCCGGTCCCGGACGCGGCCACGATCCCGACCGGCCCGGCCCGCACCGCGTTGGCGAAGCCGAGGCCGAAGCCGTCCATGATCGCGGTGCCGCAGTCGGGGCCCATGACGAGCGCGCCGGTACGCTCGGCCGCCTCCTTGAGCGTCACCTCCTGCTCGAGGGACACGTTGTCAGAGAAGATCATCACGTCGGTCCCGGCGGTAACCGCGTCCATGGCCTCCGTGAAGGCATGCGGGCCGGGCACCGACACCAGGACGATGTCGCGCCCCTGCCTCTCGCCGCGCAGCGCACTGGCCGTCGTCCGAGGGGCCTGGGTTTGCGTGGCGGTCGCGGCCGGTGCTGGACGCCAGGCCGCGGCCACCGCCTCTAGGCCGGCCCGCAGAGCCGCGTCGTCCACCGCCCTGACGGCGATGACGAGATCGTTCGGCGTGGCCGTAGGGGGAGCAAAGCCCTGCCGGGTGAGCAGGTCCAGGTTGAGCGGGGTCGCCATTGCCACCATGGCGGCCTCGACGCCCTCGACGGAAGCGGCGCGCTGACTGACCTGCATGAGCGTGACGGAGTCGGCGTACGACCCGGCTCGCACCTCGGTCGACTCGACGCTCATTGCGGCCACGCTAGGACGGCGCCGAGCCCGAACGCGAAGGCGGCCCCCGAGGTGTGCCCCATCGCCCGGACGTCGGCCCACGCGGCCGACAGCCGGGCGGGCTGCTCGAGAGCACGGAATAGCCGCCGCACGGGGGCGGCCACATGTCCGTCGGCGGCCAGATGAAGCAACTGCACGGACAGGTCGGTGGTCGCCCGGGTGGCGTGCGTGAGGACCCGTTCGACCCATCCGGGCGGCAGCCGCACCAGACCCGCAGCGGCCGCGACCAGCACGGCACACAGCGCGTCGTCCCCCGCCGGGGTCAGCCCCGGACCCGTCCCACAGAGTGTCGTCGCGGTGGCGTCGGCGTCGAAGCCGCGCAGCGCGTCCCGCTGGGCAGCGGTCAGACCGGTGCGCGCCTCGTCCAGGTCTGCGGCCTGGCGGACACACCACTCCCGCGCACCGGCCGCGGGTCGCACTGCGCCGATGGCCGTGGCGAACCAGCCATGGACCACCACCTCGGCGCCGGGGAACGTCACCCGACCGGCGCCGACCCGGACCGGACCAGGCCGGGGTGGGCACGGCTCGTCCAGCACGACGCCCAGTGGCAGGGCCACCGCGTCGGGCGCGAGCAGGGCCATGAGCCGTCCGCCGGGATGACGCAGATAGAGAGCACGAGGACCACCGCCGAGCACGTCGACCCGCACGGACGGGCCGCTGATCAGGTCGCGCAGGGGAGCGGCCGTCACGGCCCCGGTCATGACATCCGACGATAACTAGGGCACCATCGGCGCCTGATGGTCAACCTTGCCAACGATCAGGTGGATCCGGTGCGGAACTTGCCACAGACGGCGACGGTCGGAACCAGGCTCGCGGATGTCCTCCAGGCAGCCTCCATGCGAGACAGCACCGTCCTCGCCGGCGCCGCCGGTCTGGACCGCGTGGTCCGCTCGATCAACGTCATGGAAGTGCCCGACGTGCTGCCATGGGTGCGGCCCGGCCAGCTGCTGTTGACGACCGGGTTCCCGCTGATGCGCGGCGGCGCGGTGGACGCCGAGCGGATCCGCCGGCTGATCGGCGACCTCGACGGGGTCGGGGCCGCTGGACTGGCCATAAAGATCGGGCCGTACCTGAGCGCGCTGCCCCGCGCGGCCAGCGCCGAGGCCAACCGGCGCAGCTTCCCGCTCATCGGGCTGCCGCCGGACCTGGTTTTCGGCGATGCCATGGCCGAGGTGCTGGCCGGGCTCCTCGACGCGCACGCGGCCGCCCTTTCCCGGGTAGCCGAGCTACACCGTGCCTTGGAGAGCGTCGTGCTGGCCGGCGGCGACCTGGCCCAGGTGACCAACGCGGTAGGTGCGGCGCTCGGGGCGTCGGTCCTGGTCACCACCCCTGACGGTCGCGTCCTGGCCTCGGCCGGACTCCATCACGGAGAGGGTCTCCTGGCCCTGCCGCTGTTCGAGCCGACCGGCCGGCTGCTCGTGGAACGTCTGCAAGACGGCATCACGGCCGCGGGGTCGCTGGCCGGCGACGACTCGGTGCGCGGCGAGGTGACGGCGGCGCCCGTCATCGCCGGCGGTCTCGAGCACGGACGGATCGTCGCCTACGCCGCCGAGGGACGCTTCGCCCGCTTCGGCGAACACGTGGTCCAGGCGCTGGAGCGAGCCGCCGCTGTCGTGGCGCTGGTGATGACGCGCCAGATCGCCGTGGCCGCGGTCGAGTCGAAGTACCGCGGGGACTTCCTGCGCGACGCGTTGGCCGGCCGGGCCGGCGACTCCGAGCAGGTCCGCCAGCACTGCGCCATGCTCGACTGGGACGTCGACCGCCCCGTGGCCGTCCTGGTCTCGACACTGGACGACCTGCCGCCGGCCCCTCCGCCTGCCGCAGCCCGGGCGCTGCCGCTGCGGTCGGCCCAGGAACGGTTCGCGGCCGCCTGGGAGCAGGTCGTGCACTCCTGGGACAAACGCGCCCCGGTGGTCGGCTTCAGCAACGAGGTGGTCTGCCTCCTGCCCGTCGACAAGGACGAGGTGGAGAGCGCGGTCAAAGCCGTGGTGGGTGCGGTGGCGGGCGACCGGGGCGGCGGGCGGCGGTCGTCCTGCACCGGGGTCAGCCGGGTCGTGCCCGACCCGTCGAAGTGGCCGATGGCCTACGAACAGGCCCGCAAGGCGGTGGTCATCGGGCGTCGGGTGCACGGTCCGGGCACGATCACCCACTTCGACTCGCTCGGCGTGCACCGGCTGCTCTCCCTGGTCGCGGACCCGGCGGAGCTGCGCGGGTTCGCCGCTGAGGTGCTCGGTGAGCTCGCCGACGACACGCCCGAGATGATCGATCTGCGGCAGACGCTGCAGACCCTGCTGGACACCAACCTGAACGTGGCCGAGACCGCCCGCCTGTTGCATTTCCACTACAACACGCTGCGCTACCGGATCGGGAAGCTGGAGCGGATCGTCGGACCGTTCAGTACCGACCCGCACCTGCGCCTGGACGTCGCCGTGGCCCTTCAGGTCGTGACGATGAAGGGCCTGTAGCGCAACCTCGCCCGTAGTTCGTCAGATGTGAACATGTCCGCCGCGCGGCGGCGAACACTAGCCTGCCGTCACTCAGCACAACTCGGGCCGCGCGGCCGGTGGACGGGCCTACGAGGGCGGCACGATGATGGCCACCGGTAACGTCGAGACCCCGGAGGGCGAACTGTCGCCGTTCCGGGTCGACGACGATGTCGACAACACCGAGGAGGGTCGCCGCCGCGAGTGAAGCCGGCTCCGTTCGAGTACCACCGTCCCGCCACGGTCGCCGAGGCCGTGGCGGTGATGGCTGAACTCGGCGACACGGCGAAGGTGCTGGCCGGCGGGCAGAGCCTGGTGCCCATGCTCTCGATGCGGCTGGCCGCGCCTGATCATCTCGTGGACATCAACCGGCTGGCCGAGCTCGACTACGTCCGGGTCGCGGACGGCGCGGTCAAGGTCGGCGCGCTGGCCCGGCACCGGGACGTCGAGCGGCGCGCGGCGTCCGCGGCTCAGCCGTTGCTGGGCCAGGCGCTGCGACTGGTGGCCCATCCGACGATCCGCAACCGGGGCACCACGGTGGGCAGCATCGTGCACGCCGACCCGGCCGGGGAGCTGACCGCCGTGCTGGCCGTCCTCGGCGGTTCGGTGCGGCTGGTGTCGGCGGGCGGTGAGCGGGTCGTTCCGGCTGCGGACTTCTTCCTCGGCCCGCTCGAGTCGGCCACCCGCCCGGACGAGCTGGCCGTCGAGGTTTCGTTCCCGGTGGCCGCGGACGGCGCCAGCTCGGCGTTCGTCGAGGTCGCCCGCCGGCACGGCGACTACGCCGTGTGCGGTGTCGCCGCGGTGGTCCGACGTGGCTCGGGGAAGAAGGCGGAGGCGCGTCTGGCCCTCATCTCGGTCGCCGCCACCCCACTCGTCTTGGACGTCACTATGGTCGCCAACTCCGACGACGCACTGCGCGCCTACGTCACCGGACAGGTCGAGCCGAGCGGCGACATCCACGCCAGCGCCGACTACCGCCGCCACCTGGCCGGCGTGCTGGCTGTGCGTGCGGTGCGGGAGGCGCAGGCAGCATGACCGAGGCTGTGCACGACGTTCGACTTCGGGTAAACGGCGTGCCGCGCGAGGTCAACGTGCCGGCGCGCCGACTGCTGTCCGATGTCCTGCGCCACGACCTTCAGCTGACCGGCACCCACGTGGGCTGCGAGCACGGGGTGTGCGGCGCGTGCACCGTGCTCCTGGACGGGGCGCCGGTGCGGTCCTGCCTGCTGTTCGCGGTGGCCGTGGACGGCCACGAGGTCACCACCGTCGAAGGCCTGGCCGAGGACGGCGAGATGAGCGCCGTCCAGCGCGCCTTCGAGAACTGTCACGGACTCCAGTGCGGGTTCTGCACCCCGGGCTTCCTCACCACGATCACCGCGGGTCTGCGGGAGAACCGTAACCCCACCCGGGCCGAGGCGCGGGAGATGATCGCCGGCAACCTGTGCCGCTGCACTGGTTACCAGAACATCGTCAAAGCCGTCCTGGAAGCAGCCGGATCATGACGGACCGGGTGTTCGGCCAGCCCGTGAAGCGAGTCGAGGACCGTCGGATGCTCACCGGTGGTGGCCAGTACTTGGATGACCTCGGTCACGACGCGCTCCAGATCGCGGTGGTGCGTTCGCCGTACGCACACGCCCGGGTCCGCGACATCGACGTGACCGATGCCCTCGACGTGGACGGCCTCGTCGCCGTCTACACGTACGAAGACCTCATCGGCCCGATGGCCGAACCGCTGCCGCTGCTCATCCCGCACCCGGCGCTTACCCATGGCCGGACCCAGTACGCGTTGGCCAACGGCGAGGTCAACTACGCCGGCGAGGCGATCGCCATGGTCGTCGCCAGCGACCGGTACACCGCCGAGGACGCCGCCGCGCGCATCGTCGTCGACTACGAGCCGCTTCCGGATGTTGTGGGAGTCGCGGCCGCGCGCACCGCGACGCACCTCGTACACGAGGACGTGCCGGGCAACGTGGGCGCCAACCTTGTCCAGGAGTTCGGCGACGCCCGTGCTGCGATCCAGGTGGCCCCGCACCGGCTCGAGCTCGACCTGTCTATCGAACGTTCCGCGTCAACGCCGCTCGAGGGTCGCGGCACGCTGGCTCGCTGGGACGAGGAGTCGCATCGGCTGCGGGTCTGGAGCTCGACCCAGACCTCGACCGGACTGCGTGCGGCCCTGGCCGCGAAACTTGAGCTCGACCTCGTCGACGTCGAGGTGATCACCCCGGACGTCGGCGGCGGCTTCGGCGTGAAGATCGTGCATCCGTGGCCCGAGGATTTGATCGCGGCCTGGGCCTGCCGGCGGCTGCGGCGTCCGGTGAAGTTCACCGAGGACCGGCGCGAGCACTTCATCTCCGCGGCGCACGAACGCGGCCAGTTGCACCACATCGAGGTCGGCTTCGACGACGAAGGCCGCGTCCTCGGCCTGGACGTCCGGTTCTGGCACGACCACGGCGCGTACACGCCGTACGGGCTGATCGTGCCCATCATCACCTCGACACAACTGCTCGGCCCGTACAAGCCGGCCAACTACCGCGTCGAGTTCGACAGCCTGTACACGAACACGGTCCTCGTCACGCCCTATCGAGGCGCGGGCCGGCCGCAGGCCGCGTTCGCAATGGAACGCACCATGGACGCCATCGCCGCCGCGTTGGGGCGCGACCGCGTCCAGGTGCGCGAGGTGAACTTCATCCAGCCCGCCGAGATGCCGTACGACAACCACATGACGTTCCAGGACGGCCGTCCGCTGATCTACGACTCGGGCGACTTCCCGGCCACCATGGCCAAGCTGAAGAAGCTGGTCGGCTGGGACGAATTCGAAGGAGTGCGCACCGCCGCACATGCCGAAGGACGCACGGTCGGCATCGGGCTGGGCTGCTATGTGGAGGGCACCGGCGTCGGTCCGTACGAGGGAGGCCACGTCCACATCGAGACATCGGGCAAGGTCAAGGTGGCTACCGGGCTGACCACGCAGGGACAGGGCCACGCGACGGTGTTCGCCCAGATCGTCGCCGACGAGCTCGGCGTGCCGGTCGAGGACGTCGAGGTCGTCACTGGCGACACCCGTCGGTTCGGCTACGCCGTGGGCACGTTCGCATCACGGTCGGCAGTGATGAGCGGTTCGGCGATCGCGCTGGCCGCCCGCGCGGCCAAAGCGAAGGCGCTGCGGGTGGCCGCGGACGCGCTGGAGGCCAACCCCGACGACATGGAGATCGTCAACGGCAAGGTGAAGGTCAAGGGCAGCCCGGGCCAGGAGATCGCGCTGGGCACGGTGGCCGTCCTGTCCAACCCGTTGCGCTACGCCTTCGACAAAGCCTCCCGGTCGGCCACCCAGTTCACCGTCGGCGACTCCGGCAAGCCACCGGTGGCCGAGGACGACGAGCCCGGCCTCGAGGGCCGCGACTACTACAGTCCGCCGCGCTCCACGTTCGCCAATGGGATGCACGCGGCCATTGTCGAGACCGACCCCGAGACCGCCGAGGTCCGCATCCTGCGCTACTGCGTGGTGCACGACTGCGGGCCGATGATCAACCCCATGATCGTCGAAGGCCAGATCCACGGTGGCGTGGCCCAGGGCGTCGGCGGTGCGCTGTACGAGCGGATGCACTATGACGAGCACGGCCAGCTGCTCAACGCGTCGTTCATGGACTTCCTGATGCCCTACGTCACCGAGGTGCCGGACGGGATCGAGATCGACCACCTGGAGACCCCAACGCCGCTAAACCCGCTCGGCATCAAAGGACTCGGGGAGGCGGGCGTCATCCCGGTCTCGGCCGTCCTGGCCGCGGCCATCGAGGACGCGGAGGGCATTCCGATCAGGTCCATGCCCATCTCGCCGAGCGACCTGTGGGAGCTGCGGCGGGCGCATCGCGACACTGCCACCGAAGGGAACGATTGATGAAGGTCAGCGGGGACACCGTGCTGCATGCCGACGCCGAGACGGTGTGGCGGACGGTCACCGATCCGCAGGTCTTGGTGCGCACCATCCCGGGCTGCGAACGCCTAGAGGTCACCGGTCCCGACGCCTATGCGATGACGGTGAGCGCCGGGGTCGCATCGATCAAGGGCACCTACGACGGCGCGGTCGCGCTCACCGACCAGAACCGCCCGTCGTCGTTCGTCCTGCGCGCGTCGGGGGCCGGGGCGTCGGGCACCATCCGCACCGATGTAGCGGTCACGCTTTCTGACGGCGGCAACGGCACTACGAGTCTGCGCTACGACGCGGACGCCGACGTGGGCGGCATGGTCGGCGGGGTCGGGCAGCGCGTGCTCACCAGCGTGGCCAAGAAGATGGCGGGACAGTTTTTCGCCAACGTCGACGACGTCCTCACCGGCGCGGCGCCCGTTGCTCCGGCCACCGCGGCCGCAGGTGCCACCCCGGGCGTCTTCACCGCGCCGCCACGGGCTCGCGCGGTGCCCTCCGGCGGGTTCGTAAAGGGCGTCCTGGTGGGCGCGGGCGTGGCACTGGCCGGGGTGCTGGTGGGCACGCTGATCGGCCGGCGGCGCTGATGCAGGCCGTGACCGTGGCCGCGGTCCAGGTGGCGCCGCGTCACCAGCCACTGACCGCCGAGACGGTCGCGGCCAACAGCGCGCACGCTGTCGAGCTGGTCCGCGAGTGCGTGGCTGCGACCGGCGCGGACTTGGTAGTCCTGCCGGAATCCACCACCACGGGATTCACCACGGGTCTTGATGCCGGCGCGCTTTGGGACCTGATGACCGACGTGCCCGGGCCGGTTCTCGACCCTTTCACCGCGGTGGCAGCTGATCTCGGGATCCATCTCGTCATCGGGACCTATGCGCGAGGCGGCGACCGCGGCGTGGTGCACAACGTGGCCGTGGTCATCGGCCCGACCGGCGACGTGCTCGGTTTCTACCGCAAGACCCACCCGTTCGGTGGCGAGCGCGCCGACCGCGGCGGCTGGGTGACGCCGGGCGAGGACGTCTGCGTGGTCGAGACCGCGCTGGGCCGGATCGGAGTGATCATCTGCTTCGACGGCGACTACCCCGAACTCTCCCGGATCACCGCCCTCCGCGGAGCGGAGATCATCGTGCGGCCGTCGGCGTTGCTGCGGTCAGCCGATCTGTGGGAGTTGACCAACCGGGCGCGCGCCTACGACAACCACGTCTACCTCATCGGCGCCAACGCGACCGGGGTGGACCCGGCCGGTGTGGTCTACTTCGGGAATTCCATGATCGTCACCCCCATCGCCGAGGTGGTGGCCCGGGCCGCGTCCCACGAGTGTTGGGTGTCCGCGCGCCTCGACCCGGACACGGCCATGCGCTCACTCACACCCGGATCGTCCGTGCCGCAGACCTTCGACCACCTCGCCGACCGCAACCTGGAGGTCATCCGTCGCCACGTTGACGTGCTGACCTCCCCGGCCGAAACCTCTTTCCCACATGCCGGCGCCGGCGACACGATCGTCGACTAGCCGGCCGTCGATGCGTCGATCCAGCGCGGCCCTCGGCAGCGCGGTTTTCTTCCTGGTCGCACCAGGCACTGTGGCGCTGCTCATCCCGTGGCTGCTCACCGGCTGGCACCGCGGCGCCGATCTCGGCCCGCTCCGGGTCCTCGGCTGGGCCCTGGTCGTGGTCGGCGGCGTGGGACTCGTGCACGCCTTCGTTCGCTTCGTGCGACAAGGTCTGGGCACGCCGGCACCCGTGGCGCCTCCCGACCATCTCGTCGTCACCGGCATCTACCGCTATGTGCGCAACCCGATGTACCTGGCCGTCCTCACCACCATCGTCGGGCAGGCCCTGATCCTCGGACGGGCCGTGCTGGTCGGCTATGCGCTGGTCGCCGCGATCAGCATGTGGGCGTTCGTCAAGCTGTACGAGGAGCCCAATTTGCGGCACCGGTTCGGCGCCGAATACGACGCTTATCGAGCCACCGTCCCCGGCTGGATACCGCGACTGCGGCGGCCCTCCGGACCTTGACAGTCACCCGACGATCTCGGCGTGCCCGACCCACGTCTCGATGGCGACCTTCACCAATAGGTCATCGACATCGGTAAATGCCCGGCCGGTCTCCTCGGCGCGCTCATCCCCGACATAGCGGCGCGCGATCCTGGTGGTCCAGGCCAGGAAGTCGTCCGGCCGTGGGGTGAGCTCAGCGGTGCCGCTGACCGACACGAACGCGAACGGCGGCGTGGCTTCGTCCACGCAGATCGCGACCCGCGGGTCGCGGCGCAGGTGCTTGGCTTTGACCGAGCCGGTGGTCGTCGTGAACACGATCTGCCCTTCGTCCACGATGAACCAGACAGGCACCGCGTGTGGTCGGCCGTCCCGCCCGACAGTGGCGACGACCGCGGTGCGGGTTCCGCCGAGCAGGAACTGGCTCGCTTCGGGCCACGCCATGGCACGCATCGCCATCGAACCCGCCTCTCACCAGCGATGCAGTGCCGGCGACCAGTCGGCGAAGTCGTCGTCCAGGTAATACGGCACGGTGGCCCGTCCGGGCAGCGCCAGCTCGTCGATGCGGGAGAGGTCCTCGTCCGTGAAGTCGACGTCTAACGCGCCGAGCTGATCTTCGAGCTGGTTCGCAGTGCGCATGCCGAGCACGACGCTGCTGACGCCTGGCCGGCGCAGGATCCAGGCCAGTGAGAGTTGCGTCGGGGTGCAGCCGTTGGCGTTCGCCATCTCGACCAGGACGTCGACGAGCGCCTTCGTCGTCGGCGTGAAGTGGCGTTTCTCCCATGCGCTGGCGGGGGAACGTGGGAAGCGGGCGTCCTGCGGCCATTGGTCGCCTGCGTACTTCCCGGTGAGCAACCCGCCAGCCAGCGGCGACCAGACGGTGATGCCGATCCCGTAACTCCGGGCCATCGGCAGAAGCTCGCGTTCCACGCGGCGATCGACCAGCGAGTACGGCGACTGCTCGACGACGACCCGGGCCAGGTGCAGCTCCTTCGATACCCATAGCGACTCGATGAGCTGCCAGGCGGCGAAGCTGCTCGTGCCGATGTAGCGGATCTTGCCTGCGTGGACGAGATCGTCGAGGGCGCTCAGCGTCTCGTCGATGGGAACCTGACTGGTCGGCCGGTGGATGTAGTACACGTCCAGGTGGTCCGTTTGCAGTCGACGCAGCGAGGCGTGGCATTCGTTGATCACGTGGCGACGCGAGCTTCCAGCCGCGTTGGGATCATCGTCGTCCATGCGGGCGTGGAACTTGCTTGAGAGCACCAGCCGGTCGCGTCGGCCGCTGCGGCTCAACAGGCGGCCGAGCAACTCCTCGCTGGCGCCCCGACCGTAGACGTTGGCGGTGTCGACCGCGTTGATGCCCTGGTCGAGTGCTTGGTCGAACAGCCGACCCGCCTCGGCCTCGTCGGGGATCTGGTGCAGCAGCATGCTGCCCAGCGTCAATGCGCTGACCTGCACGCCCGTTCGGCCCAGGCTCCGGTACTCCACGCTGCTCCCAATCCCAAGTCGCCTAACCAACGTCTCGCCGACATTCTTTACCCATGCGCCCCTGCGCCCGGGCTCAGCCGACCGGCGCGAGGTCGTGCATGGTGTTTCGGATGGGTGTTTGGGTGGGGTCAATCCAGGGTGGCGGGATCGCGTGCGGCCTGCCGTTGGTCATGGTGATGCGCCACCCGGCCCGCTGGTGTTGATCATGGTGGTGGTCGCATAACAAACACAGATTGTCGAGATCGGTCTTGCCGCCCTGTTCCCACGGGGTGACGTGGTCGGCCTCGCACCAGTCCGGCGGCTGGTCGCAGCCGGGGAAGCAGCAGCCGCTGTCCCGGGCGGCGAGGGCGCGGCGTTGGGCGGCGGTGGCGATGCGGCGGCTGCGGCCGTAGCCGAGCACGCCGTCGGTTCCGATGACGACCGGGATCAGGCACGGTCGCCGGGGGTGCCGCCGGAGGCGGGCAGCTGCCCCGACCGGAGCAGCAGGCTCACGGCGGCGTCCAGGGCGTCGTGGCGGCGTTGCGGCGCGGACCGGTCATCCTTGACATCCCGGCAGGGCCGGGGTGCCGCGAGTGGCAGCAGCGCGGCCTGCACCTTGGCGAGGGTTTCCGGGGTGAGGTGGGCGGCGCGGCGGCGCTGCTGGTCCTCCTCCGAGGCCAGGGTGCCGTCCGGGTCCAGCACGGCTTGCAGGTGCCGGCCCAGCCTGCCCAACACGGTCGGGTCGAACCGGGCCGCCGCCTCCACCAGCGTCGCCTCCACCGACTCCGCCTGTTCTGCGTGCTGCCTGCGGACCGTGGCGGGCAGCTCCTCGATCGTGGCGGTAATCACCCGGGCCTGCTCTACCGACACCGCACCCGCGGCCTGCGC
>DATAEG010000159.1:0-34302 GCA_036258135.1 Jatrophihabitantaceae bacterium | reverse complement strand
TCGTCGGTCTGCATGGCGATCCTCAATCGGGTGTGTGTCGGACGGGCTGGCGGGGCAACAAAAAGACCCCTCACGAAACGTGAGAGGTCTGCGCGCCGGCGGTCGAGCTGCCTGGCGCGCTAGCCGATAATGATCCGGCTGCGCTGCACGGGTGCAGTCTGCCACACCGCCGACACCACGACGAACTTCGGTGCCGTGACCGACGTCAGCTGGCGGTCACAGCACCGAAATCCGTGGTCAGGCCGCGACGCTGGAGGCGATCCGCTCGCCGATGGCCGACGTCGAGCCCGGCTCCTTGGCGTCCCGGGTGGCCAGATCACGGGCCACCGCCGCCTCGACCCGGGTGGCGTCCTCGGTCCGGCCGAGGTGGTCGAGCAGCATGGCGACTGAGAGGATCGCCGCGGTGGGGTCGGCCACGCCCTGCCCGGCGATGTCCGGAGCGCTGCCATGTACCGGCTCGAACATGCTGGGGTTGGTACGGCTCACATCGAGATTGCCGCTCGCGGCCAGGCCGATGCCGCCGGCGATGGCGGCGCCCAGATCGGTGAGGATGTCGCCGAACAGGTTGTCGGTGACGACGACGTCGAAGCGACCCGGGTCGGTGACGAAGAACATCGACGCCGCGTCCACGTGCTGGTAGGCGACCGTCACCTCCGGGAAGTCGGCGGCCACCTCCTTGACGACACGCGCCCACAGCCCGCCCGCATGCACCAGCACGTTGGTCTTGTGCACGAGCGTGAGGTGGTGCCGCGGCCGAGCGGCGGCGCGCCGGAATGCGTCCCGGACCACGCGCTCCACGCCGTATGCCGTGTTGACGCTCACCTCGCTGGCGACCTCGTGCTCTGTGCCGCGGCGCAACGATCCCCCGGTGCCGGTGTACGGCCCTTCGGTGCCTTCCCGCACCACGACCATGTCCACCAGCGAGCCGTCGGCCAGTGGGGACTGGACGCCCGGGTAGAGCTTCACCGGGCGGAGGTTGACGTGGTGGTCGAGTTCGAAGCGCAACCGAAGCAGCAGGCCGCGTTCGAGCACACCGGGTGGCACGGACGGGTCGCCCACGGCGCCCAGCAGGATGGCGTCGTGTTCGCGCAACTCGGCGAGCACCGATTCGGGTAGCAGCTCGCCGGTGCGGTTGTAGCGCGCCGCCCCGAGGTCGTAGTCCGTGGTCTCCACGCCGTCCACGACGGCGCG
Source organism: Jatrophihabitantaceae bacterium (assembly GCA_036258135.1). Classification (GTDB taxonomy): domain Bacteria; phylum Actinomycetota; class Actinomycetes; order Mycobacteriales; family Jatrophihabitantaceae; genus DATAEG01. Next base: position 33,111 of record DATAEG010000159.1, on the reverse strand, counting down.
CAGTACCATCAGCGCCTGATCGGTGACCTCTGGACCGATGCCGTCCCCGGCGATGACCGCGATCCGCATCGGGCCAGATTAGCCGTCGACCCACACCGGAACGTCGCGCACCTTGCGCACCGGGGACAGCAGCACCGGCAGGAACCCGAACGAGACGCCGATCGCGGATATCACCAGCGTGGGACGCAGTCCGAGCCAGCTGCCCAGGACGGCGCCGATGGCCGCGCCGATCGGAATGAGGCCCCAGACTACGAACCGCACGGTGGCGTTCATCCGGCCCAGGAGGTTCGGCGGGCAAAGCGCCTGGCGCAGGCTCACCTGGGTGATGTTGTAGGTCACGACGCACGCGGCGTAAAGGCCCTGCGAGGCGGTGAGCAGCAGCAGCGTCCAGTCCTGTTCGACGAACGGGATGACGAACGAGGCTGGGCCGCACAGCATTAGCGAGACGACGATCGTCCGACCCGGGCCGAACCGGGCGGCCAGCCGGCTTGCAGACATCGCGGCGAGCAGCGCGCCAACGGAGGCCACCGCCGCGATCAACCCGATCAGTGCAGGTGAGAGGTGCAATGTCCGGGCCAGCAGCAGGACGTAGACAGCGAAGCCGATCGGATGGAACAGGTTGATGACGGCCGTCGACGTCAGGATGGGACGCAGCAGTCGGTGGCCGAACACGAAGCGCACCCCGGCGCCGATCTCACGGACCAGGCTGCGCTCGGGCTCCCGGCGCGGTTTCGGTGACCGGGCCTCGATGCGGCCCACCCAGGCCGCGGAGAAGACGAAGCTCACCGCGTCCACGAGCACGGCATAAGGCGCGGTCAGCGCCTGCACGAGCAGGCCGCCGAGGCTGGGGCCGGCGATCTGGGCGATCGACTCACTGATCTGGAGCTTGGCGTTACCGTCGACCAGGTCGCGGCGCTCCACCAGTTGCGGCAGATACGACTGGAATCCGACATCGAAGAAGACGGTGCACACCCCGGTGCCAAGGGCCACGACGTAGAGCTGTGCCATGGTCAGGACGTCGAACACGGCGGCGACCGGGATCGATGCCAACGCGACGGCGCGCAGTGCGTCGGTGACGATGAGCACCTGCCGGGTGCGCATCCGGTCCACCCAGGCCCCGGCGGGGAGTCCCACGAGCAGGAACGCGACGCTCTCGACTGCCGTCAGCAGCCCGACCTGGAGCGTCGAGGCGTGCACCACGAGGATGGCCGTCAGCGGCAGCGCCAGCTCGCTGACCATCGACCCGAAGCGGCTGACCGTCTGCGCCGCCCACAGGCGGCGGAAGTCCCGATGCCGCCAGAGCCGGCCGGTGGCGGGGCGCACGCCGGCAGGTGCGGTACTGGTCATCGCCTCCAATTCTGACGTTGGCAGCGTTCGGGCGCCATCGTCCGCAAATACGCCATTGGTGTACCGCGGCCGGCCGGACGCGGACGGGCGGCTACGCGGGCTGGAACTCGCGCAGCATCGCCTCCAGCGCGGCCTGGTCGGGGCCGACGAACGGGTCAGCTTGCGGCGCCTCGAGCAAGGTGTCGTACATCCGCGCCGGGTCGCCGGTTATGGGCGGCAGGTGCGTGCTGAGGATGCGGGTCGGGTCGAAGTCGCGCAACGGCTGGAACGAGGCCGCGAACCGGGCCGGGTCCACCTGATGGACCCAGGGGCTGTCGACGGTGGCCCAGAGCAGCTGCGCCGCACGCAGATCGTCCGCCCCGGCGGCAGCGGCGTCGACGGCGGTGGCGAGCTCGGCCGTGGGCAAAGGCGCACCGAAGCAGTCCGAGCTGAGAGCGACACCAGTGCTGGTGTCGAACACGCCAACGGTGGCCGGGTTGTCGAACAAGGGCGGCCGGAATCCAGTGAGTTGACGATCGCCCAACTCCAGGGATTGCCCAGGGTTGAGCAGGTAGATGCGATCGAACGGCAGCGGCCGCTCGAGGGACATGATCCCAGCACCAGTGAACGTGGTGACGACGCGGGCCCGTGGCGCGGCTTCGAGCAGCGCGAACACGCCGCCGGTGTGATCGCGGTCTGGGTGGGTGATCCAGATCCAGCGAATGTCGGCCGGGTCCATCACCTCCGATAGCGAGGCGACGAAGTCTCGGTCCGGCAGGCCGAGTCCGGTGTCCACGACGACCGGCTCAGCTGCGTGAATGACGAACGCGTTGACCGGCAGGAAGCCTAGGCCGGGCACTTCCATGTGGTCATTGAGGACGGTGACGTCACGATGTGCGCGATAGGTGTGCATGTGGTTGACCTCGTTTGTCGGCACTTCTCAGAACGGAACCAGGGTGGTGAGCAGGCCAGTGGGGGTGCCCCGGCCGGACACCAAACGACAGAACTCCACGGCGTCCAACTCGATATACGGGCCGCCTGCGCCGCTGCGCCAGATGCCGCCAGCCGGCCCGGCAAGCCGAAGCGTGAAGGGCTGACCGTGCCGGGCCGCCCACTCGGCAACGATGTCGGCGACGAGCACGCCGTCGTGGTCGGCGGTCTGCACGTGGTTCGCGCCGGTGGCGCGGACAATGTCGGCGCGGTGCATCCACGGATCGCGGGTCAGGATCACGTCGACCAGGTAGCCGACGGTCCATGCCTCCTCGTGGTCTCCCACTTGTTGCCTCACCGGCATCGGGCGGCGCCGGAAGACGCCGGGTGTGCGGCGGCGCCCGCGCGCTGCTTTGGCGGCGCGGGCGGCGAACCGGTCGGTGATCTGGGCCGGGGTCATCCCGGCTCGTTCGTCGACCTGCAACGCGGTCAGCGCGTCGATGGGCACCCCGCCGCGCTGGCGCGCTAGCTTCAGCTGCCGCCGGCCCTCCAGGATCGAGGCGGCCATCTCGACCATGCCCAGCGCGTGCGCCGCCATGGCCCGGACGTCCCAGCCCGGGCACTCGGTCGGCTTGCCCCAGTCCTCCGGCCGCAGCGCCCGCAGCAGCTCGAGGAAGCGCTGGTACTCGGTGGCGGCGAGCCGCATGGCCGTCCGGTGCGGGATCGACGGGCTTCGGGGCTCGGCGGTTACGGTCATCGTCATCTCGTCCTCCTCAGGCGGGGGCCGGGCATGCCGACCTCGTCGCAGTACATGTCGACGAGCCGGGGCAGCTGTCGCCGCCACCGTGCGCCGCCGGGATCGTTCGCCAGCTGCTGATCGACGAAGCCGCCCAGCACCGCGGTCCACAAGTCCAGGTCGGCCTGGCTACGGATTCCCCGCACACGCAGCACGCCGCGCATCCGGTCGTATAACTCGAGCGCGACCTGGAACGCCGCGTCGCTAGGCCTGAAATCGGGGATCGTCCGCTGGTTCATCAGCTGGTAGCGGGCCAGGTCGGCCGCCGCGAAGTCGAAGAACGTCTCCGCTTCGATCAGCATCGCCTTGCGATGCGCCGCGGGCGGCGGGCCCACCTGCTCGAACGCAGCGGAGAGCTCCAACCACGAGTCGGCGAACATCGCGTCGTAAATGGCGTTCTTCGAGTCGAAGTGCGAATACAGCGAGGGCGACCGCATTCCGATGCGCTCGGCCACCTCGCGGAGCGTCACCGCCGCCAACCCGTCGCGTCGAGCTATCTCCCAGGCGGCATCCAGAATCTCGCGGCGCGTTGCCTCACGACGTTCGGCCCGCCTATCACGATTAGGTAATGCGGTCATAGTTAGGCATTGTGCTGAGGGGAGCACCGTCTGTCAACCGGGAACGGGCATGACAAGGACACCGGCCCGCGGATCAAACCGCGTGGCCGGTGGATGGGGAACGGGGTGCTAGCGGGCGGCGGTGCCCTCGACGTAGTCGTCGTCGGATGACACGTTCACCCAGCTCATCAGGCCGCGCAGCCGTCGGCCGACATCCTCGATCGGATGCTGCTCGGCCTTGGCCCGCAGCGCTGCGAACTCTGGGCCGCCGGCGTCCTGGTCGGCGATGAACCGGGCCGCGAACGTCCCGTCGGTGATCTCGCTGAGGATCTGCCGCATGTTGTCCTTGACGTGCGGGTCGATCACGCGCGGGCCGGAGACGTAATCGCCGTACTCGGCGGTGTCCGATACCGACCAGCGCTGCTTGGCGATGCCGCCCTCATACATGAGGTCGACGATGAGCTTGAGCTCGTGCAGGCACTCGAAGTAGGCGACCTCCGGCGCATAGCCTGCCTCGGTCAGGGTCTCGAAGCCGTACTGGACGAGCTGCGAGACGCCGCCGCACAGAACCGCCTGCTCACCGAACAGATCAGTCTCAGTCTCCTCAGTGAACGTCGTCCTGATGGCACCGGCCCTGGTGCCGCCGATGGCCTTGGCGTACGAGAGCGCCAGTGGGAACGCACCGCCGGACGCGTCCTGCTCGACGGCAACAAGCACCGGGACGCCCTTGCCATCGACGAACTGACGGCGGACGAGGTGGCCCGGGCCCTTCGGCGCGACCATGGCGACATCGACGTTGCCCGGCGGCTTGATGTAGCCGAACCGGATGTTGAAGCCGTGCCCGAAGAAGATGGCGTCGCCGTCCTCAAGGTGCGGCTCGATCGACTCGGCGTACAGCGAGCGCTGGGCGGGGTCCGGTGCCAGGATCATGATCAGATCGGCTTCGTCGGACGCGACGTCTGGAGTCACCACGCGCAGCCCAGCGTCCTCGGCGCGCGCCCGGCTCTTCGAGCCCTCCTTCAGCCCGACGCGCACGTCGACCCCGGAGTCGCGCAGGCTCAGCGCGTGAGCGTGGCCCTGGCTGCCGTAGCCGATCACGGCCACGGCGCGTCCTTGGACGATCGACAGATCGGCATCGTCGTCGTAGAAGATCTCCACCGACATGTGTTCATCGCTCCTTCGGGTCGGGTCAGGCAGTCCGGTCGGCATGCCGACTGGCGGGCACCATCATCGCGCGGGGCCCGCGGTCCAGGGCCACCACACCGGACTGCACGATCTCGCGGATGCCGTACCGCTCCAGCATCTCGAGCATGGCGTTGATCTTGGCCGGTGGGCCGGTCACTTCGACGGTGAGCACGTCCGGACCAACGTCCACCACCTTGGCGGTGAACAACTGCACGGTCTCCAGCACGCCGCGCCGGGTGGTGTCATCGGCGCGCACCTTGACGAGCAGTAGCTCGCGGACGACGGCGTTGTCCTTGTCCAGCTCGACGATCTTGAGGACGTTGATCAGCTTGTTCAGTTGTTTGGTGACCTGCTCGAGGACGGCGTCCTCGACCCGGACCACGACAGTCATCCGGGACACCTCAGGGTGCTCGGTCGGTCCCACCGCCAGCGACTCGATGTTGAAGCCGCGCCGGCTGAACAGCCCGGCCACACGGACGAGCACGGCAGGCTTGTTCTCGACGAGGACGGACAACGTGTGCAGCGACGCCTCCGGCCGGACCGGGGCCAGGCTGCGCACTGCGGGTCTGGACATCGTCACTCCTCCTCGTCGAAGACAGGCCTGATGCCGCGGGCGGCCAGGATGTCGTCGTTGCTGGTGCCGGCGGCCACCATGGGCCAGACCATGGCGTCGGCGCCGACGATGAAGTCCACGACGACGGGCTGGTCGTCGATCGACATGGCCTTCTCGATGACGCCGGCCACGTCCGACTTCGTCTCGCAGCGCAGCCCGACGCAGCCGTAGGCGTCGGCGAGCTTGACGAAGTCGGGGATGCGGTGCTTGTGCGTACCCAGATCCGTCTGGCTGTAGCGCTCACCGTAGAAGAGCGTCTGCCATTGCCGGACCATGCCCAGGTTGCCGTTGTTGATCACGGCCACCTTGATCGGGATTCCCTCCAAGGCGCAGGTGGCCAGCTCCTGGTTGGTCATCTGGAAGCAGCCGTCTCCGTCGATCGACCAGACGGTGGCCTCCGGGCGGCCGACCTTGGCGCCCATCGCAGCGGGCACCGAGAAGCCCATGGTGCCGAGACCACCCGAGTTGATCCACGTCCCAGGCTTCTCGTAGGAGATGAACTGGGCCGCCCACATCTGGTGCTGCCCGACACCGGCCACGTAGATGGCATCCGATCCGGCGATCCGGCCAAGCTGCTCGACGACGTACTGGGGCGCGAGGGTGCCGTCTGCGGGGTCGTCGTAGCCCAGCGGATAGGTGTCCCGCCAGCGGTTCACCTGCTCCCACCAGCTGGCGCGGTCAGGCGCCGCACCGGAGGCGACGTCCTTCTTGATCAGCGGCAGCAGCTCGGCGAAAACCTCCTTGAGGTCGCCGACGATGGGCACATCGGCGACTCGGTTCTTGCCGATCTCGGCCGGGTCGATGTCGGCGTGGATCACCTGCGCCTGGGGGGCGAAGCTGTCCAGCCGTCCGGTAACCCGGTCGTCGAACCGGGTTCCCACGGCCACGAGCAGGTCGGCCTTCTGCAGCGCGGTCACCGCCGCCACGGTGCCGTGCATGCCCGGCATGCCCAGGTGGTTCGGGTGGCTGTCCGGGAAGGCGCCCCGGGCCATGAGCGTCGTGACCACGGGCAGCTCGGCGAGCTCGGCCAATTGGCGCAACTGGGCCACGGCGCCGGACTTGATCACGCCGCCGCCCACGTACAGCACCGGCCGGCGGGACTCGCGGATCAGCCGGGCCGCCTCGCGGATCTGTTTGCCGTGCGGCTTGGTCACCGGACGGTAGCCGGGCAGCTCGAGCGTCGGCGGCCAGGAGAATGTCGTCGTCGACTGCATCAGGTCCTTGGGAACATCGACGAGGACGGGGCCGGGACGTCCGGTGGCCGCGATGTGGAACGCCTCGGCCACCGTACGCGGGATCTCAGCGGCGTTGGTGACGAGAAAGTTGTGCTTGGTGATCGGCAGCGTGATGCCGCTGATGTCCGCCTCCTGAAAGGCGTCCGTCCCGATCATCGCGGTGCCCACCTGCCCGGTGACGGCCACCATCGGCACCGAGTCCATGTGCGCGTCGGCGATCGGGGTGACCAGGTTGGTCGCGCCTGGGCCGGACGTGGCCATGCAGACCCCGACCTTGCCAGTCGCCTGCGCGTATCCCTCCGCGGCGTGGCCGGCACCCTGCTCGTGGCGGGTGAGGATGTGCCGGACTCTCGTGGAGTCGAACAGAGGGTCGTACGCAGGCAGGATGGCACCACCCGGGATCCCGAATACGACCTCGGCGCCGACCAGCTCCAGTGAGCGGATCAGGGACTGCGCCCCAGTAACCGTCTCCGGTTCAGTCGACATCTTTGGTGCCCTTCTGTGGTCTGGGACCGCGTCTGTGTGCGGGAGGTCGGACGTGCAACAAAAAACCCCTCGTGCCGTATGCACGAAGGGTTAGCGCGTCGTCGAGGCTGGTGGCCTCATTCGACGCGCTGATCGATGAGTACGAGCTTCCGCACGGGCACAACCTACACCGGCCGCTCGGGCCGGTTCAAATAGGGAGTGTCTCTCGACTCCTGCTCGTTGCGAGCGGTGATCGGGTTGGCGGCGGGCAAGGCCGAGGAGGAGTTCGTACTGGAGGTACGGACGACAAGGAGAACGCCGCCCGCCGCCGATCCGGCGCCGCGCAGCAGAGCGTGGAGTCGAGAGAGACTCCCTGGGTGGGACGGCCGTCTCAAGAGACGGGATCGTAGGTCAGTCGCAGACCGCGCCCCTGGAGGCCGATCCCACCAACCTGGCGTACTTGCCGAGCACGCCGTAGTTGAAGGCCTGCTCCGGCGCCTTCCAGTTCGCCCGACGCCGCTCGAGCTCCTCGTCGGAGACCAGCAGGTCCAAGGTGCGCGCCACCAAATCGAGTCGAATGCTGTCGCCGTCCTGCACGAGCGCGATGGGCCCACCGTGGGCCGCCTCGGGAGCCACGTGGCCGATGCACGGGCCGGTGGTGCCGCCTGAGAACCGGCCGTCGGTGACCAGCAGCACGTCCTTGCCGAGGCCGGCACCCTTGATCGCGCTGGTGATCGCGAGCATCTCCCGCATACCCGGGCCGCCCTTGGGTCCCTCATACCGAATGACTACGACGTCGCCCGGCTTGAGGGTGCCCGCTGCCAATGCGTCCATCGCCGCCTGCTCGCGGTCGAAGACGCGCGCGGTGCCGCCGAACGTGTCGGTCTCCAGACCGGCGCTCTTGACCACGGCGCCGTCCGGGGCCAGCGACCCACGCAGGATGGTCAGCCCGCCGGTGCGGTGCAGCGGATCGGACAGGGTGCGGATCACCCGCCCGTCGGGCTCGGCCGGGGCGAGCTCGTCCAGGTTCTCGGCCATCGTCCGCCCGGTGACGGTGAGCGCGTCGCCGTGCAGCAGACCCGCGTCGAGCAGGGCCCGCATGACCACCGGGACCCCGCCGACGGCGTCCACATCGGTCATGACGTACCGGCCGAACGGCTTCATGTCTGCAATGTGGGGCACGCGGTCGCCGATGCGGTTGAAGTCGTCCAGGTCCAGTTCGACCTTGGCCTCGTGGGCGATGGCCAGCACATGCAGGACCGCGTTCGTCGAGCCGCCGAGCGCCATCACGACCGCAATGGCGTTCTCGAAGGCCTCCCGGGTCAGGATCTGACGGGCGGTGATGCCCGCGTCCACCAGACGCACGACGGCCTCGCCGCTGCGCTCGGCGTAGGCGTCGCGGCGGGAGTCGGGCGCCGGCGGCGCGGCGCTGCCCGGCAGCGACATGCCGAGGGCCTCTGCGGCCGAGGCCATCGTGTTCGCGGTGAACATCCCGCCGCACGCGCCTTCACCCGGGCAGACGGCCCGCTCGACCCGGCCCAGCTCCGCCTCGGTGATCCGGCCGGCTAGACACGCGCCGACTGCCTCGAAGGCATCGACGAGGGTGACATCCCGGCCGTCGAGGCGCCCCGGCAGGATCGAGCCGGCGTAGAGGAACACGGCCGCGAGATCCAGCCGCGCCGCGGCCATCAGCATGCCCGGTTCGGACTTGTCGCACCCGGCCAGCAGCACCACGCCGTCGAAGCGCTCGGCGTTCATCACCGTCTCGACCGAGTCGGCGATGATCTCGCGGGACACAAGCGAGTAGTGCATCCCGTCGTGGCCCATGGAGATGCCGTCTGAGACCGAGATCGTCCCGAACTCCATCGGGAAGCCGTCCGCCCCGCGCACGCCTTCCTTAGCTCGCTTGGCCAGCCGGTTCAGCGACAGGTTGCACGGCGTGATCTCGTTCCACGACGAGGCGACGCCGATCTGGGGCTTGGCGAAGTCGGCGTCATCCATGCCGACCGCCCGGAGCATGCCGCGGGCGCCGGCCCGCTCGATGCCGTCGGTGACCTCGAAACTGCGCGGCCGGCGGTGGGTGGTGACAGTGTTTGATCCGGGCCCGATGTCCACCGCGCCAGAGTACGGTTCAGGCCGTGGCCGCTCCCACGGAGGTGCGCATCAAGCTGCCCGGCTTGGCGTACCTGCCCGTGGTGTTCCTGACACTAGGCGTGACGCCGATGGTGCAGCATCCGGCCGCGCTGCCGATCTACCTGATCCCTCTGTTCGCGCTGCTCTTCGTCATCCGGACGGCCACGATCGCCGACACCGACGGGGTGACCGCCCGGGCCGTGTTCGGATCGCGCCGCGTGAGGTGGGACGACATCCGCGGCTTCAGCACTGACGACCGCGGCCGGGTGTACCTGGCCGGGACGGACGGCACCGTGCTGCGGCTGCCGTGCACCCGGGCCCGGCATCTCGGCTCGATCGCGCTGGTGAGCGGCGGTCGGCTGGACGCCGGCACGCTGAAGGTCAGCGCCAGCGGCGTCAGTACTCGCCCTCGACCACGTTGATCAGCGGCTCACCCGCGGCGAAGCGCAGGATCTGCTCGCGCACCAGCGCGTAGGCCCGGCGCGGAAAGCCGCGCACGCTACCTGCGACGTGCGGGGTGAGCAGCAGGTTTGGCGCGTCCCACAGCGGATGTTCGGGCGGCAACGGCTCGGGATCGGTCACGTCCAGCGCGGCGAAGATGCGGCCGCTTTGCAACTCGGCCAGCAGCGCGCCGGTCTCGACGATGGGACCGCGGGCGGCGTTGACCAGCAGGCTGCCGTCGGGCATGGCGGCCAGGAACTCGGCGTCCACCATGCGCGTCGTCTCGGACGTGAGCGGCACGACGAGGACGACCACATCCGCGTGCGGAAGCAGTTCAGGCAGCTCGGTGACGGCATGGACGCCCGCCCGCGCGGTGCGCGCCACCATCGTGGGCTCGGCGTCGAAGGCCCGCAGCCGGCGTGCCATCTGCCCGCCGAGGTCTCCAGACCCCAGCACCAGGACCCGCTTGCCGGCCAGTTCATCGGTGCCGTGCTGGTCCCACCGGTGCTCCTGGGCGTCCAGGACGAACCTGGGGATCTCGCGCACGCTGGCGAGCAGAGCGGCCATCGCCCATTCCGCGGTCGATCCACCGTGCACCCCACGGGCGTCGCAAAGCAGCACGCCGGGTGGGGTGTTGCCGACGATGAAGTCCACGCCGGCCGACAGGACCTGCACCACGCGGAGCTTCGGCAGCTCGGCGAAGACGGCACGTTGCTGCCGCGGGGTGCTGAACGCGAACGCGGGCACTAGGAACTCCGTGGCGGCCACGTCCGGTGCGGGCCGGCCGCGGCCATCCCACATCACAACCTGCACTGCGTCTAGGAGGGGCCCGACCAGCTCCACGCCGCGCTGGTCGGGCAGGCAGATCACGGGCATGGCCCGAGCCTACGGTCCCGGCCACGTCCGGAAGGCTGAGCGACGCCTGCGCAGACCGCCCCCGGTTGGCACACTGAGGGCATGATCGGCACGCGGCACGCGGCCAGCGCCGTCGTCGCGCTCGTCGCGGCCGCGGCCGCGGTCACGGCTTGCGCGCCGTCCCGGCCCCGCGCCGACCCGACATGGGTACCCCAGCAGTCGGCTCGGCCGATCCCGATGCCCACGCCCGTGCCGGACACCGGCGGTGAAGGCTCGGAATCGTCCTCGCCCAACCCGTCGCAGAGCAGCGGGTCGAGCTCGCAGACCCAACGGGACGCCGCGGTGGTGGCCACCAAGCTGAACGCACCGACCGGTGTCGCCGTCCTGCCCGACGGGTCGGCGCTGGTGGCCGAGCGGACGACCGGACGGATCCTTCAGGTCCAGCCGGTGCCCGGTAGGCCGGTCCGGCTGATTCGGAAACTGACCGGGCTGAGCACGTCCGGCGGCGGGGGGCTGCTCGACATCGCGCTCTCACCTTCCTACCGCGAGGACCGGCTGATGCTGGCGCTGATCACGACGAAGCGGGACACCCGCGTCGTGCACTTCACGGCGTACGGCCCGGTCACACCGATCCTGACCGGCATTCCGCGCGGCAAGACCGACAACATCGGCAGGCTCCTCGTGCTCGGCGACGGCAGCGTCCTGGTCGGGACCGGCGACGCGGGCATCGCGGCGAATGCGCCTAAGCTGACCAGCCGCGGCGGCAAGGTGTTGCGCGTGGACGAGCTCGGCCGTCCCGCGTCCGGCAACCCGCACCCGCGTTCGGTCGTCTACACCAGCGGACACCGCACCGTGAACGGTATGTGCTTCGACGATGTGCACTCGGTCATCTACGAGACCGAGGACGGCCCGACTGGCGAACTGAACCGCGTCGTGGCGGGCACTGACTACGGCTGGCCGGCCGGCGACGGGCAGGGCCCGGTGGCCGACATCCCCGACACACCAGGGCTGGGCAGCTGCGCGGTGCTGAAGGACACGATCTACGTCGGCTCCCTCGGCGGAAAGGCTCTGCTGCGCGCCCGGATCGACCCGACCACCGGCACCATCAGCGCGTTCACGCCGATGATCGCCGGACAGTACGGCCGGCTGCTCACCGTCGTCGGTGCCAACGACGGGTCGCTCTGGATCACCACGAGCAACAAGGACGGGCACGGCAAGCCGGTGCCCGCCGACGAGCGGGTCCTGCACATCACGCCCGACGGGGGTGGCGGCGGGAACTCGCCCGAGTAGCTAGTGTCCTGTATTCGAAGTCGTTTGCCGGTTGCGGTGATCCAGATCTTCGATCCGCAAGGCGGAGGAGAAGGCCGATAGTCGTGTGCTATCGGCGACGACGACAACGCCGCGGGCGGAGATCTGGGCGCCGCAGACGGTAAACCTACTTCGGATATAGGACACTAGTGTCCTAGCCCGTCCAGGACAGGTCGTCGCCGCCCTCGTCCTTGCGCCGGCCGCGCCGGCGCAGCCGGGAACCCAGGACGAACGCCAGCAGCGCGGCCGCGAAAATCGCGATGAGGCCCCAGCCGATCCCGGAACCGGACGACCCGTGGCCCGGCGCCGGACCCGACGACGGACTGGACGAACTCGACGGAGCCGTGGTCGGCGCGAGGCGAACGGCGCGCGGCAACGCGACAGACAGGATCGGCTGGTCCCGCCCCTCGCTGGACAACCACAGCGCACCGCCGACCACGTCGACGCCCTCGCCTTGCGACTGGTTCGGAAGCCGGATACGCACGGGAGGGCGCCGCAGGGCCGTCTGGAGGTCACCACGACGCAACGGCCAGACGTAGGCGTCGGCGTAGGTCCGGAGCACGAACCGCCCACCGTCGGCGGAGATCGCCGCCCCGGTGGCCATGAGCTCGCCGTAGCCGCCAAACGGACCTGCCTGACTGTGCGCATCGAACGTCACCGTTCCCACCTTGGCGAGCAGCTCGGGGCGCGCCGGATCGGGCCGTGCCGGCAGCTCGAACACCTCGCTAACGCCGGACAAGGACTTGGTGGCGATGTACACGTGATGGGTCGTCGGGTCCACCGCTATGGACTCGGCGTCGTGCGGGCCGTCGGGATACCTCAGCCGCCAGACCTCCGGACGGGCGGTGGCCACCTCCGGCGCAGTCGCGCTGGGCCCGCGGTAGGTGGGCCGGCGCGGTTCGGGAACCCGGTAGACGTCGACCTCCGACCGGGTGCTCTGGTTGTCGCCGATGTCGGCCAGCCAGACCGAGGACCGCCCGGTCGCGTCCGGCCCCACCGCCAGGTCCTCCCAGTCGATGTTGCGCGCTCCCGGGACGGTGTAGACCGCGGCGGTGTGCCCGGTGCGGGTGTCCACAGCGAAGAACCGCGCCGCGTCGCCGCTGTCGTTCTGGACGTAGACGAACCGGCGGCCGCCGGCACGGGCCGCGATGCCGCTGACCTCGGGCAGCCGCGGGTCGTCCACGATGCACAGCCGACTGCCCGCCGCCGCGGCCGGCGTCATGGCCAGAAGCGGCAGCACCAGCGCGGCTGCGGCCAGGAGCGCCCGCCGGATCATGCTCCGAACCATTCGAGCCACGTGCCGTGCGGCCCGGCGTAGCCCACCGGCCGAAGATCCACGCTCAGCGCGAATCCAGCCCGGTTCCGCTGAAGGCGCTCAGTGTGCCTGAAGACACCCGGCCCTTCGTTCGAGACCCAGTGCCATCGCCCGGCGTCAATGCCAGCGCGCATGTGGTCGGCGAACCTGGCTCGGTCCGCACGCGCCACATAGGCGAGCACGGCGGTGTGGAACACCACCACGGTCAGGTCCTCGGGCACCTCGGCGACGAGCGCGTCCAGGTTGGAGCGCAGGTCGCCGGTCACGAGCCGTGGTGGATCGGTCCGGACGACGTCGACGGCAGCGGCCAACCGGGCGGCACGGTCCGTCTGCTCGGGCCAGATCAGCGCCTCGAGCCAGTGCACGTCCGCGATCGAGTTCACGTCCAGCGGGTGCAGGTCCAGGCCGGCCCGCCACGCCACGCGGGGTACCGCGGTCGGCAGCGGCGCGGGGCCGGTGACGCGGCATGGGAACTGGGGCTGGCCGCTGATGGCGACCGTCCCGGCGTCGGTCTCGTAGCGGTAGCCGTACCGGTCGGGGAAGAGGCACAGCCCGGCCGAGGCGCCCAGCTCGACGAGCGCCAGCGGCTCGGGCAGTTGGGCGAACGCAGGCAGCAAGGTGGCCAGCCGGCCCGGTTCGTTCGTCTGGGTGCGCCGGGCGAGCATCTCCCCCGACACCGCGGGCCAGTTCGCGATCACCCAGGCACGGAAGGCGGCCTCGTCGTCGATCGGGGCGTCGAGGATCCGGGCGGCGCCGAGCAGTAGGTTGGGCTGCCGTTTGATGCGCGGCAGGGTGTCGAGCAGCGCGACCACCTCGGCGTCCTCCGCCACCGCGAGGCAGAGCCGTTCGTAGGTGGGCGAGACGCCGTGCAGCTCGGTCTCGGCCATCTCGCGGTACCGGGTGGGGGTGTCGAGCACGGCGACCCCCGACCAGTTGGCCAGCGCGCTCACTCCCCCGTCGGATCCGAGGGCGCCCCCAGCTTGCTGAGCAGGATCGAGCGCACAGTCGCCGCGTCCGCCTGCCCGCGGGTGGCCTTCATCACCGCGCCGACCAGCGGACCGACGGCAGCCACCTTGCCGGCCCGCACCTTCGCCGCGACCTCGGGGTTGGCCGCGATGGCGGCATCGGCGGCCGTGGTGAGCGCATCGCTGTCGGAGACGACCTTCAGGCCCCGCTCGGCGACCACCTCGTCGACGCTCCCGCCCGTCTGGAGCACACCGTCCACCGCTTGCCGCGCCAGCGCCGCCGAGAGCGACCCGTCGGCCACCAGCGCGATGACCCTGGCCACCTGCTCGGGCGGCATGCCCAGGTCGGCCGGTTCGACGTGCCGGACATTGGACTCCTGGAGGAGGTAGCCGAGCCACCAGTTGCGCGCCTCAGCGGCGGGAGCGCCGGCATCGACGGTCCGCGCCACGAGGTCGAGGATGCCGGCGTTGGTGAGCTGCTGCACATCATGGGCGTCCAGCCCGAGCGTCGACAGCAGCCGAGCCCGACGCGCGGCCGGCAGCTCCGGCAACGCCGCCCGCAGGTCGGCGACCCATGCGGGATCAGGCGCCATCGGGGTGAGATCCGGCTCGGGGAAGTAGCGATAGTCGGTCGCCTCTTCCTTGCTGCGCCCCGGCCGGGTGTCGCCGGTCGTCTCCTGGAAGTGCCGCGTCTCCTGGACCACGCGGCTCCCTGAGTCGAGGATCGCGGCCTGGCGAAGCATCTCCGACCGCACCGCGCGCTCCACGCTGCGCAGTGAGTTCACGTTCTTGGTCTCGGTTCGGGTGCCCCAGACGCCCGAGCCGACTGGCGACAGCGAGGTGTTGACGTCACAGCGCAACGAGCCCTCCTCCATGCGCACGTCGCTCACGCCGAGGGAACGCAGGATGTCGCGCAGCTCGGTGACGTAGGCCCGGGCCACCTCCGGCGCCTTTCCGCCGAGGCCGGGAACTGGCTTGGTGACGATCTCGACGAGCGGGATCCCGGCCCGGTTGAAGTCCACCAGCGAATAGTCCGCGCCGTGGATGCGGCCGGTCGCTCCGCCGATGTGGGTGATCTTCCCGGTGTCCTCCTCGAGATGGACCCGCTCGATCCCGACGCGATAGGACGTTCCGTCGACCTCGACGTCCAGGTAGCCGTCCACGCACAACGGTTCGTCGTACTGCGAGGTCTGGAAGTTCTTCGGCATGTCCGGGTAGAAGTAGTTCTTCCGGGCGAAGCGGCACCACTCGGCGATCCGGCAGTTCAGTGCCACTCCGATCCGGACGGTGTACTCGATAGCCGTGGCGTTCGCGGTGGGCAGCGCCCCGGGCAGGCCGAGGCAGACCGGGCAGACGTGGGTGTTCGGCGGGGCGCCGAAATCGGTGGCGCAGCCGCAGAACATCTTCGACGCGGTGCCGAGCTCGACGTGGGTCTCCAGCCCGATCACCGGGTCGTACCTGGCGACGACGGCGGCCACGTCGTCCATAGTCGCGGTCATGACCGCGCCTCCGCCCCAGTGGCGTAAGGGTGGAGGCGTGCGGGGTGCCCAGTCATAGCGCCGGCGCCTGGGCGAGAAGGGCGCCGTGCTCGGCGGCATACGCCGCCTCGAACGTGGCGGCGACGCGGTAGCACCGGTCGTCAGCCATAGCCGGAGCCATCACCTGAAGCCCCACCGGCAGTGGCGGCCCGTCGTCGCTAGCCAGGCCGCACGGCACGGAGATGGCCGGCGTCCCAGCCAGCGAGGCGGGCAGCGTGCACAGGTCATTGACGTACATCGACATCGGGTCGGCGACCCGGTCCCCCAGCTTAAAAGCCACCACCGGCGCGGTGGGCGACACCAGGACGTCGGCCTGCTCAAAAGCCGCGGAGAAGTCCCGCACGATCAGCGTGCGTACCTTCTGAGCCTGGCCATAGTAGGCGTCGTAGTAGCCCTCGGACAACGCGTATGTGCCGATCATGATGCGTCGCTTGACCTCGGGACCGAAACCGGCTTCTCGGGTCAGCGACATCACCTCTTCGATCGAGCGCACCCCGTCGTCGCCGACGCGCAGGCCGTAACGCACCGCGTCGAACCGGGCCAGGTTGGAGGAGCATTCGCTCGGCGCGATCAGGTAGTAGGCGGGCAGGGCGTACAGGAAGTGCGGGCAGCCGAGCTCGACCACGTCGGCACCGAGCGAGGCCAACCGGTCAACCGAGACGCGGAACGCGTTGATCACGCCGTCCTGGTAGCCCTCGGACGACTCGAGTCCCAGCTCGCGGACCACCCCCACCCGCACCCCGCGCAGATCGGCCTGGGCGCCGGCCTTGGCCGCCGCGACCACCGGCGGCGTCGGCTGCGGGATCGAGGTGGCGTCGCACGGGTCGTGGCCGGCGATGGCCTCGTGCAGCAGCGCGGCGTCCAGAACTGTGCGGCCGAACGGGCCCGCCTGGTCCAGCGAGGACGAGAACGCGATCAGACCGTGCCGCGACACCCCGCCATAGGTGGGCTTGTGGCCCACGATGCCGGTGACCGCGGCCGGCTGCCGGATCGAGCCGCCGGTGTCGGTCCCGATGCCGAGCGGCGCCTCGTACGCGGCCACCGCGGCACTCGACCCGCCCGACGAGCCGCCCGGGATGCGGCCCAGGTCCCACGGGTTGTGGCTGGCGAAGTAGGCCGAGTTCTCCGTCGAGCTGCCCATGGCGAACTCGTCCATGTTGGTCTTGCCGAGCATGACCAAGCCGGCCGCGCGGGCCCGTGCCGTGATGGTGGCGTCGTAGGGCGGAATCCAGGCTTGCAGGACCTTCGAGCCGGACGTCGTCTCCAGCCCTTCAGTGACGACGACGTCCTTCATCGCCAGCGGCACGCCGGCCAGCGGGCCTAGTGGCGTCCCGGCGGCTCTGGCCTCGTCGACGGCCCGGGCCGCCGCCAGTGCGCCGGGGGCGTCCACGCGCAGGAACGCCTTGACCCCGTCGTCAACGGCCGCGATACGTTCCAGGTGCGCCTCGGCGACCTCCACGGCGGACACCTCGCCGGCGGCCACGGCAGCGGCCAGCGCCGCGGCGGTCAGGTGGGTGAGCTCGCTCATTCAGCACCCATGATTCGCTCACTCCGCTCCTCGGCGCTACGCGCCTGCGATGCTCGCTCGCTCATTCAGCACCCATGATTCGCTCGCTCCGCTCCTCGGCGTACGCGCCTGCGATGCTCGCTCGCTCATTCTTCATCCCCGAGGATGCGGGGTACCCGGAACTTGTCGTCCTCGACCGCGGGCGCGCCCGCCAGCACCGCTTCCAGCGGCAATGAGGGCACCCGGACGTCAGGCCGGAAGACATTCGTCAGCGTCACCGCGTGGGAAGTGGGCGGGATGTCGTCTGCGGCGACCTCGGCCACCCGCTGGACCGCCCCCAGGATGACCTCGAGCTGTCCGGCGAACAGCTCGACCTCGTCGTCGGTGACCTCGAGCCGGGCTAGCCGGGCGAGATGTCGCACGTCGTCATGACTGATCAGGCCGCCGCCGGCGCTGGGTGTGGAGTCGTCGGACACGGTGTCGGAGTCTACGGCGCGGCGCCGCCATGGGTGACGTTCACGACACACGCGACAACCCAGCGGTAACGCGGTGGTCACATGCCGAGGGGAACATGGGACGTATGGCGTTCCTGATGCGGATCACCCTCCCCGACCGCCCGGGCGCGCTCGGGGCGGTGGCCAGCGCGCTGGGCAGCGTCGGTGCGGACATCATCAGTCTCGACGTGGTGGAGCGCGCCGCCGACCGGGCCGTGGACGACCTGGTGATCGACTTTCCGCACGGCGGCCTGGCCGACGCGCTGATCACCGCAGCGCACACCGTGGACGGCGTGACCGTCGAGTCCATCCGTCCCTATGCCGCGGTACTCGACACCGACCGCGAGCTGGAGCTGCTCGAGGCCATCGTGACCCAGCCGGCGGACGCGGCCCAGACGTTGTGCGACGGCGTGGTGCGGGTGTTCCGGGCCGGGTGGGCGGTGCTGCTCGGCCCGGCCGACCGTCCGCCGGTGCCGGTGACCGCGGCCAGTACCGCCGCCCCTGACGTCGCGGAACTCGACGTGGCCTGGCCGGTGGAGAAGGCGGCCGCCTTCGACGAGCTCCCGTCCTGGGCTCCGAAGTCGTGGCACACCGTCGGCACGGAGCTGGTGTGGTGCCCGGTGGGCAGCCGTGCCGTCCTGGTTGGACGCCCGGCCCTGCGCTGGCTGCCCGCGGAGGTGGCCCGGCTGGCCTACCTGTGCGGCATCGTCGCCAGCGTCCTCGAGCCGGCCCGCTAGCCCTTCGGGGAGGTCGCCACGTTATGTGCCGCGTCAGGCCCTTCGGAGAGCAGAACCGCGAAGCCGGCCTCGTCGAGGATCGGGACGCCCGCGGCCACCGCCTTGTCGTACTTCGACCCCGGCGAGTCGCCCACCACCACGAACGACGTCTTTTTGGAGACCGAGCCTGAGACCTTTCCGCCGCGCGAGGTGATTGCCTCGGCGGCGGAGTCGCGGCTGAAATCCTGAAGCGATCCCGTGACTACGACGGTCAGTCCGGCCAACGGCTTCGGCCCCGACGCCTGCCGTTCCTCGGCGAGCTCGACGCCGGCCGCGCGCCACTTCTCGACGATGGCGCGGTGCCAGTCCACGTCGAACCACTCCAGCACGGCGTCGGCGATGGTCGGGCCCACGCCGTCAGCCGCGGCCAGCTCCTCGGCCGACGCCGCCGCGATTGCATCCACCGAGCCGAACTCGCGGGCCAGCGCCTGCGCCGCGGTGGGTCCGACGTGCCGGATCGACAGCCCCACCAGCACCCGCCACAGGGGACAGTGCTTTGCCGCCTCGAGGTTGGCCAGCAGCTTCTCGCCGGTGGCGTTGAGATCGCCTGCGTGCCGGACGCGTCCGCCCACCTTGCTGTCCCGGGTCAGCCGGAAGAGCTCCACCTGGCGCAGGTCGGTCTCGGTGAGCCCGAAGACGTCGCCCTCGTCTTGCACGACGCCCGCGTCGAGTAACGCGACCGCCGCCTCGTAGCCGAGCGCCTCGATGTCGAAGGCGCCCCGCCCGGCCAGGTGGAACAGCCGCTCGCGCAGTTGCGCCGGGCAGGACCGGGTGTTCGGGCAGCGGATGTCGGCGTCGCCCTCCTTCTCCTCGCGCAGCGGGGTGCCGCAGGCGGGGCACTTCATGGGCATGGCGAACTCGCGTTCGCTCCCGTCGCGAAGCGCGACCACCGGCCCGACGATCTCGGGGATGACGTCACCGGCCTTGCGCAGCACCACCATGTCGCCGATGAGCACACCCTTGCGGCGGACCTCCGAGGCGTTGTGCAACGTGGCCTGCTCGACGGTCGAGCCGGACACCTTGACCGGCTCCATTACCCCGTACGGGGTCACCCGCCCGGTGCGGCCCACGTTCACCCGGATGTCCAGCAGCCGCGTGTTGACCTCCTCGGGCGGGTACTTGTAGGCGATCGCCCAGCGCGGCGCCCGGCTGGTGGCGCCCAGCCGGCGTTGGAGGGCCAGGTCGTCCACCTTGACGACCACGCCGTCGATCTCGTGCTCGCCCGAATGCCGATGCTCGCCGTGGTAGGTGATGTAGTGCAGCACCGCTTCGAGATCGGGGCGTACCTCCGCGGTGGCCGCCGTGGGCAGGCCCCACCCGCGCAGCTGCTCGTACCACTCCGACTGCGCCGTGACCTTCGGGCCTCCCTCGACCCGCCCCACCCCGTGGATGACCATGCGCAACGGACGGGACGCGGTGACCCGCGGGTCCTTCTGCCGCAGCGAGCCCGCGGCCGCGTTGCGGGGGTTGGCGAACGGTGCCTTGCCCGCGTCGACGAGCGCCGCGTTCAGCTCCTCGAAGCCGGCCACCGGGAAGAAGACTTCACCGCGCACCTCGAGCACCCGCGGCACCGTCGTGCCGGTGAGCGCATCCGGCACGACGGAGATGCTGCGCACGTTAGGCGTTACCTCCTCGCCGGTGCGGCCGTCGCCGCGGGTCGCCGCCCGGACCAGGCGCCCGTCCCGGTACAGCAGGTTGACCGCGAGGCCGTCGACCTTCAGCTCGCACAGGTAAGCGGGAACGGGTACCTCACGTTCGACGCGCAGCGCCCACGCGGTGAGCTCGTCGGCGCTGAAGACATTGTCCAGGCTCAGCATGCGTTCGAGATGCTCGACCGGCGTGAACATCGTGGAGTACGTCCCGCCCACCCGCTGCGTTGGCGACGACGGGGTGCGCAGCACCGGAAACTGATCCTCGAGTTCCTGCAACCGGCGCAGGAGACGGTCGTACTCGGCATCGCTCAGTGTCGGCTGGTCGAGGACGTAGTAGCGGTACGCCGCGTCGTCGACCTGCTGGCTGATCCGGGCGTGCTCCTCTCGAGCGGCCGCCGGCGCATCGATCTCGGGAGGGGACGTCACGGCAGCCGAGATTACCGGCCCACCCCGACATCGCGGGCATATGTTCGAACGGGAAGGCCTACCCTCCTGGGGCGTGGCCCCGTTCGTTCACTACCTGTTCACCAGCGTCCGCGCGCCCGCTCTGGCGCTGTCCCGCCGCGATGGCGACATCGACGCCGGATCCTGTGGCGTGTTCGTGGGCGACCGGCGGATCGTCAGCCGCTGCACGGTGACCTTCGACGGCGCTCGGCTCGTGGCGCTCGCCGCGGAGTCCCGGCCCGGCGGGCGGGCCCGGTTCGTCGGCACGCCGCCGACCCTCGACGACCCCGCTCTTCTCGTCGAACGAGTCCGCGACCTCCAAGCCGACGGGGCGGTCGAGACGATCACGTTGACGTCGCACGGCCGTGCGCCCTTAGATGTGCACCTCGAGGTCGACATTGGCTGCGACCTGGCCAGCATCGCCCAGGTGCGCGACGACGCCGCCCCGGCCGAGCTGGAGTCCATGCCGACTGATGACGGGGTCGGCTGGTCACATCCCGACGGCACCACGGTGACGCTGTCGGTCACGGGGGCCGAGCTGTCGGGGTCACGGGCGAGCTGCCGATTTCGGCTGGGTCCCGACGAGTCGGCGCAATTTGTGCTGCATTGGCGAACTACTGCCGCGGCTGTAGCGGGGTTCGTGGCCGCAGCACGCCCTTCTACCACCGCGCCGACCGTCGAGACCGACGACCCGCACTTCGGCGCCCTGGTCAGGCAAAGCGTCGCCGACCTGGCTGATCTGGAGCTCGCCGAGGGCTCTGACCGCTTCTACGCGGCGGGCGTACCGTGGTACCTGACCCTTTTCGGCCGCGACTCGCTCTGGTCGGCCGAGCTCACGCTCCCGCTCGGCACAGAATTGGCGTCGGGGACGCTTAACGTGCTGGGTCGCCGCCAAGGCCGGCGGCACGACGAAGCCGCCGCGGAGGAACCGGGCAAGATCCTGCATGAGCTGCGGGCGCAGGCCACCGAGATCTCCGGCGTGCGCCTGCCTGCTACCTACTACGGCACGGTCGACGCGACGCCGCTGTGGATCTCGCTGCTCCATCGCGCCTGGCGGTGGGGTCTCGCCGACGACGCCGTGGCCGCGCTTCTGCCCAACCTCGAACGCGCGCTCGGCTGGGTCGGCGAGCAGGCCGGCGACGGGTTTTTGCGCTACGTCGACGCGACGGGTCAGGGTCTGGCCAACCAGGGCTGGAAGGACTCGGCCGATGCGGTCCAATTCGCCGACGCCACGCTGGCCGCGGCCCCGCTGGCCCTGTGCGAGGTGCAGGGCTACGCCTACGCGGCCGCTGTGCGCGGCGCCGACCTGCTCGACGCCTTCGACCGTCCAGGCGGCGCAGGATGGCGGGACTGGGCGGGGGCGCTCGCCGAGCGCTTCCGGGCGCGGTTCTGGGTTACGGACGAAATCGGACCGTTTCCCGCCATCGCACTGGACGCCGACGGCCGGCCCGCGGACACGCCGACGTCCAACATGGGCCATCTGCTTGGCACCGGTCTGCTCGACGAGGCGGAGTCGGCGGCGGTGGTCCGGCGCCTGGCCGCCCCCGACCTGGACAGCGGGCACGGCCTGCGCACCATGTCGGCGAACGCCCGCGGTTTCAACCCGCTCGGCTACCACACCGGCTCGGTGTGGCCGCACGACAACGCCATCGTCCTAGCTGGGCTGCGCCACGTCGGCACGGACGAGGCGGACGCTCTCGCGTACCGGTTGGTGCGCGGCCTGCTCGGCGGCGGCACCGCTTTTGATTACCGCTTCCCGGAGCTGTACGGCGGGGCTGGCGACCCGCCGCTGCCCTACCCGGCCTCGTGCCGGCCGCAGGCGTGGTCCGCGGCCACCGCCGTTGAGATGCTGCGCGCCGTTCTCGGGATCGAACCCGACGTACCCAACGGCACCCTGCGCATCACCCCACTGGCACCCAGCCCGGTCGGAGCGCTCGCCGTCCGGGACCTGCCGTTGGCCGACGGCTGCCTCGACGTGGAGATCACCGCTGCCGGCGCCGTGTCGGTGCCGCGCTCGCCCAACGGGCTGGCCGTCTTCCTCAGCTAGGAGGGTGCTGAATGATCCTGTCCGTCGCGAGCGGCGGTCAGGCGAAGTGCCCGCAAGGCGGAGGAGGAGTCGGGTAGCCATGCGCTACCCGCGACGACGACAACGAAGCGGGCGCTGCGCCTGAGCGGCGCGCAGCAGGACGTGGATCGTTCAGCACCCTCCTAGGTCGAGCAACGCGAGCCCGGCGTCCCGGACCGCCTCGAGGGCGCCCTGCGCGTACTCGGGCGTGGCCGCGGCCAGGCCGCACGCAGGCGTGGGCACCACCGCCGTGGCCAGCTCGCCGGCCGGGAAGCCGAGCCGCTGCCACAGCTGCGCGATCCGGTCCCGCACCGGCTGAAACTTCGGTCGCGTGCCACCAGTGCTGGGCACGGCCCCGATCCACAGGGACGTCCCGCTGTCGACGGCCTGGCCGAGCAGGTCGAGGTCGACCCGGCGGTCCAGGTCGAATGAGACGGCATCCGCGCCAGCATCGCGCAGTAGCCCCACCGGCACGTCGTCAGCGCAGCAATGCACGACCCGGCGTCCAGCGCCCACCGGACCGAGAACCGCGGCCAGCCGATCGTGCGCCTCGGCGGCCGGCACCGAGCGGATGGTCCCGAAGCCAGACGCGGTCGGGATCGTCCCGGCGAGAACGGCGGGGAGCGCGGGCTCGTCAAATTGGACGACGACGTCCGCACCGGGTACGGCCACGCGCACGGTCTCGGCGTGCTGCGCGATCCCGGCAGCGAAGGAGTCGGCCAGGTCCCGCACCGCGCCCGCGTCGATGACCATGCGGTGGCCGGTGCGCAGCTCAATGGACGCGGCCAGCGTGAGCGGCCCGCTGTACTGCACCTTCAGCGGCCCGACATAGCCGGCGGCCAGGTCGCTCAGCGCGTCGAGATCAGCGGCCAGGAAGTCTCGGGCCCGGCGCAGGTCGCGCCCGGCCCGGCTGGTGAGCCGCCAGCCCGACGGCTGGATCTCGACGGGCAGGTCCACCAGGAGTGCCGCCGCGCGGCCCACCATCTCCGCACCCGGACCGCGCGCCGGAAGCTCGGGCAGGAACGGCAGGTCGGGCAACGTGTCGAACACGAGCTGTAGGGACGCCCGCGGGTCAGTTCCGGGCATCGACCCCACCCCGGTCGCCGCGCCCGCCGACCAGGGACGGGACGGGTCGGCCACGGGCGTCGCTATACGCGGGCGGCGGCGCGACGCATCGAGATCACGTACTCCACGAGCTTGATCAACGTCTGCTTCGTGCTCTCGCGTTCGCGGGCATCGCAGGTGACGATAGGGATCTCCGGGCGGATGGCTAGCGCCTCGCGGAGGTCGTCGGCGGTGTGCGTACGCCGACCGTCGAACAGGTTGTGGGCGATGATGAACGGGACCTTGCGGTCCTCGAAATAGTCGACGGCGGCGAAGCTGTCGGCCAGCCGTCGCGTGTCGACCAGCACGACCGCGCCGATGGCGCCGTGGATCAGGTCGTCCCACATGAACCAGAAGCGTTGCTGACCCGGCGTACCGAACAGGTACAGGATGAGGTCCTCGTCGAGCGAGACACGACCGAAGTCCATGGCCACGGTCGTGGTCTGCTTGTCCGGCACGGCCTTCAGGTCGTCCACGTCGGCACCGGCCGAGGTCATTACCGCCTCGGTCGTCAGTGGCACGATCTCGGAAACGGAACCAACGAAGGTCGTCTTGCCGACACCGAAACCGCCTGCAATGACGATCTTGACCGACGTCGTGGCCCGGCTGGCGTCGACCGTTGTCGAACGCCCCGCGACGCTAGAGCTTGCGAAGTCCACCCAGCACCCTTTCCAGAAGATCAGTGTTCGGAGCCTCGTCCGACGTGCCGTGTACCAATACCAGGCCGGCGTCAGCCAGGTCGCCGACCAAAACTCTTGTCACCCCGATGGGGACGTGCAAATTCGCCGCGATCTCGGCGACCGACCGGCTGCGCGTGCACATCCGGCAGATGGCATGCGCCTCCGGCGTCCGGTTCGGATCGAACACCTCTCCGGCCAGGCTGGTCACCACGAGCGCTTCGATCGGATACGCGTGCTCCGGCCTCGTGCGTCCCCGGGTCAGCGCGTATGGCCGCACGATGTTGGCCAACTCCGACTCCGGTCCGCCCGGGCCGCTCACGATACCGATCCGATCCGTCAGGACCCGAGGCCGGCCGGCTCACGCAACGACGGCGTCAAGACATTAGCCACCCGCGCGATCAGGAGCGACATCTCGTAGCCCACCTGACCGAGATCGCATTGGGCACTGGCCAGCGCAGCCAGGCATGATCCCTCGCTCACAGACATGACGAAGAGGTAGCCCTGGTCCATCTCGACGATCGTCTGCTGGACGTCACCGGCGCCGAAGCAGCGTGCCGCGCCCTGGGTCAGGCTCGTCAACCCGGAGGCGATGGCCGCGAGCTGGTCGGCGCGGTCGGCCGGGAAGTGCGCGGTGCGCGCGATCGGCAGGCCGTCGGCCGAGACCAGGATCGCGTGCGCGATGTCCGGCACCTGGCGGGTGAGATTGTCGATGAGCCACGCGACTTCGGGCATCTCTGCCGTCGATCGGGTCATTACCTGGCCTCCTGGTCGTCTTGATCACGGACGTCGTCCTGGCTGTGCCGCCCGTTGGCGGGCGTGCCGATGCGTCCGCGCTGGACGCCTTGCTGGAAATTGGACAGCGCGCGCGCGTCGGAAGGCGCGCGGGTGGCCGCGGCGGCCGCCGGGGCGGGCTGCGGAGAAGCCGACCCGGGGATCAGTTGCCGTCCCGGCACTCGCACGGGCAGGCCGGCCGAGGTCACCGCGTCCGCTTCAACGCTCCCGCTGCTGCTGAAGATGTCTTGCGCCACACGCCAACCCTCGTCGCCGGGAGAGGCCCAGTTGGACGGTTGACTGGCCAGCACCGCGGCCGGCGACATGCGGTCCATGGCCGCGACCGGAGCGAGGATCTCGGGCTCGGGCGGATGCGGCGTGAACCACTCCGACTGCAACGCGTCGAAGATCGGCGAGCTCGCCAGCGGCACTTGCGCTTTGACCGCGTCGTCGGTCAGCGGCGAGAAATCCTTCGTCAACAGGATGGCCGCAGGTAGCCGGACCACGGCGGTGACGCCATGGGGCCGGGCGGCGCGCAGCTGGACGCTGATGCCGTGCCGCTGCGCCAGCCGGGCGACCACGAAGAGGCCCATCAGCGCGGTCATCGAGACGTCCATGCCGCGCGGGCTGGCCAGCTCCTCGTTGGCTGCCTCGAGCTCCTCGGCACTCATGCCGATGCCCTCGTCCTCGACCTCGATGACTGCGTCACCGTCCAGGTGCGGATTCGAGGCGCGCACCCGCACCAGCGTGGACGGGGGCGAGAAGTTGGTGGCGTTCTCGAGAAGCTCGGCCAGCAGATGGATTACGTCGTTGGCGGCCGGGCCGAGCAGCTCGACGCCCGCCTGCGCGGTCAGCCGCACCCGCGAGTACTGCTCGACCTCGGCGCTGGCGGCGCGGAGCACGTCCAGCATCGGGACGGGATCCTTGCGCTGCCGGCCGCCTTCGGCGCCGGCGAGGACCAGCAGGTTCTCGTCGTTGCGGCGCATGCGGGTGGCCAGGTGGTCGAGCGCGAACAGGTTGGCCAGCTGGTCGGCGTCCTGCTCCCCCGCCTCGAGGTCGTCAATGAGGTGCAGCTGACGCTCGACCAGCGTCTGGCTGCGCCGGGACAGGTTGACGAACATCTTGTTGACATTCGTGCGCATCGCGGCCTGCTGCGCCGCCAAGCGCACCGCCTCGGTGTGCACCTCGTCGAAGGCTCGGGCCACTTGCCCGATTTCGTCGTTGTTGGGTACCGAGATGGGTTCGACGTGTGCCGAGCTCCCGTCGATCTCGCCGTCCTGGACCTGGCGCACCGTCTCCGGAAGCTGCTCGTAAGCGATGTTGTGCGCCGAGCGCCGCAGCCTCTGGAGCGGACGCAGGATCGAGCGCGCGACCAGAACCGTGGCGATCAGCGCCAGCAGCAGAACGACGGCGACGAACGCGGCGCTTGCGATGGCCTCGTTGCGGGCGTGTTGGCGCAGCGAGTCGATGCCCGCGATCAGGTCGGCGCGACGGTTGTCCTGGACCTTGCCGAGCAGACTGATCTGTTCGCTGGACGCCCTCCACCAGTCCTCCGACGTTGTGCCCAGGCCCTTGAGCGTGTTCGTGGCCAGCGCCAGCAGAACGATCCTGTTGACCGTGTCCACCGACGAGCCGCCCACCGTGCTCTGGTACTTGGCCAGGCCCTGGGGAGTGGTGTTGGCCTGGAACGAGATGAAGAACGCGTTGCCGGTGGTGTGCGCCGCCGCCAGCGTGGTAGCGGTGCCTTCGAAGCTGCCGCGCAGCAGCGCGCCGTACAGGATGCCGCGCTGCTCGGAGGCGGCTTCCTTGACACCGGACAGGGACTGCAGGGCCAGCGACCGGCGGGCGATGTCGCCGTTGCCGGTGTGCGCCGACAGCTGACCGGTCAGGTTCAGCAGCCCCTGGATGGTGGCGGAGTAGTCGGCGTTGGTGTTGCCGGCCACCGCGGTCGAGTGGGTGTCGACCGTGGCACGGAGGTCGCCGATGCCGCTGAGCTTGCCGAGCGCCTCCTGCAGCTGGGCGCGCAGCGTCCGGTCGTGTGACGTGTCGACGTCCTTGGCCTGCGCTGTCAGCGTCCGTGCCGCGGCGTCGGTCTTGTCGCGCAGCGGCTTCAACGGCGAGTAGTCGACGGCGCCGGAGCCGACCAGCAGCGCGGTGGACACGTCCCGCTCGGCCTGTAGAGCATCGACCACGTTGTCCAGGGCCGGGAGCACCCGGGCGAAGGTGGCCAGCCGGCTGTAGGCCGCGCTGATGGCCAAGCCCGAGTTGATGCGCAGGCCGGCGAGAAGCAGAGCCGCCAGGACGGGGATCATGACCAGCGCCACCAGCTTGGGCCGGATGCGCCACTTGCGGAAGTCGGGGGTGCGCCACCAGGCCGGAGCCTTCGGCGGCGGGGCCGGTACCACGGCCGACGGATCCGTCGTGTCTTCGACCGCGATCAGGTCCGTCACGGGGGGGCGACGGCGCCCGGTACTTTCTTCGCTCAGTTCCTGTGATGGCTGGCTACGCTGCCTGCCTCGGCCATTCGCTTGTGATGCATCCACCTGGTGCGCCCTCGTGTGTCGGCCGCATCGACTCGCCTTGCTCGGCCGATGCGGTGGCAGCCGCGCCGCTGGTGGACAAACGTACCGAGAAGTCCGGGTACGTGCTATGTCGCGTCCACATGCTGGGCTGACGACGGCCTCGTATTGCCTTGTATCGGCCTGCCTTGGCTCCCGGATAGTGCGGTATGTCGGAATGGCAGGGGTGTTGGGCCCGAATTGACGACAAATCTATGCCGTGGCGACCACACCCAGCTCCGCCGGTGTGGCCAACAGCTCGTGCCGGGGCAGCACCCGCACCGTGTAGCCCACCGGGCCGGTGCGCCGCAGCGCCACCTCCCCTTCGTAGCGGGCGATTCCGTCGGGGGCCTCGGTGAGCCGCAAGGATGAGGACTCGACATCGCTGAGCCGGTCCTCGGAGTCGACGGTGCCGAACACGGTCTGGACGTCGACGTCCTCGGGGCGCAGCCCGTTCAGGACCACCTCGGCCCGCAGCGTCAGGGCGCCACCCAGCACTGGGTCGCCTTCGACGAAGGACTCGACGTGCTCTACGCGCACTCCGGGCCAGGCCGCCAGCACCGTGGTGCGCCACGCCGCCAGCTCCTTGGCCGCGGCGAAGCCGTCCGCGGACAGGCGGCGGGCCGACTCGGCGGCGGACACATACAGCCGCTCGACGTACTCCCCCACCATGCGTCGCGCCAGCACCTTGGGTCCCAGCCGCGAGACCGTGTGCCGCACCATCTGCACCCATCTGGTGGGCACGCCCGACTCGTCCCGCGCGTAGAACCGGGGCGCCACCTGGTTCTCGATGATGTCGTAGAGGGCCCGCGCCTCGACCTCGTCGCGGTGCTCGGTGTCGGTAACGCCGTCGGCGGTGGGAATGGCCCAGCCGTTTTCGCCGTCATACCACTCGTCCCACCACCCGTCGCGGATGGAGAGGTTCAGCCCGCCGTTCAGCGCCGCCTTCATCCCGGACGTCCCACACGCCTCGAGCGGCCGCAGCGGGTTGTTCAGCCAGACGTCGCAGCCCCAGTAGAAGTAGTTGGCCATGCCGATGTCGTAGTCGGGCAGGAACACTATGCGGTGCCGGACCGCCGGGTCATCGGCGAAGGCGACCATCTGGGCGATGAGCTGCTTGCCGCCGTCGTCGGCCGGGTGGGACTTACCCGCGATGACGATCTGCATCGGCCGCTGCGGGTCGAGGAGCAGCGACTTGAGCCGGGCTGGGTCCCGCAGCATCAGGGTGAGCCGCTTGTAGGACGGCACCCGGCGGGCGAAGCCGATGGTGAGCACCTCCGGATCGAACGCGGTCGCCGCCCAGCCCAGCTCCGCCTCGGCCAGCCCTCGGTCGCGGGCCGAGTCGTGCAGCCGTCGGCGGATCTCGACCACCAGCCGCTCTCGGAGGATGTGGCGCAGCTGCCACAGGTCGGAATCGCTCAGCTTGTCCAGCGCCGTCCACACCGGGATGTTGGTGAAGTCGTCGGAGAAGAGCTCGTGCTCGACCAGTTCGCCGAGCTCGCGGGCCATCCATGTCGGTGCGTGCACGCCGTTCGTAATGGACGTGATCGGCACCTCGGAGGTGTCGAACTCCGGCCACAGCCCGCCGAACATCTGCCGACTTACGGAGCCATGCAGCTCGGAGACGCCGTTGGCCCGCTGGGCCAGGCGTAGGCCCATGTGCGCCATGTTGAAGACGGCCGGATCGGCCTCCGCGCCCAGCTGGAGAACCCGCTCGACCGGCACGTCGCCGAAGTCGGTGAACGCGTCCCGGACGAGATGCGCCGGGAACCGGTCGATGCCCGCGGGTACCGGCGTGTGAGTGGTGAAGACGGTGCCCGCTCGAACGCTCTGCAGCGCCTCGTCGAAGTCCAGGCTGTACTCGCCCATCAGCTCGCGGATGCGTTCGATGCCGAGGAAGCCGGCGTGTCCCTCATTGGTGTGGAAGACCTCGGGAGGCATCGTGCCGGTGGCGTCGCAGAACGCCCGCACCGCGCGGACGCCGCCGACGCCCAGCAGCAGCTCCTGGTGCAGGCGGTGCTCCTGCCCGCCGCCGTACAGACGGTCGGTAGTGGCCCGGGCGGCGATGTCGTTGTCCTCGATGTCGCTGTCCATCAACAGCAGCGGCACCCGGCCGACCTGCGCCTTCCAGAGCTGGGCCACCAACGTGCGGCCGCCGGGCAGCGCCAGGGAGACCTTGACCACTTCGCCGTCGACACGGCGGACCAGCTTGATCGGAAGGCCCTGCGGATCGATCGGCGGATAGTGCTCGAGCTGCCACCCGTCCTGGGACAGTGACTGGCGGAAGTACCCGGAGCGGTACAGCAGGCCAACCCCGATGATCGGGACGCCGAGGTCGCTGGCCGCCTTGAGGTGGTCACCGGCCAAGATGCCCAACCCGCCGGAGTACTGCGGCAGGACCTCGGTGATGCCGAACTCGGGCGAAAAGTACGCGATGGACGTCGGCAGGCGCTCGCCGTCGGGCGCCTCGGCCCGGCGCTGGTACCAGCGGGGCGCGGTGAGGTAGTCGCGCAGGTCGTCGCCGACGTCGCTGAGCCGACGCAGGAACTTCCGGTCCCGGGCCAGCTCGGCCAGTCGCTCGCCCGAGACCTCGCCGAGCATCTTGCCCGGGTCGCCGTTGCACGCCCGCCAGAGTTGCGGGTCCACGGACTCGAACAGGTCTTGCGAGTCCGGGTGCCAGGACCACCGCAGGTTGTTGACGATGTCGGCCAAGGCATCGAGCTGCGGTGGGAATTTCGCGCGAACGGTCAGCCGGCGAAGCGCCCTCACTGCCTATCCGCCGACATGAGGCCACCGGCGAGAACGCGATGCGCTCGCCGCGGTGCGCGGTGCTGGGCTGACGTCACGCGGCAGGAGCCTACCTGCTGCCGGAACGGTCTTCAGACCGAAGCAACCAGTAGTTCACCAGTCCGGTACGCCCTCGATATGGTGGGCCTCGTGGCTGGACGATTCGGGCTGTCTGACGTCAGCCCAGTGGTTGCCGGAGGCCTCTATCCCGCTCGCGCCGTGGTCGGCGAGGCGGTGCCCGTGGCCGCGACGGTCTTCCGCGAAGGCCACGACGCCGTCGCCACGAACGTCACCCTCACCGGTCCGGACGGCAAGGTGTGGCCGTTCATCCGCATGACACCGGGCGCGCCCGGGCTGGACCGCTGGCACGCCACGATGACGCCGAACGACGAAGGCATGTGGACGTTCGTCGTCGAGGCGTGGAGCGATCCGCTGCACACCTGGCACCACGCCGTGACGGTCAAGATCGATGCCGGCCAGGAGGCCGGGGAGCTGTCCAACGACCTGCTCACCGGTGCCGAACTGTTCGGGCGGCTCGCCGAGCAGGTGCCGGCCGCGCAGCGGGCCGCCGTCCAGACGGCTTCAGCCCGGCTCCGGGACGGTTCCCGGCCGCTAAGCGACCGGGTCGCCCTGGCGCTCTCCGACGAGATCCAGCGACTGGCGCGCGACTACCCGTTGCGTGAGCTCATCACCACGTCGCCGACCTACGAACTGTGGGTCGACCGCACCCGGGCACTGTTCGGCGCCTGGTACGAGTTCTTCCCGCGCTCAGTCGGCGCCGAGCTCTCTGACGACCCGGCCACCCCGGCCAAGCCACTACGGCACGGCACGCTGGTCGACTCGATCAAGCACCTGGACTACGTCGCCGACATGGGTTTCGACGTGGTCTACCTGCCGCCCATCCACCCGATCGGCTACGTCAACCGCAAGGGCGCGAACAACACCCTGGACCCGCGGCCGTGGGACGTCGGTTCGCCCTGGGCCATAGGCTCGGCCGAAGGCGGTCACGACGCCATCCATCCGCAGCTGGGCACCGAGGCCGATCTGGCCGCGTTCGTGGCGCGCACCCGCGAGCTGGGCATGGAGGTTGCGCTCGACTACGCGCTCCAGGCGGCACCCGACCACCCATGGGTCACGTCCCACCCGGAGTGGTTCACCACCAAGCCGGACGGGTCCATCGCCTACGCGGAGAACCCGCCGAAGAAGTACCAGGACATCTATCCGCTGAACTTCGACAACGACCCCGACGGCCTCTATCGCGAGTGCTACCGGGTGCTGAAGAAGTGGGTCGACATGGGGATCCGCATCTTCCGCGTCGACAACCCACACACCAAGCCGATCAACTTCTGGCATTGGCTCATCTGGAAGATCAAGGAAACCGACCCTGACGTCCTGTTCCTCGCCGAGGCATTCACTCGTCCGGCGATGATGCACGCGCTGGCCCAGCTGGGCTTCACGCAGTCCTACACGTACTTCACCTGGCGCAACAGCAAGCACGAGCTCACCGAGTACCTCCGTGACCTCGTGGCCACGGCGCATTACATGCGGCCGAACTTCTTCGCCAACACCCCGGACATCCTGCACGAGTACCTCCAGCACGGCGTCCCAGCCGCTTTCACCATCCGGGCCGTGTTAGCCGCCACGCTGTCGCCCACGTACGGCATCTATTCCGGCTACGAGTTCTTCGAGCACGTGCCGCTGCGGGAGGGCAGTGAGGAGTACCTCAACAGCGAGAAGTACCAGCTGCGGCCGCGGGACTTCAGCGACGAGGGGCTGCGCGGGTCGCTGGTGCCGCTGCTGGCCCGGCTGAACGGCATCCGCCACGACCACCGGGCGCTGCACGATCTCCGCAATCTCACGTTCCACCACGCCGACGACGACAGCGTCATCGCCTACAGCAAGCGCGACCCGCTGAGCGGCGACACCGTGCTGGTGATCTGTTCGCTCGATCCGCACCACACCCGCGAGAGCTTCGTGCGGCTGGACATGCCCGCCCTCGGTGTGGGCTGGAACGACGGAATCGAGGTCCTCGACCTGCTGCGCGGCGACCTCTTCAGCTGGGCGCAACACAACTTCGTGCGTCTGACGACGCTGCATCCGGCCCACATCTTCGCCGTCCGTCCAGTTACATGAACAGCGCGACGGCGGCCGCCGCCGAAGGGCCGACGGCGGGGCTGACGGCTGATCCCGCGTGGTTCAAGCGGGCGGTGTTCTACGAGGTCCTGGTGCGCGGGTTTCACGACAGCAACAAGGACGGCACCGGCGATCTCATCGGGCTGACCAACAAGCTCGAATACCTCGAGTGGCTCGGCGTCGACTGCCTGTGGCTGCCGCCGTTCTACCCGTCGCCGCTACGGGACGGCGGTTACGACGTCAGCGACTTCATCGGCGTGCTGCCCGAGTTCGGCATGGTGGAGGACTTCCGCGCCTTCCTGGACGCGGCGCACTCGCGCGGCATCCGCGTGATCATCGACATCGTCATGAACCACACTTCGGACCAGCACCCTTGGTTCCAGGCGTCCCGCAAGGACCCGACCGGCCCGTACGGGGACTTCTACGTCTGGAGCGACACCGACCTGCGCTGGCCGGAGGCGCGGATCATCTTCGTCGA
>DATAEG010000158.1:0-6750 GCA_036258135.1 Jatrophihabitantaceae bacterium | reverse complement strand
GGCGGCGGAGGGTACCCCGGCGGCTGGTATACGTTCCCGTTCTGGGAGACCCTGCTGATCGGCTCGGTGCTCGGCGGCGGGTGGGGCTTCGGCGGCGGTGGCTACGGTGCCGGGTACGATTCCGGCTACGCCAGCGGCTACGACGCCGGCCAGGGCGCCGGTGACGACGGCTCCGGCGGATCGTCCGGTTGGACCGACGGTGGTGGCGGAGACTTCGGCGGCGGATGGAGCGGCGGCGACTTCGGAGGCGGCGGGGGCGACTTCGGGGGCGGTGGGGACGGTGGCGGCTTCTAGACAGGGCCAGAACGCCCTGCCGCTGCCGGGCCTGCGCCGGCTCTTCGCCTGTACGCCGTCGCGACTGGCCGCCTTCGACTGCCCGCGCCGCTACCGCTTCGCTTACGTCGACAAGCCGGCGGCGCCGAAAGGCGCCCCGTGGGCGCACAACACCGTCGGCGCCATCGCGCATCTGGCGCTGCATCGGTGGTGGTCGCTGCCGCTGGCGCAGCGCACTCCGCAGGCCGGGGGTCGGCTGGTGGAGCGGAACTGGGGCACGGATGGATTCCGCGATGGCCGCCAGGCCCTCGACTGGCGGGCGCGGACGATGCGCTGGATCGTCGACTACCTGAGCACACTCGATCCCGCCAGGGAGCCGCTCGGGGTGGAGCGGACGATTGCGATGCGGACGGAGAGGTTGGCCTTCTCCGGCCGTGCCGATCGCATCGACAACCGTGACGGCGACCTCGTGGTGGTCGACTACAAGACCGGCCGCCAGCCGCCCACGTCCGACGACGCGCGCTCCTCGACCGCGCTTGCCCTTTACGCTCTGGCGACCGCATCGATGTTCCGACGCGACTGCCATCGGGTCGAGTTGCACCATCTCCCGAGCGGCGTCGTGGCCCGGGCTGAGCACATCGAGGCCAGCCTGGCCCGACACGTGACTCGAGCGGAGGCGACCGCCGCTGACATCGTCGCGGCCACCGACACCCTGGCCGCCGGAGCCGACCCGGACGACGTGTTCCCGCCTCGTCCCGGCCCGGCCTGCTCGTGGTGCGACTACCGGCGGCACTGTCCGGAGGGCCAAGCCGCGTCGCCGGATCGGGATCCCTGGGCCGGCCTCGCCTCTGGCTAGCGCCACGCCTCGTCCGGACGACGGATGGTCGGCCCGGCCCGCCGATGACCCGGGTTGGTCGGTTGTCACGCCGTAGCGTGGGTCGACTCTCAGGGATAGCATCGATTCACTCCCAGGGCTTGCCGAGGATCGGCGGCGCGTTTGTGTGAGAGCGACCTATCCGTCCCTCGCCCTGAGGGTGGCGGATTCGGGTGCCGCTGCCCGGCGTGAGCAGCGGCGCAGGTGCCGAAACGCCGGAAACGAGCGGGCGGCGATGGTCATGACGCGGCAATACCTGGCTGGGGAGTTGTCGGTCCTCCTCGCCCAGCTCGAGGGGTTGGCGACCAGTCACACGGGCGCGTGCTCCGCGGCGCTGTTGCGGCGGGAGGCGGAAACGCTGCCGCCGGCAGCACTGGGGCCTGTGGCGGTGCGTGCCTTGCGGTTGATCGACGAGTTCTGCTGGTGCTCGCTTGCCGGGGGTGACATCGCCCTTTTCGTGAGACAGACCGACCTCGGCGTGCGGCTGTTCGAGTTCGGCGTCTGCGCAGGTTTGTTCGATGAGGTCTAGAGATGGGGGTCGAGCAATGACGGAACGGCAAGAGCCGCAGGTTTCTGAGGCACAGATCGCCGTGCACTGGCGAGAGGAGGAGTACTACCAGCCGCCGGCGCGATTCATCTCGCAAGCGAACGCGGGTGACCCGGCGATCCGGGAGCGGTTCCGCGAGGAGCGGTTCCCGGATTGCTTCAAGGAGTACGCCGAGTTGCTCGACTGGGACCAGTACTGGCACACCACGCTGGACACGAGCACCCCGCCGTTCTGGAAATGGTTCGTGGGCGGACGCCTCAACGCGTCCTACAACTGTGTCGACAGGCACCTGGCCACGAGCCGGAACAAGGCGGCGTTGATCTGGGTGCCGGAGCCGGAGTCCGAACCGACCAAGGCGATCACCTACCAGGAGCTCTACAAGCAGGTGAACGAGTTCGCTGCGCTGTTGCGTGATTTCTGCGGCCTGCAGCCCGGCGATCGGGCGACGTTCCACCTGCCGATGGTGCCCGAGTTGCCGGTGGCAATGCTGGCCTGTGCCCGGCTGGGCGTTGTTCACTCGGAGGTGTTCGGCGGCTTCAGCGGCGCGGCGTGCGGGGACCGCATCGCCGACTCTGCCAGTCGCATCCTGGTGACGATGGATAGCTACTGGCGCAACGGGGAACTGATCGACCACAAGGTCAAAGCCGACGAGGCCATCGAGACCGCGCGCAAGCTCGGTCACGAGGTCGAGAAGGTACTGGTGTGGCGGCGCAACCCCGGCCAGTACGCCTCGGAAACCCCCATGGTGGACGGCCGGGACTTCTTTGTGGACGAGGTCCTCGCGCACTACCGGGGTCAGCTAGTGGAGCCGGAGTCGATGCCGGCCGAGGCGCCGCTGTTCCTCATGTACACCAGCGGCACCACCGGTCGGCCCAAGGGCTGCCAGCACAGCACCGGCGGCTACCTGTCCTACGTCGCCGGGACGTCGAAGTACTACCAGGACATCCACCCCGAGGACACGTACTGGTGCGCGGCGGACATCGGCTGGATCACTGGCCACTCCTACATCGTCTACGGGCCACTCGCCATGGGGACGACCAGCGTCATGTACGAAGGCGTCCCCACCTACCCCGACGCCGGCCGGCTGTGGCGTATCGCCGAACGGCTCGGGGTGACCATCTTCCACACCGCGCCCACCACGATCCGCATGCTGCGCAAGCTCGGCCCGGATGAACCGGCGAAGTACCACAACCGGTTCAAGCACATGACCACCGTCGGCGAGCCCATCGAGCCCGAGGTATGGCGGTGGTACCACGATGTGGTCGGCAAAGGCGAGGCGGTCATCGTCGACACGTGGTGGCAGACCGAGAACGGCGGCTTCCTCGGCAGCACGCTGCCCGCGCTGCAACCCATGAAACCGGGCAGCTGCGGTCCGGGCGTGCTCGGCATCTACCCGGTGATCTACGACGAGGACGGCGCGGAGGTGCCCGCAGGCAGCGGCAAGGCGGGCAACATCTGCATCCGAAATCCGTGGCCGGGCATCTTCCAGACCGTCTGGGGCCAGCCGGATCGTTTCGTGGAGATCTATTACCAGAAGTACTGCCGCGACGAGAAGAGCACCGACTGGCACGACTGGCCGTACTTCGCCGGTGACGGCGCGGTGCAGGCCGCCGACGGTTACTTCCGCATCCTGGGCCGCGTCGACGACGTGATCAACGTGGCCGGGCACCGGCTGGGCACCAAGGAGCTGGAATCCGCCAGCCTCACCGTTGACGAGGTGGCCGAGGCCGCCGCGGTGCCGGTGATGGACGAGCTGCGCGGCCGGGCGGTGGAGATGTACGTCTCGCTCAAGCCCGGGTTCGAGCCGAGCAAGGAGATCGAGGACAAGGTAGTGGCCGCGATCGAGCGGGAGATCGGCAAGATCGCCCGACCCAAGGCGGTATGGATCGTCGCCGACATGCCTAAGACCCGTTCCGGCAAGATCATGCGCCGGGTGATCGCGGCGGTTTCCAACTTCGCCGACGTCGGCGACGTCACCACGCTGGCCAACCCCGAGATCGTCGAGGATATCCGCCATCAGGTGCAGGCTGCGAAGGCCGCGAACGAGGAGGTGCCTCGCGAGCTCACCGCGGAAGAGCGCGCGGAGATCGAGGCGTTCGGCCAGGCCGAATAGGGCACTAACGCAGCGCGGTGGTGCGTGACCCGCCGGCCAGGAAGCCGGAGCCCATCGGGGTGAGGTAGGTGGTGCCGGTGGTGGCGGGTCCGGGTATGACCCGCTCGCGCTGTCCGGTCTTCGACGAAAGGACCGCCACGCCGGCCGGCGACGGCAGGTAAACGATGTTGCCGTCGTCCGGATCGAGGCTGGGCAGCGTCACCGTAGGCTTGCTCCAGCGCACGTCCTCGGAGCCCAGCAGAAACGCGTAGCAGGTGTCGCCGATCTGCACCAGCTCGCCCCCGGGCAGCAGCTGCCGGCTGATGTTCGCGTTGAGGTTCGGCGCCGGGCGCATCGTGCTCGTGGACTGAACCGTGCCCTTGTTGCGGTTCAACACCTCCAGCCGGGACGTGCCCGGCTGAACAGCGGCCAGGAAGTAATCGGCGGCGATGGGCACCGCGGAGTTGCCTTGCAGGGTCCAGATGATCCTGGTGTGCGTGCTGTCGCTGTTCTGGTAGCGGTCGCGCAGCAGCAGACGGTCTTCATTCGTGCAGCGTTCGCTTATCAGCACGCCGAGCATGCCGGGGACGACGTGGGCGATTCGGCAGCCATCTTGCGCCTCGAACGACCAATAGTCGTACCCGCAGTCCGATCCGCTTTCGGGGAGGCACTTGGCCGAACTCACCGCGATGGCGTAGATCACCTCTGGCGTCCAGACAAACAGGGTGTCCGGCAGCGAGATCACCGACGGCTGGCCGTCTATCGGCGTCATGCTCTCGTCGAGGGTGCGTTGCCAGGCGCGTCGGCCAGTGGCCGCGTCGAAGGCGCTGAGCTGGTCGCAGTTGCCGCCCACGGAGTACAGGGCCATCGCCTTGCCCTGTTGCTGGGCCACCTGGCAGACCGTGGCGTTGGTGCGCGTGTACGACCAGACGGTGCCGCCGGTGCGCGCGTCTCGCCCGGTGACGGTGTGCTTGGAGTAGGTGATCACCGTGCCGCCGACGAACGGTTGGCCGATGGCGGTGGCGTCCGAGGAGATCCACGCGGTGCTGAGCATGGGCGGCAGCGCGGTCCGCGGCAGGATCGTCGCTGCCTTCGCAGCCACTTTGAGGTGCGCGTTGGCGGCCTCTCCGGTGGTCCAGAACAGCGTCACCGCGACCGTGATCAGCACGACGACGGTGGCCACCGCGGCGAGATACCAGCCCATCAACCGTCCGCGACGCGCCGCAAACCGGCGCAGAGCGCGTTCCGAGGCCTCACGACGTGCGACGGCCGCCGGGGAGGGCGGCGGTGGCGTCGTTGTCACCTGTCCATCCTCGCCGATTTTCGGCGTAAAGCTCACGTCGGCTGAGAGCCCCCGTCGTCGCTCACCGGCCGTCCGCCTCGCGTGCGCCGCCGCCGGCGTGGCGTCCGAGCGGTGGAACCGGCGGCCTTGGCCTCCGTTGCCGCTTCCCCGGACGGTGCCCGGCCACGGCCGGACCGGCGCCGGGCGCCGGAGCCGGAGCGGGCGCCGGAGCCGGAACGGCCCGTACGACGGGGTCCGCTTCGCCCGCCTAGGTCCTCGACGGCCTCGGCGGCCAGGCCCGCGCGGGTACGCTCCGCCGTCGGCAGGGTTCCACCCGCCTCGTCAGGGATGTCCAGTTCCAGGTAGAGGTGCGACGACGTCGAGTAGGTCTCGGCGGGCTCGTGCATGGGCAGCTGGAGCTGGTCGCAGATCAGCTTCCAACGCGGCACGTCGTCCCAGTCGACGAGAGTGATCGCGGTGCCGGAGGCTCCCGCCCGCGCGGTGCGGCCGATGCGGTGGATGTAGATCTTCTCGTCTTCGGGGCACTGGTGGTTGATCACATGGGTGACGCCCTCGACGTCCAGACCTCGAGCGGCCACGTCAGTGGCGACGAGGACGTCCACCTTCCCTGAGCGGAACGCGCGCAGCGCTTGCTCGCGGGCACCCTGGCCGAGATCGCCGTGCACCGCGGCGGCCGCGAACCCGCGCTGCACGAGGTCATCGGCCACCTTCTGTGCGGTGCGCTTCGTCCTGGTGAAGATCATCGTCAAGCCACGGCCGCGGGCCTGAAGGATACGGGCGAGCATCTCCGGCCGGTCCATGGCGTGAGCGCGATAGACGAACTGGTCGACGTGCTCGATGGCTGGCGCGTGGGTGGCACCCTCGGCGCGGATCTGCACGGGCTGGTTCATGAATTGGCGGGCCAGCGCGACGATCGGCCCGGGCATGGTGGCCGAGAAGAGCATCGTCTGGCGGCGGGACGGCAACATCGCGAGCAGCTTCTCGATGTCCGGCAGGAAACCGAGATCGAGCATCTCGTCGGCTTCGTCCAGCACGAGGATCTCGATGGCGCCGAGCGTGAGATGCCCCTGCTGGGCGAGGTCGAGCAGCCGGCCGGGGGTGCCGACGACCACGTCTACGCCGCGGCGGAGCGCGTCGATCTGTGGTTCGTAGGCCCGGCCGCCGTAGATGGTCACCACCTTTGCGCGTAGCCGGGCGCCGGCGGCGGCGAGGTCGCCGGACACCTGTACCGCCAGTTCGCGGGTCGGGGCGATGACCAGCGCCTGCGGTGCCGCGCCGCGCGCCGCAGGCAGCTTCAGCCGGTTGAGCAGCGGGACGCCGAAACCGAGAGTCTTACCGGTGCCTGTGCGCGCCTGCCCGATCAGGTCCGCGCCGCCGAGGGCGATAGGCAGGGTCATTTCCTGGATCGCGAAGGTGCGGGTGATGCCGACCGCGGCGAGGGCCTCCACGATCTCGGGCTTGACGTCGAAGGTGCTGAACGTGGGGCTGTCGGGCTTGACCGGTGCGTGCGCGGCCAGCGGTTCCAATTGCTCGGGCGGCTCGATGCCGACGTCGGCGAGCGGGTCGAGCCCGGCGGGCGCGGCCACGGTCGGGCCGTGCTGATCTGACATGCGCGAAGGTCCTCGTCTGATGTGCGCGTGACCGGCCGGGTTGGTCCGGCG
>DATAEG010000157.1:0-24113 GCA_036258135.1 Jatrophihabitantaceae bacterium | reverse complement strand
CAGGGCGAACTTCGCAAGCTCGACACCAGTGGCAGCAACGACACTGCGGCCCGGGACGCCGCCAAGCGCAAGGCCGACGCGCTCGGCGTGCTCACCGGAACCCTGCCAGCGACCGGCCCGGGAATCGTCCTGGCCATCACTGATCCGAAGGGCCAGCTGTCCGCCGAGGACCTGCTGGACGTGGTCGAGGAGCTACGCGGATCGGGTGCGGAGGCGATGCAATTCGGCCCGGTCCGGGTGGGGACGTCGAGTGCGTTCGTCGACACCGACGACGGCGTGCAGCTGGACGGCGTCGGTTTGCGGGCGCCATACCGAGTGCTCGCCATCGGCCCGCCGTCGACGATGGCGACGGCGTTACGCATCCCCGACGGCGTCGTGGCCACCGTCGAGGCCGCCGCTGGCACCGCGCGCATCGATCAACGCAGCTCGATCGAGATCAAGGTCCTGCGCATGCTGCCGAACACGAAGTACTCCACGCCCACGAAGTGATCAGCCGCCGCCGGGTAAGGTCGCGGAGCGGGACGCAGGGATTTCACCAGCAGGCAGGAGGCGCGGCGCTCGTGACCGAGTCGAAGATCCCCGACGATCTGAAGTACACCAGCGAGCACGAGTGGGCGCGCATCGGCGACGGTGCCGACGGCCATCCCCTGGTGCGAATCGGCGTCACCGATTACGCGCAGCAGTCACTCGGTGACGTCGTCTATGTGCAACTGCCCGACGTCGGCACAACAGTGAGCGCCGGTGAGGTTCTCGGCGAGATCGAATCGACGAAGAGCGTAAGCGATCTCTTCGCACCGGTGACGGGAACAGTCGTCGCCCGTAACGATGCGGTGCAGGACCGACCCGAACTGGCCAACAGCGATCCTTATGGTGAGGGCTGGTTGCTCGAGATCGTCGTCGCTGATGGTGACGCGCTCAGCGACCTGCTCGATGCGACGACGTACGCAGCTCAGGTCGCCGGAAAATAAGGGCGATCTCGACCTCAGATTGACCCTCGCTCGGAGCCGCAACTAGGCTCCACGCCGACGGTCTGAGGGGTTGTTCCCGCACCTTCGGTGGGGTTGCATCCGATCCGACGGTGTCGAGCAAAGGACGGTATCGCCAGTGGTCTGCCCGACGTGCGGGACCGAGAACCCGAGCTCCAGCCGGTTCTGTTCCTCGTGCGGCGCTGCGTTGGACGCGGGTGAGTCCACCACGGACACGTCGCTCTTCAACCCCACGACCGCACCGCCGGCCGAAGGCGAGACGGACTTCTCTGCCGAGGCGCACCGCAGTGCCATCGACGCGTTGCCGCCGGGATCGGCACTGCTGGTGGTCAAGCGCGGGCCGAACGCCGGAAGCAGGTTCCTGCTCGACCGGGACGTCACGACCGCGGGCCGTCATCCCGACAGCGATATCTTCCTCGACGATGTGACCGTGTCACGCCGTCACGTCGAGTTCCGCCGCGAGAGCGATGGCTTCTCCGTGCACGACGTCGGATCTCTAAATGGCACGTACCTCAACCGGGAACGTATCGACTCCGCGGTGCTCAGCAGCTCGGACGAGGTGCAGATCGGCAAGTTCCGGTTGGTGTACCTGACCGCTGTCGGAGCGCCGAGCGCGTGAGCGGGGACACGGGGGCGCGCCGCTCGGTGGCAGGTCGGGGGACGCGGGAAAGGGGTAGCACCCATGACCGCGGCTGAGCGCGATCCGGTTGGCACGATCAGCATCGGTGAGGTGCTCAATCAGCTGCGCACCGACTTTCCGGATGTCACGATCAGCAAGATCCGCTTCCTCGAGACCGAGGGACTAGTGGCGCCCGCCCGCACTCCGTCCGGCTACCGCAAGTTCGCCAGCGCGGACATAGCCAGGCTGCGCTACGTGCTCAGCCAGCAACGCGACCACTACCTGCCGTTGCGGGTGATCAAGGAACAGCTCGAGGCGCTCGACAACGGCCTGCGTCCGGCCGGACCCGGCGGTGTGCCGAGGTCGGCGCGGATCGCGCTCGCCGAGGTTCCTACGGCCGACGACTTCCAGCTTCATCCCGCAGCCCTGCGGCTCACCCGTGAGGAGCTGCTCAACGCGGCGGGACTGCGCCCCGAGCAGCTTCAGCAGCTCGAGCAGTTCGGCCTGGTGAAGGCCGTTAGCGGCGACCGGTTCGACGACGACGCGCTCTCCGTGGCCAAGATCGTCGGGGAGCTGTCCCGGTTCGGCCTGGAGGGCCGTCACCTGCGCCCGTTCCGCGCCGCGGCCGACCGCGAGATTGGCCTGTTCAGCCAGGTGGTCGGGCCGTTGGCCAAGCAACGCAACTCCGAAGGGCGGGCCCGCGCCCAGGACACGACCCGGGAGCTGGCCGCACTCTCCGTGGCATTGCACGCGGCGCTCGTCCGAGCGGGTTTGCGCGAGACCGTCAGCGGCGGCTGACCGCGCCCGGTTTACCACGCTCGGCCGTTGCGGCGTGTAGCGTCGGGACCGCAGGCCGGACTTGGGAGGTCGCGATGAAGGCATTGGAAGTGTTGGGCGTCCGCGTCGAGCTCCCCGCCAGCCAGCCGGTCGTGCTGCTCAAAGAGGTGGACGGCACCCGCTACCTGCCGATCTGGATCGGCGCCGTTGAGGCCTCCGCGATCGCCTTCCAGCAGCAAGGCGTCACCTCGGCCCGCCCGCTGACCCACGACCTGCTCCGCGACGTCATCGAGGCGCTCGGTGCGCCGTTGCAGGCGGTCCGGATTACTGAGATCCGCGACGAGGTTTTCTACGCCGAGCTGGTCTTCGCCGGCGGTGTCGTCGTCAGCGCCCGCCCGTCCGACGCCATCGCGCTCGCCCTACGCGCCGACGCACCTATCTACGCGGCCGAGACGGTGCTGGACGAAGCCGGGGTGCCGGTACCCGACGACATCGGTGCGCACGTGCCAGAAGGTGCCAGTGACGCCGAGGGCGAGGTCGAGGCGTTCCGCGAGTTCCTCGACACGATCTCGCCCGAGGACTTCGCCGCCGGCGGCGATCGCTGAGCGGCCCACCGGGCAAGTCTCATTCTGAGGTTGAGAGTTACATTTGCGACGCGGTATCCGCGCGTCGCGTTGACCCCGGACCGGCCCGCGTCCTAGCGTCGCGGAAGAGGAATCACCGCCGTGGGATTTCCGGTTAGGGAAGATGCCGTGCGTCGCGGCGGCATCGAGGAGCGAGGTGGGCATGACCGGGTTCTCTGACACCGAATCCTCAAACAGCCTGCCGGCCACCCCGACCAGCGTCGACCAGCCCGCACTGTTCGACGCGCCCGGGCGGGAGCCTGTGGAGGGCAGCGGCTACCGCGGTCCGACCGCGTGCGCTGCCGCCGGTATCACCTACCGTCAACTCGACTACTGGGCGCGCACCGGGCTGGTGGTGCCGTCTGTCCGGTCCGCGGCCGGATCGGGCAGCCAGCGGCTGTACTCGTTCAAGGACATCCTGGTTCTCAAGGTGGTCAAACGGCTCCTCGACACTGGCGTCTCTCTGCACAACATCCGCTCCGCCGTCACCACGCTGCGGGCCCGCGGGGTGGACGACCTGGCCCGCATCACCCTGTTCTCCGACGGCACCACCGTCTACGAATGCACGTCCGCTGAAGAGGTCGTCGACCTGCTGCGCGGCGGCCAGGGTGTGTTCGGCATCGCGGTGAGCGGCGCGCTGCGCGAACTCGCCGGCTCGCTGGCCGACTTCCCGGCCGAGGTCGTCGAGCCCGCGGCCGACGCCACCGACGAACTGTCCCGCCGCCGGCTCAGCCGCACCGCCGGTTAGGTCCGGCGATCTGCGCGGTCGGACCTGGTAACGTCAAGGTCCGGCCGATTACCCGCACGGGAGAGTCCGTCCGATCCGGTGGATCGGCGGCGCCGAAGGGGCAATACCCCAGAACCTCTCAGGCAGCGCGGACCGTTCCGGGGAGGCCGCTCTGGAGGGAAACCCGACAGAGGGGGACCGCGGGAGACCGCGGGTAGTTTCGACCGCGCCCGGAGCCCGTCCATGACTACCACCGACGTCCGTCCCACCGAATCGCTCACCGACCTATCCGGCCGGCCGCCGTTCGCCCGCCGCCACATCGGAACGAGCCCCGCCGCCGATCAGCAGCGCATGCTCGACGTCCTCGGCTTCAGC
The DNA here is from genome assembly GCA_036258135.1 of Jatrophihabitantaceae bacterium. Taxonomy (GTDB): domain Bacteria; phylum Actinomycetota; class Actinomycetes; order Mycobacteriales; family Jatrophihabitantaceae; genus DATAEG01. Next base: position 20,006 of record DATAEG010000157.1, on the reverse strand, counting down.
TCCGTGGACGCGCTGCTCGATGCCGCCATCCCCAAGACGATCCGCGACCGGACGGCCCTGGCCATCCCGCCGGCGGCGACCGAGCCCGTGGTGGCCGCCGAGCTGCGCGCGCTGTCCGACCGCAATCGCGTGGTCACATCGATGATCGGCCTGGGGTACTACGACACGGTCACTCCGGCGGTCATCCGCCGCAACGTCCTGGAGAGCCCGGCCTGGTACACCGCGTACACGCCTTACCAGCCCGAGATCAGCCAGGGACGGCTCGAGGCCCTGCTCAACTTCCAGACCATGGTGGAGGACCTGACCGCCTTGCCCGTGGCGAACGCGTCCATGCTGGACGAGGCCACCGCCGCCGCTGAGGCAATGGCCATCGCGCACCGAGCGGCCCCGGCGGCCCGGTCCGGCGCCACGGTCTTCGTCGTCGACGCCGACGCGTTGCCCCAGACGATCGAAGTGATGCGGACCAGAGCGACACCCCTCGGCCTGGACGTCCTGGTGCACGACCTGGACATGCCGTTGCCCACCGAGGGTGTGTTCGGCGTGCTCGTGCAGTACCCGGGCGCGTCCGGCCAGGTACGCGACCTTCGACCCATCGTCGAGGCCGGCCACGCCGCAGGCGCCCTCGTGGCGGTGGCCGCGGATCTGCTGGCGCTGACGTTGCTCACCCCGCCGGGCGAGGCGGGCGCCGACCTCGCTGTCGGCACCACGCAGCGGTTCGGCGTGCCCATGGGCTTCGGCGGGCCGCACGCGGCCTACCTCGCCACCCGGTCCGGGCTGGAACGGCAGCTGCCGGGCCGCCTTGTGGGCGTCTCCGTCGACGCGGTCGGCGCGCTGGCGTACCGGCTGGCACTCCAGACCCGCGAGCAGCACATCCGCCGCGAGAAGGCCACCAGCAACATCTGCACCGCCCAGGTGCTGCTGGCTGTCATCGCCGGCATGTACGCCGTCTACCACGGGCCGGACGGGCTGCGTGACATCGCGCGCCGGGTGCACCGGCTGGCCCGCATCGCGGCCGCGGGCCTCTCCGAAGGCGGCCTCGACGTCCTCCCAAGGAGCTTTTTCGACACTCTGTCTGTGCGCGTCCCACAGCACGCCGACCTCGTCCTGGGCCGGGCGCTGGACGCGGGTATCAACCTGCGCCGAGCGGACGCCGACACGGTTGGCCTCTCGTGCGACGAGGTCACCAGTTCCGACGATCTGGTCAGCGTCTGGCGCGCCTTCGGCCTGACCCTCGGCGCCACCGACGTCGCCCGTCTGGACGCGGCCGTCGGGGAGGTCATCGACGCCGACCGGCGCCGGACCAGCGAGTACCTCACCCACCCGGTGTTCCACCGGTACCACTCCGAGACGGCCATGCTGCGCTACCTGCGGCGGCTGGCCGACAAGGACTACGCCCTCGACCGCGGCATGATCCCGCTCGGCTCGTGCACGATGAAGCTCAACGCCACCACGGAGATGGAGCCGATCACGCTGCCCGGCTTCAGCCGCATGCACCCGTTCGCGCCGGCCGACCAGTTCCCCGGCTACCGCGACCTGTTCGCCGATCTTCAGGCCTGGCTCTGCGCGATCACCGGCTACGACGCAATCTCGTTGCAGCCCAACGCCGGCGCCCAGGGAGAACTGGCCGGCCTGCTGGCCATCCGGGAGTACCACCGGTCCCGCGGCGACACGCACCGGACGGTGTGCCTCATCCCGGCGTCCGCGCACGGCACCAACGCCGCCAGCGCCGTCATGGCCGGGATGAAAGTCGTCGTGGTCAAGACCGCCGGCACGGAGGGCGAGATCGACTTCGCCGACCTGCGCGCCAAGATCGCCGAGCATGCTGACGAGGTCGCGGCGATCATGCTGACCTACCCGTCCACGCACGGGGTGTTCGAGGAGCACGTCACCGCGGTGTGCGAGGCGGTGCACGAGGCCGGCGGGCAGGTCTACGTCGACGGGGCCAATCTCAACGCCATGGTGGGCGTGGCCCGGCCGGGCCGGTTCGGCGCGGACGTGTCGCACCTCAACCTGCACAAGACGTTCTGCATCCCGCACGGCGGTGGTGGCCCGGGCGTCGGACCCATCGGCGTGCGGGCGCACCTGGCGCCCTATCTGCCGAACCATCCGCTCCAGCCGCTGGCCGGGCCGGAGACCAGCCCGGGAGCGAACACCGCGGCGCCGTGGGGTTCGGCGTCGATCCTGCCCATCACGTGGGCCTTCATCCGCCTGATGGGTCCGGACGGCCTGACCGCCGCCACCGCGGCCGCCATCCTGGGCGCCAACTACCTGGCCCACCGGCTCGGGCCGCATTTCCCGGTCCTCTACAGCGGCGAGCACGGCTTGGTGGCGCACGAATGCATCCTCGATCTGCGCCCCATCACCGCGGCCACCGGGGTTAGTGTCGATGACGTGGCCAAGCGCCTCATCGACTACGGCTTCCACGCCCCGACGATGTCCTTCCCGGTCGCCGGCACGCTGATGGTCGAGCCCACCGAGAGCGAGGACCTGGCCGAGCTGGACCGCTTCGTCGAAGCGATGATCTCCATCAAGTCCGAGATCGACCGGGTGACCACGGGGGAGTGGCCCGCCGAGGAGAGCCCGTTGCGCGGCGCTCCGCACACGGCGGAAACGCTGACCGGCGAATGGCCGTACGCCTACAGCCGGACCGAGGCGGTGTATCCCGCGGGGGTGCGACCCGCCGACAAGTACTGGCCGCCGGTGCGCCGCATCGACGGTGCCTACGGCGACCGCCATCTCGTCTGCGCCTGCCCACCGGTGGAGGAATTCGAGCAATGACCGCCCGCGACCCGGAGCAACCGGCCACGCACTCGCCCAAGACGAGGTCGGCAGGGATTCCGGGTATCGCGGCCGCGATGCGCTATGCGGTGGCGGAGATGGGTCCGAAGCGCAGCGTCCAGACCTTGCTCAAGCTGAACCAGGCCGACGGCTTCGACTGCCCGAGTTGCGCCTGGCCCGACCCGGCCGCCGCGGAACGCAAGACGGCAGAGTTCTGCGAGAGCGGGGTTAAAGCGGTGGCCTGGGAGGCTACTCGGAAGCGGGTCGGCAGGGAGTTCTTCGCGGCTCACTCGATCGCCGACCTGCGCCAACAGGACGGGCACTGGCTGGAGCACCACGGCCGGTTGGTCGAGCCGATGTACCTCGCTGCCGGCGCCACCCACTACGCCCCGATCTCGTGGGACGACGCGATCACGCTCATCGCCGACGAGCTGCGCGGACTGGCTGATCCGAACCGGGCCGTCTTCTACACCAGCGGCCGGGCCAGCAACGAAGCCGCCTTCGTCTACCAACTGCTGGCCCGTCGACTCGGCACGAACAACCTCCCGGACTGCTCGAACATGTGCCATGAGTCCAGCGGCACCGCTCTCACCGAAACGATCGGCGTCGGGAAGGGCGTAGTCACGCTGGAAGACATCTCCGAATATGCCGAGCTGATCATCATCGTCGGCCAGAACCCGGGCACGAACCATCCGCGCATGCTCACCGCCCTCGAACGGGCCAAGCGCCGCGGTGGCCGCATCGTCGTGGCCAACCCACTGCCGGAAGCCGGCTTTGGCCGGTTCCACAACCCCCAGACGCCCCGCGGGCTGGCCGGGCCTGGCACGAAGCTGGCCGACCGGCTGCTGCCGGTGCGCGTGAACGGTGACCTGGGCATGTTCGCGGGCCTGGCCAAGGTGCTCTTGGCCTTGGAGGACAAGTCGCCCGGGACGGTTCTGGACCGCGAGTTCATCGACACCTACACCGACGGCTTCGCTGAGGCCGCAGCGGCGTGGCGGGCGCTCGACTGGGCCACCATTGAGGCCCAGAGCGGCCTGACCCGGGCCCAGATCGAGGAGTTCGCCGGAGACGTCGTCGCCGCCCGTAGCGTCGTCGTCTGTTGGGCCATGGGCCTGACCCAGCACCGCAACGCTGTGGCCACGATCCGCGAGATCGTCAACTTCCTGTTGCTGCGCGGCAACATCGGCCGTCCCGGCGCCGGGCCGTCGCCGATCCGCGGGCACAGCAACGTCCAAGGCGACCGCACGATGGGCATCTGGGAGAAGATGCCCGACAGTTTCCTGGACGCGCTGCACGACGAGTTCGGCTTCGAGCCACCCCGGGCGCCCGGCTGGGCCACCGTCGACACGATCCGGGCCATGCGCGACGGCAAGGTGGACGTCTTCATGGCGCTGGGCGGCAACTTCGTGGCCGCGACGCCGGACACGGCGGTCACCGAGATGGCGATGGGCAACTGCGCGCTCACCGTCCACGTCGCCACCAAGTTGAACCGCTCACACCTGTGCCACGGCCGGCAGGCGCTGCTGCTTCCGTGTCTCGGCCGGAGTGAACGCGACGTCCGGGGCGGCACCGAACAGTTCGTCACCGTCGAAGATTCGATGAGCATGGTGCACGCCTCCCGCGGCCGGCTGGCGCCCGCGTCCGACCAGCTGCGCAGCGAGGTCGCCATCGTCACCGAGCTCGGCCACCGGCTGTTCGGCCAGGACCTGGGCTGGCGGGACATGGGCTCGGACTACCGGATCGTCCGCAAGCACATCGAGCATGTCGTGCCGGGGTTCCACGCCTTCGAGGAGCGGGTGGCCGCACCTGGCGGCTTCATGCTCCCGCGCGGCCCGCACGACTCACGCACGTTTCCCACGGCGACCGGCAAGGCCCGGTTCACGGTGAATCCGCCGGACTCGGTAGAGGTGCCGGACGGGCACCTGCTGCTTCAGACGGTGCGCTCGCACGACCAGTTCAACACCACGGTGTACGGCCTGAACGACCGCTACCGCGGCATCAAGGGCGGCCGACGGGTGGTGTTCATCAACCCGGACGACCTCCGCGAGCGGGGATTGCAGGACGGCGATCTGGTCGACCTCATCAGCGTCTGGAAGGACGGCGAACGCCGGGCCCGCCGGTTCCGGGCCGTGCAGTACCCGACGGCGCGGGGCTGCGCCGCGGCCTATTTCCCGGAGGCCAACGTACTGGTGCCGCTGGACTCGACCGCGGTGGGCAGCAACACGCCCACGTCAAAGTCCATCGTGATCCGCGTGGAGGCGGCCGCCTCATAGGCTCAGCGACTTGTTCACTGGCGCAACCTGATCTCGGCATTCTCCGGTGTCTGTGCAGGCACGCGTGTCCTGTGGCGCGGGGAGACGTGGTCTGTGATGCTGCCGGGACCGTTGGTTCGTCAGGAGCGGAGTGCGACGTTGCGGCTCGAGCAGTTGTACCGGATTCGCTACACCTATCCAGACCTGGACGACCGTGCTGGAGGGTGGGTGGGAGCAGCACCTGTTCTTCGCCGAGGGCCGGTGCGAGGGCTCGATCAGTGGTCGTTTCCGCGGCGCAAACTTTCCGTATCGGCGCACCGCGGAAGGCCGTTCCGTCCGGACTTCCGCGCCGTCATCGAGGCCGACGACGGCGCGGTCATCCTGTTCGAATGGCACGGCTATGGCCGGGCCTACCCGCCGGGCCGGCGCCAGGTCGTCGGCTGCGTCTGTCACCTGAGCGACAGCGACCGCTACCGCCGGCTCAATGACGTGGTGTGCGTCTGTGCGGGCGAGGTCCGCGCGCCGGACGGCCCGAACCGGGAGAGCTCCGACATTGTGATCGACGTGGCCGAGCTGATCTGGGAACCCATCGCCGAATGACGGCTGGCGGCTGGCAGCGCGGAGCACTCAGCCCCGAAACAGGCTCACATGTGGTGGGTCAGGCGGCGCGATGTGCGGCGGCGGCGGTCATCTCGCGGCGCCGGGCGGCTACGGCGTGTCCGTCGGGGAGAAGTTCACCGGTGTCCTCGAAGAGGACGATCCCGTTGCACAGAAGGCTCCACCCCTGCTCAGGGTGACTGGCCACGACAACCGCGGCCTCGCCGTCGTTCGCGGAGCTTTCCGGGCACCGCGGTTCGTGCGTGCACATCTTCTACCCCCAGTGCGTCCCGCCGTTGGAACGCTCGATCTCCAGCACAGCGTAATGCGCGATAGGTTGCCGCGCTAAACATATCCACAGTGTGGCGGATCGCTGTTAGCAAATCGTGACAACGCTTTCAGGACACGCCCTCCACATCTTGTGCCCGATGAAGCGCGTCGCCTCGCGTGCGCGGTAGCCAGTCGGCTCGCACCGCCGGAAAGCCGGCCGCGATCAACGCCTCGACGACAAGATCATCGTCGTCCACAACTGCGGCGATCACCTCGCGTTCGGCGAGGGCGCGCACGACGCCGAGCTTGAACGTGGCCGCCGGGCGGTGGTCGTAGTTGCCGCGGAGCAGCACCGGCCCGGCCGGCAGGCCATGCTCGGCGAGCCACGTCTCGGTGAGCGGACGCAGCCACTCCGGCCGGCCCGACAGCCACACGATGTCGTGCTCGGCGGACAGGAGCTCGGCCAGTTCGCGTCCCTCGGGGAGCACCGGGTCGGTGTCGGCGGCGCTGTGGAAGGCGCCCCAGTCACGTCGTCCGTTCCCGATGAAATGCAGCCGGTGACGCACGTCTGCGACCACGCCGTCGATGTCCACGACGGCCAAGGTCCGTGCCGCTGCTTGCCCCACGCTCGCCAACACTACGGTCCCGAGGCCGGTAGACTTGCCGCTTCGTGCGCTTCCTCTCCGACGCCCCTCCGTCCTTCGAGCTGACCTACGACGACGTATTCATGGTGCCGCGGCACTCGTCGGTCGCCTCTCGTGACGACGTCGACTGCACGGTCCAGGACGGGACCGGCGCGAGCATCCCCATCGTCGTGGCCAACATGACGGCGGTGGCGGGCCGGCGCATGGCCGAGACGGTGGCGCGCCGAGGCGGTCTAGTCGTGCTGCCCCAGGACATTCCCGCCCGGGTGGTCCGTGACGTCGTCGAGTGGGTGAAGCAACGCCATCCGGTGTTCGACACCCCCTTGACCCTCGACCCGCATCAAACTGTCGGCGAGGCGCTCGCGCTGCTACCGAAGCGTGCCCATAACGCCGTGGTGATCGTGGACGGGGGCAGGCCGATCGGCGTGGTCACCGAGGCGGACTGCGCCGAGGTGGACCGTTTCGCCCAGGTACACGAAGTCATGTCCACCGACCTGATGACGCTGCCGGACACCGTCGATCCACGGCAGGCCTTCGAGGCACTGGACGCCGCGCACCGCCGGATGGCCCCGGTGGTTGACAGCACCGGTGCTCTGCGTGGCCTGATCACACGCACCGCGGCGCTGCGCTCGACGCTGTACACGCCGAACGTGGACGCCAACGGGCGGCTGCGGGTGGCGGCGGCGATCGGGGTAAACGGGAACGTCAAGGCCAAGGCCGAGGCGCTGCTGGCCGCCGGGATCGACACCCTCGTCGTCGACACCGCGCACGGTCACCAGCAGCGCATGCTCGACGCGCTGGAGACGGTGGCCGGGCTGGCCCCGACGGTGCCGCTCGTGGCCGGGAACGTCGTCTCGGCCGACGGGGTGCGGGATCTTGTCAACGCGGGGGCCTCGATCGTCAAGGTGGGCGTCGGGCCCGGCGCAATGTGCACCACGCGGATGATGACTGGCGTGGGCCGCCCGCAGTTCTCGGCCGTCCTGGAGTGTGCCGCCACGGCCCGCAGCATGGGCTCGCACGTGTGGGCCGACGGGGGCGTGCGGCACCCGCGGGACGTGGCACTCGCCCTGGCCGCCGGGGCCGCCGCCGTGATGATCGGCTCGTGGTTCGCCGGTACCTACGAGTCGCCCGGTGACCTGCACGAGGACGCGGACGGACGCGCGTACAAGGAGAGCTTCGGGATGGCTTCGGCCCGCGCCGTCCGGGTGCGTACCACCGGCGAGGGCGCATTCGGCCGGGCCCGGAAGGCGCTGTACGAGGAGGGCATCTCGTCCAGCCGCATGTATCTGGACCCGGCCCGTCCGGGCGTCGAGGACCTCATCGACGAGATCATGGCCGGCGTCCGCTCGGCCTGCACCTACGCGGGCGCCGGGTCGTTGGAGGAGTTTCACGACCGCGCGGTGGTCGGCGTCCAGTCGCCAGCCGGCTTCGCCGAGGGGCGACCGCTGCCGAATGGCTGGTAACGCTGAGGCGGTAACACCATTTACGGGACCGCACGGATCGGGTCACCGCGAAAGCGCGGAGCAATCAGTGCGGAGCGGTTTCGTAGGGTGATCTAGGCCGTGACGGCCTTGTGCACGCTGCGCAGCCGCCAGGCGAACACGATCTCTCCCAGTCCGCGGATCAAGAAAGCTAGGCCGACCAGGATGGCGACGGTGGTGATAGCCACGCCCGGACTGGCGATGAAGATGATCGCGGCGATCACGCTGAGCACGCCGAGGAAGCCCCACCACGCCCGGTCCTGCGTGCCGGTGAACGCGGCGAACAGGTAGGCGACGCCGAGCATGAAGAACCAAAGTGCGCACCCGATCAGGATGGCCACGACGCCCGCGCCAGGGTGGATGAAGCAGATGATCGCGCCGACGATCGCCAGAACGCCGAGGATCACGCCGACCACCGACCGGGTACCCCAGGAGATGGACAGCACGATGAGGCCGGAGAGCAGCAGGACGATCCCGAAGAGCACTCCGAGGACGAGGGCGGTCACGTGTGGCCAGATGAGGGACGCGATGCCCACGATCACTTCGATCACGCCGACGACCATCAGCCGAGGCCACTGGGACGTGACAGAGGCGACGAGGCCATAACGTTCGGAGGACACGGTCAGCTCGATTCGACGAGGGTCTGATGGCTGTGAGCTTCTCATGCAGGCCGCAAATCCTAGCGCGGGCGCGCCGACCCACCCGTACCATGGCCACATGATCGATTCGTCCAGGCCGGTGTGGCGTTCGTCCCAGGTGGACGAACGAAGCGGCCTGCCCGGCTAAACCCCGCCCTGGGGCGTCCACGTGCGGACGTCCCGTCGAGATCTCGCTGTCGTCGTCCTCCGTGGGTGCCCCCTTCATCACCTCGGAGACATCCATGTCACGCATCGTCACGGGCGAACGACCCACCGGCCCACTGCACCTCGGTCACTACTTCGGCAGCCTCGCCGATCGCGTCCGGCTCCAGAAACAGGGCCACCTGCTCTACCTCGTCATCGCCGACTACCAGGTGATCACCGACCGCGACCGGGCCGAACACCTGCCCGACCGGGTACTCGGCCTCGTCCTGGACTATTTGGCGGCCGGCCTCGACCCGGACGACACCGTCGTCTTCAGGCACAGCGCGGTGCCCGCCATCCACGAGCTGGCAGTGGCGTTCCTGTCGCTGGTGTCGGTGGGCGAGCTGCGCCGCAACCCGACCGTCAAGGACGAGATCGCGCACTCCCGGCAACGCTCGGTCAACGGGCTGATGTTCACCTATCCGGTGCATCAGGCCGCGGACGTGCTGTCGCTGCGCGGCGAGCGGGTGCCGGTGGGCGCCGACCAGCTGCCGCACCTGGAGCTGATGCGGTCCATTGCCCGACGCTTCGCCGAGCGCTACGGGCCGGTGTTCCCGATGCCCGAGCCGGTGCTCAGCAACACCCCGCGGCTGGCCGGCCTCGACGGCGGCAAGATGAGCAAGAGCCGGCGGAACGCCATCGCGCTCACGGCGACGTCTGATGAGATCGCAGCCCGGATCCGCGAGGCCCGCACGGACTCGATCCGCGACATCACCTTCGACCCGGTGGCGCGCCCGGACGTGGCTCGCCTTCTCGAGCTCGGTGCCCTGGCCACCGGGACCGATCCTGTGGAGGTCGCCGCCCGTATCGGCGACGCCGGCGCCGCCGGTCTGAAGGCGTACCTCACCGAGGCCGTTGACGCCCTTCTCGAGCCGATGCGGCGGCGGCGCACTGAGTTCACCGTGGCCGATGCGGCCGCGATCCTGTCTCGCGGCAACGAGCGGGCGGCCGCCGAGGCCGGCGCCACACTGGACGAGGCGCGCCGGGCGATGGGCATGACGTACGACGGCGTGCTGATGCGCACCTAAGATCACACACCGTGCAGCCGGCACGCCTCTCACACGAGGTGCTCGCGGCCGTGTTCCAGGTGCGTGATGGGCGGCTGTGCGTCCTGCTCTGGCAGCGCGGCCAGGCGCCCTTCCGCGGTCGGTGGTCGCTGCCGGGCGGCAGTCTGGGCGAGCGGGAGCGGCTTGGCGCCTCCATCGCCCGGCACCTGGCCAGCAAGGTGGACGTGGCCGAGCTGGCGCATCTCGAGCAGCTCGAGACGCGCAGCGACCCGAAGCGCGACCCGCGCGGTCGCGTGCTCGGCACCGCCTACCTGGGCCTCGTCCCTGCCGACCAGCGCCCGCAGCTGCCGACGGACACCGCCTGGCACCCGGCGGACGCGTTGCCCCGTACCGGGTTCGACCACGGCTCCATCGTCGAGTCGGCCCGAGAACGGCTGCGCGCGAAGCTGTCGTACACGTCGATCGCGTTCGCATTGGCCCCGCCGTCGTTCACCATTTCCGAACTCCGCGGCCTGTACGCGGCCGCACTGGGCTATGACGTCTCCTCGACGAACCTCCAGCGGGTGCTGCTGCGGCGTGGTGTCATCGAGGCCACCGGCGAGCGGCGTGCTCCTGGCCCCGCCGGAGGACGTCCTGCCGCCCGGTTCCGCTTCACCCGGCGCGAGGTATGGGTGACCGACCCCGCGGCCACCCTGCGGCCGCGCTCACTCCCCGGTGGCGGACGGCACGCCTAGCGAGATCATGCCTTCGACGGCGCGCCGGGCCCGGGCCGCGATGCCCGGCGGGACGTGCACTTCGTCCGTCCCAGAGCGCAGGCTGTGCAGCAGCTTCGCCGGCGTGATCATCTTCATGAACTGACACACGGCGCGCGGATTGACGGGACGGAAGTCGGTGCTGCGGTTCACCTGACGCAGCTGGTGCAGCATCCCGGTCTCCGTGGCCACCAGGACCGTACGGGCCTGGCTGCGCCGGGCCGCGGCCAGCATGCCGCCGGTCGACAGAATGTGGGTGCGTCCGGACGGCACCAGACCTTCACCGGCCAGCCAAAGTGCCGATGTGGAGCACCCGCACTCCGGATGCACGTAGATCTCGGCGTCGGGGTGGGCCTCGGCCTGGGCGCGGAGCTCGGCGCCGTTGATCCCGGCGTGGACGTGGCATTCGCCCATCCAGATCCGGAGGTTCTCGCGTCCGGTCTGCCGCCGGACGTGCGCGCCCAGGAACATGTCCGGCAGGAATAACACCTCACGCTCAGCCGGGACGGACTCGACCACCGCCACGGCGTTCGCCGACGTGCAGCAGATGTCGCTCTCGGCCTTGATCTCCGCCGAGGTGTTCACGTACGAGACGACCGCGGCGCCTGGGTGCTCGGCCTTCCAGGCGCGCAACTGGTCGACGGTGATGCTGTCCGCGAGCGAGCATCCGGCCCGGGCATCCGGGATGAGCACGCGCTTGTCGGGGGAGAGGATCTTCGCGGTCTCGGCCATGAAGTGCACGCCGGCGAAGACGATCTCGTCCGCGTCCGTCTCGGCCGCGACCCGGGACAGCCCCAGCGAGTCGCCGACATGGTCGGCGACGTCCTGGATCTCCGGAACCTGGTAGTTGTGCGCCAGGATCACCGCCTTGCGGCGGCGGGCGAGCGCGCGCACCTCGTCGGCCCACCCGGGTTCCAGCTCGACCTCTCCGAAGGCCTGTGCGACGGTCACTGGCCGCTCCCTTGTTTTCGCCTCTCAGGCAGAAACCTACCTGACGGCAGGACGGATGTCATGGCCTGACGCCGACGCCAGGTGAGCGCGGCGATGGGGGAGTGCGCCAGTCGCGAAAGCGCCTGATCGTCTGTGGGGCGCCGACTACAGTCCGAAACGTGGCCGTCCGCAGCGAACCAGAAGGGGCCGGATCGTGCTGATCGCGCTGACCCGCCGGTATCTGCGGCCCTACCGGGGTGCCATCGCCGCGGTGATCTTCTTCCAGCTGGTCGCCACCATGGCCTCGCTCTACCTTCCGAGCCTGAACGCAGACATCATCGACAACGGAGTGGCCCGCGGCGACACCGGCTACATCGTCAGCACCGGAGTGGTCATGCTGTCGATCACTGTCGTGCAGATCGCTGGCTCGATCACGGCCGTCTTCTTCGGCGCCCGGGCCGCGATGAGCCTGGGCCGCGACCTGCGTTCGGCCGTGTTCACGAGGGTGTTCGAGTTCTCCGAGCATGAGGTGTCGACTTTCGGCGCGCCTTCGCTGATCACCCGGTCCACAAACGATGTCCAGCAGGTGCAGATGGTGGTGATGCTGGCCGCCACGCTCGCGGTGAGCGCGCCGATCATGTGCGTGGGCGGCATCATCATGGCGCTGCGCGAGGACATCGGGCTGGCCTGGCTGCTGCTGGTGAGCGTGCCGGCCCTGGTGCTGGCGGTCGGCGCCATCGTGAGCCGCATGGTTCCGCAGTTCCGGGCCATGCAGAAGCGCATCGACGTGGTCAACCGGGTTCTGCGCGAACAGATCACGGGCATTCGGGTCGTGCGGGCCTTCGTCCGCGAGCCCTTCGAGACGGACCGGTTCCGGACGGCGAACGCGGAGCTGACCGGCACTGCGGTGCGGGCCGGGCGGCTGCTGGCGCTGATGTTCCCGACGGTCATGCTCGTCCTGAATCTCTCCAGCGCGGCGGTGCTGTGGTTCGGCGGGCACCGGGTCGCGTCCGGGCAGATCGAGATCGGGGCGCTGACCGCGTTCCTGAACTACCTCCTCCAGATCCTGATGTCGGTCATGATGGCGACCTTCGTTGCCGTCCAGGTGCCGCGCGCGGCTGTGTCCGCCGACCGCATCAGCGAGGTGCTCGGCACAGACGCGTCGATACGGCACCCGGAACAGCCGGTCACCCAGCTGGCCGGCCACGGTGAGGTTGAGTTCGACCACGTCGGCTTCCAGTACCCGGGAGCCGAGCACCCGGTCCTCTGCGACATCACGGTGCACGCCCGGCCCGGCCAGACCACCGCGATCGTGGGCAGCACCGGAGCCGGCAAGACGACGTTGCTCTCCCTGGTGCCCCGGCTGTTCGACGTCACCTCCGGGGCCGTGCGCCTGGACGGCGTCGACGTGCGCGATGTCGAGCCCGAGGTGCTCTGGGCGCAGATCGGTCTGATCCCGCAGCGGCCGTACCTCTTCTCCGGCACGGTGGCCTCGAACCTGCGCTACGGCAACCCGCAAGCCACCGACGCGGAGCTCTGGCGGGCCCTGGAGGTGGCGCAGGCCAGCGACTTCGTCGCCGCCATGCCCGACGGATTGGACAGCGCCATCGCGCAGGGCGGCACCAACGTCTCAGGCGGGCAGCGCCAGCGCCTGGCCATCGCCCGCGCCCTCGTGAGGCGCCCGTCGGTCTACCTGTTCGACGACTCCTTCTCGGCGCTGGATGTAGCCACGGACGCCCGGCTGCGGGCGGCCCTCGTCCCGCACATCCAGAACGCCACGGTCATTGTCGTGGCCCAGCGGGTGGCGACCATCCGTGACGCCGACCAGATCGTCGTCGTCGAGCACGGCATCGTGGTGGGGATCGGCACCCACTACGACCTGCTGACCACCTGCCCGACCTACGCCGAGATCGTCGACTCCCAGCTCTCCGCCGACGAGGCCGAACGCGCGGTGTCGCGATGACGTACCCCGCGCAACCGCTCCGCACAGAACACTTCGCGCTTGCGCGGGGGCCCCGAAAAGCATGAGCCGGCAGGACGTGGCCACCCGCGAGACGAACGCGGCCGCCCGAGGCATGCGCGAACAGGGCCGCGGCGGTGGGCCGATGCGGGCCATGGGCCTGCCCGTGGAGAAGTCGCTGGACTTCTGGCCGTCGGCGCGCCGGCTCTTGGGTCGGATGGCCCCCGAACGATGGTTGCTGGCCCTGGTCGTCCTGCTCGCCGTGGGCAGCGTGGCGATGTCGGTGCTGGGGCCGAAGATCTTCGGTCGGGCCACAGACATCATCTTCCGTGGGGTCATCGGGGCCCGGCTGCCGCCCAACATCACCGTTGAGCAGGCCGCGGCCGACGCCCGGGCCCGCGGCGACAGCCGGATTGCCGACCTGTTGATCGGTCAGGGCGTCGTGCCGGGCCAAGGTGTCGACTTCGCGGCGTTACGCAATGTGCTGACACTGGCGGTCGTGGTGTATGTGCTGGCGGCGGTGCTGGGCTGGCTTCAGGGCTACGTCCTCAACGGGACCGTGCAGCGCAGCATCTTCCGGCTGCGCGCGGACGTGGAGGCCAAGATCAACCGCCTGCCCCTGGCCTACTTCGACCGCCAGCCGCGCGGTGAGGTGCTCAGCCGGGTCACCAACGACATCGACAACGTCAGCCAGACGTTGCAGCAGACGATGAGCCAGCTCCTGGTGTCGGCGCTGACGGTCGTCGGCGTCGTGACGATGATGTTCCTGATCTCGCCGCTGCTGGCCACGATCGCGCTGGTGGCGATCCCGCTGTCGCTGATCGTCACCAGGGCCATCGCCAAGCGGTCGCAGCCCCGGTTCGTAGCCCAGTGGCGACACACCGGGACGCTCAACGGGCAGATCGAGGAGTCCTACACCGGGCACATCCTGGTGAAGGTTTTCGGGCGGCGGCGCGAGATCGAGGAGACCTTCGCGGCCGAGAACGCCGAGCTCTACCGCTCGTCGTTCAGTGCCCAGTTCATCAGCGGCATGATCATGCCCGCGATGATGTTCATCGGGAACCTGACCTACGTCTTCATCGCCGTGGTCGGGGGACTTCGGGTGGCGTCCGGCGCGCTGTCGCTGGGCGACGTTCAGGCGTTCATCCAGTACTCGCGGCAGTTCACCCAGCCGCTGACCCAGATCGCGTCCATGGCCAATCTGCTCCAGTCGGGGGTGGCCTCCGCCGAGCGGGTCTTCGAGCTCTTGGACGAGCCGGAGCAGATGGCCGACCCGGTCGACGCCCCGCCGGTACCAGCCGTCGCCGGTCGAGTGACGTTTGAGCACGTGTCGTTCAGCTACGACCCGGCGCGGCCACTGATCACCGACCTGTCCCTGGAGGCCGAGCCGGGCCAGACGGTGGCCATCGTCGGGCCGACCGGGGCCGGCAAGACCACGCTCGTCAACCTGATCATGCGTTTCTACGAGCTGGACTCGGGACGCATCACCTTGGACGGCCGGGACGTCTCGTCGATGACCCGGGCCCAGCTCCGCGGCCAGATCGGCATGGTGCTCCAGGACACCTGGCTGTTCAACGGGACGATCCGGGAGAACATCGCCTACGGCCGTCCGGACGCGACCGACGCCGAGCTATATGCGGCGGCCGAGGCCACCTACGTCGACCCATTCGTGCGGTCGCTGCCGGACGGCTACGACACCGTGATCGACGAGGAAGGCAGCAACATCAGTGCGGGGGAGAAGCAGCTATTGACGATCGCCCGGGCGTTCCTCGCCGATCCGGCGCTGCTCATCCTCGACGAAGCGACGTCTTCCGTGGACACCCGCACCGAGGTCCTGGTGCAGCACGCCATGGCTGCACTGCGGTCGGAGCGCACCAGTTTCGTCATCGCGCACCGGCTGTCGACGATCCGTGACGCCGATCTGATCTTGGTCATGCAGGACGGCGCCATCGTGGAACAGGGGACGCACGAGAGCCTGCTGCACCGTCACGGTGCGTACTTCGACCTCTATAACGCCCAGTTCAGCGCCGCCGATGTCGACCTGGAGCTGGAGGCGGCGCTGGCTGAGTCGGCCGGGCAAGGCGTGCGCTAGAGGTGTCTGTCGAGATGCGTTGGCTGAGTTCAGACACGCGCAGTGGCCGTCAGGTACGGCCCGGCGGCAACGGTACGGTCCAGGGCGCGCCGCAAGTCCGCGGTCTGGGACTCGTCGTAGCGCTGCATGATGGCGTAGAGCTCGGCCTGGTCGGCTTCAGTCGCGTAGGTCGAGATGTCCTTCTCGAGGGCCTTCCGCGCCTGACGCTCCGCAGCCTGGCCGCGTACGGCAGCCCAGGGGCTGCGCCAGCGGGGAGCCTTGGCGTGGGTCATGTCGGTTCCTTCTGTGTAGTTAACACTGACGGCATCCAGTGTGCGGAGCGATCGTCCATGCGTCCAATGGCTATTTGGCATTTAATCGATGCACTACGCTCATGGATGTGGACACGGATGTGTTGCGCTGGTTCCAGCAGGTCGCTGACGGCGTCACTGTCACCGAGGTGAGCGAGCTGGAACGGATCAGTCAGTCCGGGCTGTCCCGAGCCCTGAACCGGCTGGAGACCGAGGTCGGCACGCCGCTGCTGCGGCGTAGCGGGCGGGTCCTGAGGTTGACGCGGGCCGGGGCGGCCTTCAAGCAGCACGTCGACGCGATGCTGCACGAGCTGGACGACGGCCTGGCCGCGGTGAGTCAGGTCCTCGACCCGGACACCGGCACCGTCACCGTCGCCTTCCAGCTGTCCCTGAGCACATGGCTGGTGCCGGCGCTGGTGGCTGGGTTCCGGCACAACCATCCGGCGGTGGCCTTCGACCTGCGCCAGACCCGGGACGAGCTCGACCCGCGCGGCCTGGATCGCGGCGAAATCGACGTCGAGTTCACCTCAATCCGTCCCACCGCCGACGGCATCCGCTGGGCGTCGCTGCTCGTCGAGCCGCTGCTGCTGGCCGTGTCGGCCGAGGAAACCCCGCGGGGGAACGCACCCGTGTCGTTGGCCGGGTACGCCGAGCGGCCGTTCATCACGCTGCGCCGTACGTATCTGCTGCGGCACGTCACCGAGCGGCTCTGCGCGCAGGCCGGCTTCACTCCGCGCATCGCCTTCGAGGGCGACGACTTGCCGACGGTGCGCGGCTTCGTGGCCGCGGGTCTCGGGGTGGCTATCCTGCCCGCGGTGCGCGGTGGCCTCGCCGCGCCCGCCGATCTGCCCGTTCGCTACCGTCCGATCGCCGAAGACGGCGCCTTCCGCGAGATCGGCATGGCCTGGCCGGCGGAGCGGCGGCTGCTGCCCGCGGCCGAGAGCTTCCGCCGATACGTGATCGACAACGCTCGTACGCTCTTCCCGGCGATGACAGGCTGAGCCGGTCGGCTATTTGGGCGGCAACGTGGCCACGAAGGCGAAGGCCTTATCGAGCCAGGTGGCCAGTCCGGGCTCGGAACCCACCGTGCGTGCCGGAACGAGCAGCCAGCTCTTGGCCCGCCGGCCGCCCATCACCATCGGGTGAGCCCTGCCGTCCCCCTCGAGTTCAGCTGCCTGCTGGGCGTCGACGCGGACAAGCAGTTCGTCACCCATCACGCCACATAGCAGGTTGCCGCGCCACAAGAAGCCGATCCCGCCTACCATCGGCTTCTCTACGATGTCATCGGTCTCGGCGAGCCGATCCCGCAACCGGCGTAGCAGCGCGTCGTCGGCGGCCATGCTGGGATTCTCCGGGGAGGCCTCGATGCCGGGCAAGTGCGCGACGACGACACACGCACCCTCCCCAACTTGACCGCATAGCGTAGTGGGGTAGGTTAGGCAAACCTAACCACGATGGGAGCCGCGCGGTGGAGCTGTCAAAGACCCTGTTGCTCGGCTTCATAGCCGGCTCGACAATCGTCATCGGCCTGCCGATCGGGCGGTTGCGCACGCCGCGGCCGCACCTGCGGCTGATGCTCAACGCGATCGCCGTCGGCATCCTCATCTTCCTGATCTGGGACGTGCTGTCGGCGGCCTGGGAGCCCGTCGACGAGGCGCTGAGCGCATTGCACGAAGGCGACGGCACGTTCGGGCCGGTGCTCGGCTACGGCACGCTGTTCGCAGCGGGGCTGAGCGTCGGCCTCCTCGGCCTAGTCGGCTATGACCGGTACCTGCAACGACGGCGCCAGCCGACCGGCCGTGGGGGACCAGGTGCCATGTCGGTCGAAGAGCGTCCCGCCGCCACCCACGGCGTCGCGGCCTGGAGCCCGGCCCGGCAGATGGCGCTGCTGATCGCTGTCGGCATCGGGCTGCACAACTTCGCCGAGGGCCTGGCCATCGGACAGTCGGCGGCCAGCGGGGCGATCGACCTGGCCACGGTTCTCGTCATCGGGTTCGCGCTGCACAACGCCACCGAGGGGTTCGGCATCGTCGCCCCGCTGGCCGGCGACGTGGACGCCCACGGCGTCCGGCGCCAGCCGAGCTGGGCGTTCCTCGGCCTGGTGGCGGTGATCGGCGGCGGCCCGACGTTCTTCGGGACCTGGGTGGGTCATGGCTTCACGAGCGAGGGCGTCAGTGTCGCGTTCCTGACCCTGGCGGCTGGCTCGATCATCTATGTCGTCGCCCAGTTGCTCGGCGTGGCCGCACGGGCCAACCGGATCGATCTTGTCGCCCTCGGTCTGCTGATCGGCCTGCTGGCCGGCTTCGCCACTGAGGCCATCGTCACCGCCGGCGGCGTCTGACCTGGCTGGGCCACGTCCAACTGGATCTCGGTGACCCGGTCGCTGACATCGTCGAGTAACTCCAGGTAGAGCTCCCGCGCGTACCGGTCGCGGTCAGCGGTAGCCGCTGTGCGGGTCGACGCTCTCCGGGCTGAGCAGGCCAATCGCGTCGTTATACCACGGCGCACGAGGCCATCCGTTCGGCACCGCACCCGCGGCTAAGCTCGTCGGGTGGCTGAGGTGGTCATCTCCACCGCGGCGACGTCGCTGGACGAACTGGTGGCCGTCGCGCGAGGTGCTCAGGTCTCGGTCGGCCCGGACGCCGTCGCGACGATAGAGGCCAGCCGTCGGGTGGTCGAAGCCGCGCTCCAGGGTGACGAGCCGGTATACGGCCTCAACACGCTCATCGGTCACGCCCGCGACGAGCGGGTGCCGGTCGAGGCCATCCGTGCCTTCCAGCCGCAGCTCGTCGCGATGCACGCCGGCGGAATGGGCGACCCGCTGCCGACGGACGTCGTCCGGGCCGCGATGGCCGCTCGGCTCGTGGGTATCGCGCGCGGCGGCTCGGGCGCCAGCTTGGGACTGGCCCAAGCGCTCGTTGGCCTGCTCAACGTCGGAATCACCCCGCGCGTGCCGTCGGTGGCGTCGGTAGGTGCCGGGGACCTCAGCCAGCACGCCGCCGTCGGACTCGCTCTCCTGGGCGTGGGTGATGTCGAGGTGGGGGAGCGAGTCGTCCCGGCGGCTGATGCGCTTCAGGAGGCCGGGCTCGGGCCCGTCGAACTCGAGCCGAAGGACGGCCTCGCGGTCATCTCGGCCAACGGCTTCGCTATCGGGCATGCGGCCCTCGTCCTGGAGCGCGTCGGCCGGGTCTTGGACGTGGCCGACACCGTCGCCGCCGTGACGATGGACGCGAGTCACGCCAACCCGTCGATCGTCGACCCGGCGGCGATGGCAGCCAAGGGGCTCGCCGGGCAGACGGTGAGTGCCGCCCGGATCCGCGAGCGGCTTTCCGGGACGAGCCGGGTGGCCGTGTCGGTGCAGGACCCGCTCACGATCCGTGTCATTCCGCAGGTCCACGGCGCCGCCCGGGAGGTCGCGGCCGTCGCCGCTCAGGCGGTCGAGACCGAGCTGAACGCCGCCGCCGACAACCCACTCTCGTCCATCGAGGCCGGTCGCCTGATCAGCAACGGTAACTTCCACCCGATGCTGCTGGCGCTCGCCGTCGACGCCATCCGTCCGGCCCTGGCCCACGTCGGACAACTCTCGGAGCGCCGCTCCGACCGGCTCTGGAACGGTCTGGTCTCTCAGGTGAGCCAGGGCGAGGTGCCCGCCCTTGCAGATCCGGCAGTTCGGGCCGCACTTGGCCTGCGGTACCCGATCGCCGCCCGAGCGACCCGGCTCCGGCAGCTGGCCGCCCCGGTGACGCTGGACGTCGGCAGCCTCGACCTGAGCCAGGAGGACCACGCCACCAACGCCCCAGAGGCAGTCGCGCGCACCGGGGAGGCGGTCGACGTGCTGGTCGACGTCCTCACCGTGGAGCTGCTGTTGGCCCGGGCCACTCTCCAGATGGTGCCGGAGCCGGCCGCGGCACCCGGCACGCGGGACGCGGTGGCGGCGGTGGACGCCATTCTCGCCGGCGTGCCTGACACGGCGGCGATCCAACATGCCCTGGCCGAAGCCGTGTCGGACGGCCGGCTCGGTTAGTCGGCCGTGGCGGACGTGGGCAGCAGGGACTCGGCGGCGCGGCGTGCGGTAGCCGAGCGCATGGCCGATGCGGCCGGCGGCTGGCTG
>DATAEG010000156.1:0-17452 GCA_036258135.1 Jatrophihabitantaceae bacterium | reverse complement strand
GCCTTTCTTGTGCGCCATCTCTACTCGTCTCCGCTCTGCTCAGCGGACTTCTTGCGCACCTTCGCGCCCACCGCGGTGATCTTGACTTCGGTAAGGCGCTGACGGTGACCCTGCCGCTTGTGGTAGCGGGTCTTGTTCTTGAACTTGTGGATGCGGATCTTCGGGCCCTTGGTGTGAGCCACGACCTCGCCAGTGACGTTGACCTTGGCCAGCTGGTCGGCGTCGTGGGTCACCGCGTCGCCGTCGACGAGCAATAGGGCGGGCAGGCTGACCTCGTCGCCGGGTGCGCCGTCGAGCTTCTCGACCGTGATGACGTCACCCTCGGCGACTTTGTACTGCTTGCCGCCGCTCTTCACGATGGCGTACATCGGCGCACAACTCTCTCACTCGGTGGGTTGCCGTCTCCGCTGAGACGACGCATGGCCCCGCACCCCGGCAGGCCGACGGACGAGTCTACGGCACCGCGCCGAGCCCAGGCAAAGCCTCTGTCTCATGACGCGGAGTCCTGCAAGACGGGCTGGGGCGGTCCCGCGGGACGGCGGGCCGCCCGGCGGCGCCGCGGCCGGGGCGCGCTCGCCGGCAGCGTCACACCGTCGTCGGAGGCCGCGAGCGCGTCGGCCGCCTCGGCTGGCTTGACCGCCTCGTCCAGGACGAGCTCTGGCTCCAGGTCGGGGATCTCGGGCGTCTCGTCCGAAACAGGGACAGGCTCAGGCTCGGCGGGCGCGACGGTCCGGGAAGCGATCAGGTTGATGGCACTGGCCGCCCGGGCCCGTTGTTCGGCGGCCTCGGCCGCCAGCCGCTCCTCCTCGGCGATCTCGGCGGCGGTCTTCTTCTTCGTCTTGGCGCCCTTCTTCGACCGGCCGCGGCCGTTCTCGCGATCGTCGGCGGCCGCCTTGGTCAAGACCGGCTCCGTGTGCACGATGACGCCGCGACCGTGGCACACCTCACACGGCTCGCTGAACGCCTCGAGGAGCCCTTCGCCGACCCGCTTGCGGGTCATCTGCACCAGACCCAGCGAGGTCACCTCGGCGACCTGGTGTTTGGTCCGGTCCCGTCCCAGGCATTCGGTGAGCCGACGCAGCACGAGCTCGCGGTTGCTCTCCAGCACCATGTCGATGAAGTCGATGACGACGATGCCGCCGACATCGCGTAGCCGCAGCTGACGCACGATCTCCTCGGCAGCCTCGAGGTTGTTCTTGGTGACCGTCGACTCGAGGTTGCCGCCGGAGCCGGTGAACTTGCCGGTGTTGACGTCGATGACCGTCATGGCCTCGGTGCGGTCGATCACGAGGGAGCCGCCGGACGGGAGCCACACCTTGCGCTCGAGCGCCTTGGCCAGCTGCTCGTCGACCCGAAGGTCGTGGAACAGCTCACCGGTGCCGGTGTACTTGCTGACCCGGTCGGCCAGGTCTGGGGCGACGTCGGAGACGTACTGCTCGATCTGCCGCCACGCCTCATCACCGTCCACCACCACGGACCGGAAGTCCTCGTTGAACACGTCCCGCAGGACGCGGATCGCGAGGTCGGGCTCGGCGTGCAGCAACACAGGCGCGCTGCCGCCCTTAGCCGCCTTGGCCTCGATGGCGGCCCACTCGGCCTTCAGCCGTTCGACGTCGTTGGTGAGGTCGGCTTCGCTGGCACCCTCGGCTGCGGTCCGCACGATGACACCCGCGTCTTCGGGGACGATCTTCTTGAGGATCCCCTTGAGCCGAGTGCGCTCGGTGTCGGGGAGCTTGCGGCTGATGCCGGTCATGCCGCCGCCGGGCACGTATACGAGGAACCGGCCGGGGAGCGAGATCTGGCTGGTCAATCGGGCACCCTTGTGGCCGATCGGGTCCTTGGTGACCTGGACGAGTTGGGTGTCGCCGGACTTCAGCGCCGCCTCGATGGAGCGGGCCCGGCCCTCGAGGCCAGCCGCGTCCCAGTTCACCTCGCCGGCGTAGAGGACTCCGTTGCGGCCGCGGCCGATGTCGACGAACGCCGCCTCCATGCCCGGTAGCACGTTCTGCACCCGGCCGAGGTAGACGTTGCCCGCCGACGACGCGGCCGCTGCCCGGGTGACGTGGTGCTCGACCAGGATGCCGTCCTCGAGGACCGCGATCTGGGTGAGCTCGCCGCGCTGGCGCACCGCCATCGTGCGGTCGACCGACTCGCGCCGGGCCAGGAACTCGGCCTCGGTCAGGATGGGCGCCCGGCGCCGCCGCCCGGACTCGCGGCCTTCGCGGCGGCGTTGCCGCTTGGCTTCCAGCCGGACCGAGCCGCGGATGCCCTTGACCTCGTCACTCGGCTCGGCCGCGCGGGGCTCGCGCACGTGCACGATCGTGTTGGGTGGGTCGTCCTCGCCGGTCGGCGCGTCAGCCGCACCGGCCTTCCGTCGACGTCGGCGGCGGTGCCGACTGGCCGCCTCGCCGTCCACGCCCTCGGTGGCCTCGCCCGTCTCGGCCTCGTCAGCTTCGGGCTCTACGACCGTTTCGGTGGTCGCCGCACCGGCGTCGGCGGCGGCTTCGTCAGGTCGGCCACCGCGGCCGCGGCGACCGCGCCGGCGGCGCCGGCGCTGGCCGTCGTCGGTCTCAGCGTCCGCGGCCGCGGACGTCTCGGGCTCCGGCGGCGCGCTCGTGGTGGCTGGCTCGGCCGCCGCGGCCGGCGGCGCGTTCTTCGTGGCCCGGGCCCGTTTGGACGTCGCAGCCGGGGCGGTCACGTCCGATGGCGGGACGAACAGCACCGGCGCCGCTGCCTTAGGGGCGGGGGCGGCCAACGCCGGAGCCGACGTCGACCCAGCTTCCGTGGCGGGGTCGGGCGTCTTCTTCGCGGCCCGCTTGGTCGCGGCGGCCTTCTTGGCCGGCGTCTTCTTGGCTGTTGTTTTCTTTGCGGCCTTCTTGGCCGCGGTCTTGCGCGGCTTCACCGAGTCGTCGGCGGAATCGCGTGGTGGGGTTTCAGTTGTGTTCTCGGTATCGAGCATGTGCTCGCACGATCTCCATTCCCGCCCCCGGGCGCGGAGTCGAACCGCGACCGCGCGGAGGCGCTGGCCGGCGTGACGCCGACCTGTTGTCGGGCGGCCGGAACGCTCCGACCGCAAAGTCTGCAATCCTCAGGACGATTGCGGCGCCCGGTCGGCGGCGAGCGGATCGCCCACCGCGCCGTTGTCGTCCAGTGGGCCCTGCGCCAGCCGGGTGGCCACCGCTGGCGCAGCCTCGGTTGAGACGAGCCCACCGACGTCGCGCAGCGCCGTCAGAATGTCCTCGGGCCGTACCGCAGGAACCACCTGCCGTACCACCGCATTCATTATCGCACGTCCGGGGTCCTTGCCCGATTGTGACACCCGCAACGCCACCACCGCGGGCCGGACGTCGACCTCGCGCTGGCCCGCCTTCGTCATCCGCGTCACCAGCGCCTGGTTGGCGGCCAGTAACCGGAAAACGGCGGCCGCGAGCGCCTCAGTCGTCACACCCGGCAGCTCGATGCGCCACCGGGAGGCCTCGATCCGCTCCGCCAGCGATCCCGGGCCCGCTGGCACCGCCTCAACGATGTCGAAACCGGCCGGCAGGGCCGCGTCGAGTGCTGTGCGGAGCTCGGCGAGGTCGACGGGCTCGATCAGGCCGATCTCCAGGTACTCGGCCTCGCTGGCGGCGCCGGTCGGCGCGGCCCCGACGTAGGAGATCCGCGGATGGGGACTGAACCCGGCGGAGTAGGCCATCGGCACTTCCGCCCGGCGCAGCGCCCGTTCGAACCCGCGGGCCAGGTCGCGGTGTGAGCTGAACCGCAGCCGGCCGCGTTTCGCGTACCGGATGCGGACCCGGGCCACCACAGGGGGCGGTGGCGGACCCTGCGGCTGACGGGACCGGCCTGCCATGCCGCTACTGGTCCTCGGCCGGCGGGAGGTCGAAGCGGCGGCGCTCGGTAGCGGGCACCAGCGCGAGGTACTCCGGCTCCTGCTCGACCGCGCGATGCACGAACGGGCAGTGCGGCAGGATGCCCACTCCGCGGGCGTGCATCTCATCCAGTGCGCTGTGCACGAGCTTGGTGCCCAAACCCTGGCCGCCGAACGCGGGATCGATCTCAGTGTGTGTGAAGTCGATGTTCGCGCCCTCGGGGTGGTACTCGGTGTACCCGGCCAGCGTCCCGTCGACGTAGATTTCGAATCGGCCGCGCTCGGGTGCGTCCCGGACTTCGATGTCGGACACCTGGTCACAACCCCGCAGCCGGCGCGGGTATTCCGGCGAGATCGCCCAGGTCCAGGCGCAGGTCGGCCCGGGCGGCCAACTCGGGATCGCTGGTGGCCAGAACGATGACGGAGCCGGCGCCGGCCAGGTCACGCATCACGGACACGACGAGCTCGGCCGACGCGGAGTCCAACTCGCTGGTCGGGTCGTCGGCCACCAGCAGTTGGGGCCGGTACACGGTGGCCCGGGCGAACGCGACCCGCTGCCGTTGGCCGCCGGACAGCTGCTCGGCCAGGTTGTGCCACAGCGCCGTGTTCAGGTCGAGCCGGCCGAGCTGCTCCTCGGCCCGCTTCCACGCCTCCTCCGCCGGCACCTTCCGGGCCAAGAGCGGCAGGGCCACGTTCTCCGCCGCGGTGAGCGCGTCCAAGACCTGGATCGTCTGCGGCACGTAGCCGGTATCGGCCCGCACTTCAGGGTGGGACGTGGGCCGCTCCCCGAGCACCACCCGTCCCGACATAGGCGCCCGCTCGGCGGCCACCGTCTGCAACAGCAGCGACTTGCCGCTCGCGGGCGGCCCGGTGACCGCGAGCATCCTTCCGGCCGGCACCTCTGTACTCAGCTCGCGCACGAGGACGTGGCCGCCGACCGCGACTGTCACGCTTTCCACGCGCAACACTGTTGTCATTATCGGGGCTCCCCGCGGAAGCGCGAAGCGTTCTGTGCGGAGCGCTTTCGTGGGGTCACCACTACTCCTCCTCGACCCTCGTCAGGCGGAGCTCGTCCGGGCCCTCGGCGGTGACCCGGACGTGGGTCCCGGGCGGCCAGTGCGGAACCACGTGGTCGGGCAGTTGCACCGAGCGGTCCGCACCGAGGACAGCCACCCGCTCCTGGTTGCGCTCCTCCTCGCCTACCCGGCCCTCACGCAGGTGGACGGTGCGCTGCATGCGGGCGGCCACGTCGGCGTCGTGAGTCACGACAACCACGGTCGTGCCTACCCGTCGCACCGCGGCCAAGAGCGCATCCAGCAGCGCATCCCGGGCGGCCGGGCCAAGCTGACTGGTCGGCTCGTCGGCCACGAGCAGGCGGGGCGAGTTGGCCATGGCCACCGCCATGGCGGCGGCCTGCCGCTGGCTGGGCGAGAGCCCCTCCACCGGAGTCCGGCAAGCGCGGCCGGTGACTCCGACGGCCTGGAGCAGTTCGTCGACGGCCTCGGTGTGGCCGCGTCCTCCGGTGGCGCGCCGGGCGAATCGCACGTTGTCGGCAGCGCCGGCGAAGGGCAGCAGGTTATCCGCGGCTCCTTGGAGCAGCGTGCCCACCGTCTCGGCCCGGTAGCGGCGCAGCGTCCGCTCCGGCAGCCGCGAGATGTCTCGTCCGTCGATCTTGATTGCGCCCGCGGACGGCTGGCGGATGCCCGCGAGCAGGCTCATTAGCGTCGACTTGCCCGAGCCGGACGGGCCGAGCAGGGCCAGCTGCTGCCCGGCGGCGACGTGCAGGTCGAGACCGCGCAGCGCCGCCGTGTCCGTCCCCGCCGCCCGGTACACGTGGACGACGCCGCTGCACTCGACCGATGCGCCCTTCATGAGCGTCTCCGATCCGCGGCGGCCTCCGCGGCCGTCGTCAACGCCCCCGCGGCCACCACGGCGCCGATCGCGATGCCCACGACCACGGCCAGTGTGGCCCAGGACGGCTGTGTTTGCAGCGGCGGGCCCACCGTGCCGCTCGGGAAGAGCGGCAGCCGGTGCCCCGCGATCAGCACGGCCAGCACCCCGGCCAGCGCACCCACGAGGACACCGATCAGGGCCGGCACGGTGAACTCGGCCATCACCAGCGCGCGCATGTGTTGTCGGGTGACTCCGCTGTGTCGGCTCACGTCCCACAGTCGGCGCCGGCGCGGACCGTCGATCACCTGCGTGCTCACGTAGCACGCCAGCGCCAGCAAGCCGGCGAGCCAGGCCAGGGCGAGATCGATGAGCACGGCCCGGGCGGTGCCGGCGCGGGCCAGATCGGCATTGGTCGCGCTCGAGGTCTCGGTCCGGATGACGAGGACGCCAGCCTTGGCCAGGGCGGCGTAGACGTCGACGTGGTCGCCCGGCGAGAACCACACCTCGGGATCGGCGTGGCTGGCCGCCGGATCGGACAGCGCGCTCATGCCCGCCAGGTCAACGACGACGCCGTGGTTCAAGGCGCGCGGCACGATCGGGCTGCGTCCGACCACGGTCAGCAGCTGGGCCTGGTCATCGAAGCCGGTGCCCTCGATAACGTCAGGCCGACCCGGCACGCTGTCCCCACTCGTTTCGCCGGCCAGCAGCGCCGGCAACGGGTCGGGCAGGTCGCTGGGCGCCAACGCGGGGGTGGCGCTGCCCACCCTGTCCACCGTGCGGACGGCCAGCCCGGCGGCAGTCGGGCTGAGGTCGACCATCACGGATTGCGGATCGGTGATACTGCTGGCCACCGACTGCCACCGGTCGGCGTCGTGCAGCACGGCGATGAAGTCCGCGGCCGGCTCCGCGTCGGTGGCTACCGACGCGATCGTGAACTTCGCGATGTACGCCGATGGCGTTGTTGCCCGGGTGGTGAACTTCACCAGCCGGCACCCGGACGTGCAGTCGATCGGCGCGGAGTACGCCCGCGCGCCGCCGGTCGCCAGGACTCCCAGCGGCACGGACTGCCATCCGGCCGGGCCGGCCAGAATCGCGTTCAGCCGGGGCGCGGCCCGGCTACCGGGGATAGGCACGGGTGTTGGCGCGACGGTCACCTGCACCGCGGTGAGCCGCACGGTCAGCCGGGTGCCGCGCACCACGACCGGCGCCGGCCGATGCGGCCGCAGCAGCTGCGCGACCTGTTCGGCCGTCAGGCCGGACCCGTCCGGTCGCCACGCCGCCACCCTCGCCAGCCGGGTCGTGTCGACGGCCACCACCCGGCTCACGTCACCGTCGGACGGCGCGTCCCGCTCGGCCACCGCCATCGCCGCCGCGCCGCTGGGATCGGCCTTGCGCACCAGCTGGAGAAGGTTCTGCCCGGCCGGCACCCGAACGTGGGCGACCGTAGCCGCGCCGACGATGCCCTCGGCACGGGCGGTGCGGTTGCGCAACGACAGGGCGCCGAGCTGAGTGGCGAAGACGGCCAGCGCCACCGCGAGGGCCAGGGCCACGTTACGTTGCAGCGCCGACGGGACCCGGGCCAGCTGCCGCCAGATGACCAGGCCAGCGACCGACCGGGCCGGCCGGACGGTGCGGCGCCGCACTGCGCCTGCCACCACGCGGATGGTGAGCAGCCCGACCGCCAGCGCCACCAGCCCCGGCGCGAGCAGGGCCAGCCCGGCGCTGCGTCCGGTGAGGGTGTTGCCGGCGATCAGCTGGTACACCGAGGCCACCGCCAACGCGACCACTAGCGCCTCGACGACCAGGGCCGTCCGCGAGCTCTGCGGAGGTTCGGCGCTCTCCCGCAGCAGGCTGGCCAAGGGAGCTCGGGCGGTGCGCAGGCTGGCGATGACCAGCCCGGCGGCCAGTCCGAGCACTGCCAGCCCGGCCCCGAGCAGCACCGGCCAGCGGTACGGCTCGACCGACGTCGACGCGGGCAGGTAGTGCCGCACCGCGAGCCGACACGTCACCACCGCCAGCCCGACGCCCAGCACGGCGCCGACGGCGAGCAGGACAGCCACCTCGCCGTAGACGGTCACCAACCACGTCCCGCGCGGCAGCCCCCGCAGCCGACCAAGCGCCCACTCCCGTCCCCGCACCTGCGCAGCCAGTCGCATCACGACCACCGCACCGAACCAGGCCAGCGCTACGACCTCGGCGGTCACGACGAGGATCAGCCCGGCGGTGGCCTGCCGGTCGTGGTCGATGCGGTCCAGCAGATCGGACAGCGACGTGGAGAAAGACAGATCGGCGGCCTCGGCGATGACCGCCTGCTGGACGCCGCCGACCACCTGGCGCGCCTGCGACTCGCGGTCGACGGTCAGCTCGGCGGCTCGCGGCGAGATGCGGCGAGCGACGGTCAACGGCCACTGACGTGCCGCTATCGCCGAGGCGGACATGACGAGATCTGGCGCGCTGATCTCACCGACAACCGGTGACGTGTCGGCGAGCAGTAGCGCGGTCGACCGATGCGCGTCATAGCGGCCGACCACCGTGAGCGGGCCGGCGCGGCCCTGGGCGACGTTGAGCGCGAGCCTCTGGCCGAGGCCGATCTTCCCGGCGTCCAGGCTGGCCGGAATCAGCACCTCATCGGGACCGGACGGACATTGTCCGGCGACGACCGGGAACGCCGCGCATCCGTCTGAACGAGCCGCCACCCGCACCCGCGCGGAACCGGGCTGGGACGCCGGCGTCCCGACGACCCGGACGGTCGAGGCGTTCGACGTCTCGAGCGTGGTTATCGGGGCGTCGAACAGGCTGGACGTGGCCGCCGGCTCGACGGCCGCGCGCAGGTACCGGTCGATCTGGCTCACGGTGTTGGCGGTGCTGGTCTGCGCCGAAATGACGATGTCGGCGCTGCCCCGCGGCGCCTCCTTGAGCGCCTGCCGCAGCGCCGATGCGTCCACCGCGCGCAGCAGCATCGGCCCGGACGCCGCGGCCGCGGTGGCGAGCATGACGACGAGCAGGATGCTTATCGCGGACACCGGACGGCGGGTGGTGCTGTACCACCACAAAGGAGCGCGCACCCAGCCCGATCCCTCCCCCAGCCGAATCCGTCGTCGCCGAGCATGCCAGGCGTGCCAGGATGACGGGCGTGCCCACGTCCCTGATGCTCGACCAGCACATCGAAGTCCTGGCCAAGTCGGGCAGCGCACTGGCAGACCACGCCGAGGCCGCCGGCCGCGACGCGCCGGTGCCGAGTTGCCCGGCATGGACGGCCGCGCACCTGCTCGCCCACCAGGGCATGGTGCATCGCTGGGCCGCCGCCCACCTGCGCGGCGGCGACCTGTCGAACGTGCCGTTGCAGTCCCAGGTCGTCAACGACGAGCCCGACCTGATCGGGTGGTTCCGCGACGGGCTGGTGGACTTGCTCGAAGCGATCGCCGATGCCCCGCACGACGTTAAGGCGATGGTCTTCCTGCGCGACGCGCCCGCGCCACGCCGGTTCTGGGCTCGCCGTCAGGCGCACGAGACCACCATTCATTCCGTCGACGCCCAGGCCGCGGAGCTCGGCCGGTTGCCCACGACGGAGGAGGTCGGGGTGAGCACGGAGCTGGCTGTGGACGGCATCGACGAGCTCGTCTGCGGATTCATGCCGCGCGGCAAGAAGTCCTCGCTAGTTGAACTGGCCCCGTGCACGATCGTCATCGAAACCAGCGACGCGCCGCAGGCGTGGACGCTCACCGTCGGCGACGGTCCGCTCCAGACCGAGCCCGGCCAGGCCGACGACGCCGACGCCACGTTCCGCGGCACCGCCGCTGGGCTGTACCTCGGCCTGTGGAACCGGGGTGAGGACTTCATCGTGGACGGCCGGGCGGACGTGCTCGCCGAATGGCGGGCCCGCCAGCGCGTCACGTGGTAGATACCGCGCGAAGCGGACCCCCTATGCCAGGCTGTCCCCAACCTGATGACGGCGGGGGTGGTGGCGATGACGGATCCACGGGGCAACCCCTGGGACTGCGACCCGGGCCCGGCGACGACCAGTGGCTGGCCCGAGCTGTTCGCGGCCACGCCCAACTACCGCGGCCTCGG
This sequence comes from Jatrophihabitantaceae bacterium, assembly GCA_036258135.1. Classification (GTDB taxonomy): domain Bacteria; phylum Actinomycetota; class Actinomycetes; order Mycobacteriales; family Jatrophihabitantaceae; genus DATAEG01. The sequence continues at coordinate 7,620 of DATAEG010000156.1, read as the reverse complement.
CGTCGCCGTGCTCGGCCGCGAGACGTTCCGCTGGCACTTCGGCCCGATGTTCTACCGGGGCCGGCTGGACGGCTCGGCGCGGGTGCTCATCGTCGGCCAGGAAGGGGCGCAGGACGAGTCGCTCTCGCACCGGTCGTTCACCGGCGGCACCGGCGCGCGGATGCAGCACGTGCTCAACCACATCGGCATCAACCGCGGCTACCTGTTCCTGAACACATTCGTCTACCCGATCTTCGGCCAGTACACCCAGAAGCTGCGCGGACTGGCCCAGAACCCGGTCTCGCCGATCGTCACGCACCGGCACCAACTTTTCGACAAGGTGGCGGGTGGGGACCTCCGCCTGGTGATCGCGGTGGGGACGGCGGCCAAGGAGTCGGTGGCCACGTGGATCACCGCGCACGGCGGCAGCGCCGACCCGGCGAACCTCGAGAAGGCCACCTGTGACGGTCTGCTCGCGGGCGTCCACTTCCTCGGCGTGCTGCACCCGGGCGGCATCTCCGGCGGCAGCGGCACGGCCATCAAGGCCGACTTCGCCCGGGCCATCAATCAGATCCGCACGTGGATCAACGCCGACTCCGGCTGGCTGCCGGCCGACTCCGGCGCCCACCGCGACCTGAGCCAGCCGTTCGTCTACGCCAGCGATCCCGGCCCGTACGCGGACTTCCCGTTCGGTACCTCACCACGACTGGGACGCAGCGCCACGTCGTCCAACCGCGCCGACGACCAGCGCAGCATCCAGATGTTCTCCGCGCACGGCAAGTACAACGCCCGGGGCGCCGTCCTGAGCTATACCTACATGGGCGAGGGCACGCAGGACGGCTACACCGCGGCCAGCGGCGACCTGCCCGTCGAGCCGCCGCGGCACTTCCCGCGCCGGTTCGACCCCGGTCCGCCGGCCGCCTGGGCCCAATTGCTCATGGGCGGTGAACCCGGCCTGGGCTGGCCGAATTTCGCCTCGTTGGGCGTCACGTCCGACGCTTCGTTCGGCACCGGCGCGATTTACCGCGGCCGGTTCACCTCGGTCAGCGTGGCCGTGCTCGCCGACCCGGCCTCCCCCGACGACCTCTTCACCGGACGCGCGCTGTGTGGCGAGGCCGGCCAACGCTTCCAGGCGCTGCTCACCGCCGCCGGGCTCACCACGCGCTATCTGATCGTGCGCACGGTGCCCGTCGACGTGAGCGACCTGACCACCGCCAGGCGCAACGCGCTGGTCAACGACGCCTCGGTCCGGGCGTTGCACGCCGAGATCTGGAGCCGGGTGCGCGCCGGGAACAGCGGACTCGCGGCGTTGTTGGCGATCGGATCCGGAGCGCAGCGGCTGGCCCCGAACGTCGCGCCCGCGGGCGTGCCGGTGATCAACCTGCCGGCGTGGTCGTCTGGCGCGGCCGGGCAGTGGCAGGCGGGTTTGGACACCCTGTCCGGGCTGACCTACGCGAAGGACCTGTCGTCGCCGACCTTCCGCCTGCCGTCGGGACGAGGAAGAGTCCCGTCCGGCGATCTGCCGAACGGCACCCCGTTGTGGGTAGGCACTTCCGGAGACCGGGGCAGCCGGCCCCTCGACGTCTCCACCGGGCGTCGGTCACCCGACTACCTCAAGGTCTATCAGCCGCAATGGGTGTTCGAGCTGGCTCCGCCGCCGCTGTCGGCCGCCGACGCGGCGCTGGTCGACCGGCTCAAGACTTAACCAGCAGGCGGCGCTGGACGAGCCGGCCCGACTGACTGCCCCGCACCTCGAGCCCGGTCCAGTCCCCCGGGAGTGTGACGCGAGTGACCTGCCCGCTGACCCGGACGGACGGCTGGAACAGCCCGTCCACGACCACGTCGACTTGGTCGACGCCACGGGTGCGGATCACGATCCGTCCCGCCCCGTCCGGACCGCTCACTGTCAGGGCCGTGCGCGGCTGGCCCAGGACCAGTCGCCCGGCGAAGGCGATCAGGTCGGAGTTGTCGCCGACCAGGTCGTTCTTGGTCATGGCGTACTGCACGTCGCCGCGCACCCCGACGTCCTCGATCGCGGCACCGTCGGACGGTCCGACCCGGGTGGCCCGGCGCACCGCGAGCGTGTAGCCGATGCCTCTGGGCAGGGTGGGCTGCTGGTAGCTGGTGCCCAACAGTGCGCCTTGGACGTGCTCGGGCAGCCACACATTGGCCCCGCCCGCGCCGGTGGCTTCGCCGACGCTGATCAGCGGGCCGATGTCGTTGTCGACGAAGCCGGCCGCGAACAGGTCGCCGGCGCTGTAGGTGTTGGGGTCGACGATGGCCGCGACCGGCCCGCCGTACACCTGCCCGACGTCGTTGCACGCCTCGATGGGGGTGATCGGCACGGCCCGCGAGTACAGCTCGCCGTTGGCCACCGCGTCGTCCAGGCTCTGCTGCCACGGCGCCAGTTCCGTCTCGTTCTGCGCGGCTCCGGCCATGGCCCGGGTCAGGGACGTGGCCAGCAGCGAGAACCGGTTCGGCATTACCGGATTCGGCGTGAACAGCTGGAACAGTCGCTCGGCGGCCCAGATCAGCCCTCCGGGATTCGACCGCAGGTCGATGATGAGCCCCCGGTCGGGCAGCAGGCCGAGCAGGCGGATCACCTCGGTGAGATAGGCGCCGTCGTCGGCCACGTCGAAGCTCCACAGCCGCAGGTAGCCGAGCCGCTGCCCGCGCACCTTGACGACCTTGGCCGCCAGCGCGTCCTGCATGGACGTCGGCAGCCACTCGCCGTCCGGCACCGAGGCGTCCACGGGCACTTCGGTGCGGCGCCGGTCCGCGTACCAGCGATGCGGGGCGAACAGCAGCTTCTTCACCCGCCGGTGCGTCTCGGCGGCCGGGTCGATGCCGAACGACCGCTCGCCGAGGCCGGACGACAGCTGGCCGGACGTCGCCGCCCGGCTCGGCGCCACGACCCGCCAGTCAATGCGCAGCTCGCGGTCCGTGCCGTCCCGGTCGACGAACCCGATGTTCACCCACCGCTCGTCGGGCGGCGGGCCGTACTGGAGGGCGCGCAGGGTCATCGACTCCAGCGCCCGGGCCCGGCGGGTGTCCGGCCGGCCGCCGGTCTCATCGTCGGCATGGCGGTCCACGGCGCGGTCCATCGGCACCGCGTTCCACCAGCGGATCTCGACGCCGGCCTCGAAGTAGCGGTTGTTGCCGTAGAGCGACCGGTCCTTGGCCACCTTGGAGACGATGTAGCGCGGCGAGCTCACCGGCCCGTACGCCTCGACGAGGAACGGGAGCATGGCCGCCTGCCCGGCAAGATCGCTCGGGCCCACATAGCGGGTGTGGGCGTCGCGCAGGTCGGTAACGATGTCGGCCAGTTCGTAGTGGAACCCGAGTGGGTCGAGCCGGTCGGCGCGCTGTTGCAGCAGCCGCAGCCGCTGCACCGGGTCGACGCCGTACCTCGAGCGCTTCAGCGGCAGGTGCGTGTACAGCCCTTCGAGGAGCCCAGTGAACACCTCGATCACCTGCTCGCGCTCGGCGAGGTCAAGAGCGGCGAAGGCCGGCTGGCGCGCGCCCCGCCGAGTGGGGAAGAACCTCGACAGCGGCACCCCGCGTTGCGCCGTCCGGATGACATCGTCACGCGTGGCCATGCCCCGCTCCTTCCGACAGACGCGCTAGAAGAGGTCGGCCAGACCGTCGAGGGCGCCACCATGGAAGCCCTTGCCGTGGATGCTGCGCAGCCACGCCTGGTTGTGATACACGGCCTCGATGGGCGGGATGTCGACGAGCTGACCCTTCGGCGGCGGGCCCGCCACCGTCTGCGGGCCGCCGGGCATGTCCAGGTCGATGACGATCGGCGGCGTACCCGGTGGGTCGACGGACGGCGTCTTGGCCCGGGGCGGTCCCACCCCGCCGGCCGGCCCGGATGGCGGCTCGGTGGCGGCGTTCTTTCGCACCTCGTTCAGCCGGGCGAGCACGTCGCGCCAGGGCCAGGTAGCCGTCGGGTCGTCCGGCCGGACGAGTGAGACGCGCCGCGACACCGAACCCAGCCGCACCGACGTCGTATTGGTGGCCCGCGCGGCCTTCATCATCGCGGTGGTCCCCCACACCGGTCGCCCGTTGGCGACCACCAAGCGGATGTCACGCTCACGTGCGGCCACCAGGCTCGCCCACGGGCTGTCCTTGCGCTGGTCGATCACCACCACGTCGGCTAGCGCGCCTGGGACGAGCCGGCCCACCGGCAGCTGCCAGGACCGGGCCACCGCGTCGCCGGGGATGCTGGTGACCATCTGCGCCAGGTCGGCATCGGTGAGACCCCACCCCGCGCCGTCGGAGTGGAGCCGGGCCACCTTGATCTCGCCCAGCTGGTTGTGAGTGCCGGACGGGCCCCAGTCCGTCCCGATGGACACGGTCAGCTGCGCGGCCAGCGCCGACGGGACGTCCGTCGTCACGCCGTAGAGCCACAGGTTGGAGAACGGCGACCAGACGACGGTGCCGTAGGGCGGCGTGGTGCTGACCTCGCGGGCCCGGGTGCGCCAGCGCGTGTAGTTGCCCGGCCCCAGCGCGTTCGTGTGAATGGTGACCATGCGCTGTTGCAGGCAGCCGGCTTTGTCGAGGTCGACGAACTCGTTGACCACCGAGTCCTGCGGCCCGGGCTGCCCTTCCGCGCAGTGGTAGATGAAGACCGCTCCGTTGTTCATCGCGGTGGTGCGCAGCTTGAGATCCGACTCGATCAGGGTCAGCGCCGACACCCGCACCGGGTCGGCCAACGGTCCGACGCGGTCGTCGTCGACGCAGCGAACCAGATGATTTGTGGCCGGGCGGCTCATCGACGGCCAGCCCTGGATCGACGTGGTGCCGCCGGCCAGAGCACGGACTTGGACGTATGCGAGCAGCGACTCCGGCGCCTGCGCCGCCAGAGTCCAGGCCGGCCAGGAGATGTCCGGCTTGTAGCTCGGCTCTCCCGTCCAGCTGTTGTGGTTGAGGTAGGGCTTCTTCTGGTCGGGATCGGTCCACAGCGGCAGGGTGTTGTAGCCGAGGTGGCTGTGCAGGTCGACCAGGCCCGGATAGATGACGGCGGCGCCCGCGTCCACGACCGGCGCATCGTCGAAGCCGGCCGGCCCGGCGTCATTACCTCGGGTCACTGCCGCGACCGTTCCGTCGTCGGACAGCCAGACCCGTCCGGCGAAGACGTCGTCCTCAGCGCCGGCCGCGAGAGCGGCGATCGTTCCAGCCACAACCAGTGCCATGAGCCCCGCCCTCCCCTAAGACCTGTGAACCTATAGAGGAGTCGCTGTATCTGTCCTGATACGCGCCGGGCCGGTTATCTGCGGACGGCCAGCGGGAGGAGGTTCCGCCCGGTCGGGCCGATCTGGATGTCCGTGCCCAGCGTGGAGCAGACGCCGCAGTCGAAGCACGGCGTCCAGCGGCAGTCGTCCTGCTCGAAGCCGGTCAGCGAGTCCTGCCAGTCCTCCCAGAGCCATTGCCGGTCCAGGCCGGAGTCGAGGTGGTCCCAGGGCAGCACCTCGCCCTCGACACGCTCCCGGGTCGTGAACCAGTCCAGGGAGACGCCAAGCGGCTCGAGTTCGGCGGCCGCGGCGGCGGTCCAACGCGGGTAGGAGAAGTGCTCGCTCCATCCGTCGAAGCGGGCGCCCTCCTCCCACGCCCGCCGGATGACGGCGCCGACCCGCCGGTCGCCGCGGGAGAGCAGCCCTTCGATCAGCGACGGCTCGCCGTCGTGGTAGCGCAGGGCGACGTTGCGGCCCAGCGAACGGTCCGCGTTGATGGCCGCGCGCAGCTTGGCCAACCGCCCGTCGACGGTGGGTGGGTCGGCCTGCGCCGCCCACTGGAACGGCGTGTGCGGCTTCGGGACGAACCCCCCGATGGAGACGGTGCAGCGGATGTCCCGGCTGCCGGTAGCCGCCCGACCGGCCCGGATGACGTCGTGGGCCAGCTCGGCGATCTCCAGCACGTCCGCGTCGGTCTCGGTGGGCAGACCGCACATGAAGTACAGCTTCACCTGCCGCCAGCCCTGTGCGTAGGCGGTAGTGACTGTCCGGATCAGGTCCTCCTTGGTGACCATCTTGTTGATCACCCGGCGCAACCGCTCCGATCCGCCTTCCGGGGCGAAGGTCAGGCCCGAGCGCCGGCCGTTGCGGGAGAGCTCGTTGGCCAAATCGATGTTGAACGCGTCCACCCGCGTGGACGGCAGCGACAGCCCGACCTTCTCGTTCTCGTAGCGGTCGGCCAGCTGCTTGGTGATCGGGCCGATCTCGGAGTGGTCGGCGCTGGACAGCGACAGCAGCCCGACCTCCTCGAAGCCGGTGGCCCGCAGACCCCGGTCGACGATCGCGCCGATGCCGTCGATGGATCGCTCCCGGACCGGCCGGGTGATCATCCCGGCCTGGCAGAACCGGCAGCCACGCGTGCATCCGCGGAAGATCTCCACGCTCATCCGTTCGTGGACGGTCTCGGCCATCGGCACCAGCGGAGTCTTCGGGTACGGCCACTCGTCGAGGTTCATCACGGTGTGCTTGGTGACCCGCGCCGGCGCATCGGGGTGCTTCGGCGTGTAGGCCGCGATCTGGCCGTCGTCCCGGTAGCTCACGGAGTACAGCGACGGGACGTATACGCCGCCAGTGCGGGCGAGGCGCAGCAACAGTTCGGCCCGTCCACCGGGACGGCCGTCGACCTTCCACGCCTTCACGATCTCGGTGATCGCGCCCACGACCTGCTCACCGTCGCCGAGCACGGCGGCGTCCAGGAAGTCGGCGATGGGCTCGGGGTTGAACGCCGCGTGCCCGCCGGCGATGACCACCGGGTGGCTCTCGTTACGCTCGGTGGCGTTCAGCGGGATGCCGGCCAGGTCCAGCGCGGTGAGCAGGTTCGTGTAGCCCAGCTCCGTGGCGAAGGACACGCCGAGCAGGTCGAAGTCGCCGACCGGGCGGTGCGCGTCGACGGTGAACTGCGGGACGCCGTGCGCCCGCATCAGGGCCTCGAGGTCCGGCCACACCGAGTAGGTGCGTTCGGCCAGCGCGTCAGAGCGCTCGTTGATGACCTCGTACAGGATCTGCACGCCCTGGTTGGGCAGCCCGACCTCGTAGGCGTCCGGGTACATCAGGGCCCAGTGCACCGCCACCGAATCCCAGTCTTTCACCCGGGAGTTGAGCTCGCCGCCGACGTACTGGATGGGCTTGCTGACCTGCGGCAGCAGCGGCTCCAGCGCGGCGAAGAGGGAGCGGGCGGCCATGTTTGATCAGGGTACGGCCTCTGCGCGACGGAAAGGCGGCCCCACAGACGACTATGAGGACATGACGGCGGGAGCGGCGCCGCGCGGGTCGGACCTGCTCGCGCTGTACGACGATGCGCTCGGCCACGTCTACGGCTACCTGCTCTCGCGGTGCGGGCGGCCCGCTACCGCCGAGGACCTCACGTCGGAGACGTTCTTGGCCGCTGCGGACGCCGTCCGGGCGGGCACCGCGCCGGTGCTGAGCCGGGCCTGGCTGATCGGGATCGCCCGGCACAAGCTCGCCGACCACTGGCGGCGCCAGGGCCGCGATGTGGCCAGGCTCCGCGAACTGGCCTCACTCGTCCAGCCCGCCGACGACCCATGGGACGAACTACTGGATCGCGACCTGGCCTGGCGCACGCTGGCCGAGCTCTCGCCGCAGCACCGCGCCGCGCTCACGTTGC
>DATAEG010000155.1:0-1815 GCA_036258135.1 Jatrophihabitantaceae bacterium | reverse complement strand
CGGCACAGCCTGTGGGCCGACCTGCCCGCCACCCTGGCCGAACGCTTCGACGTCGTGCTCTGCGTCGGGAACTCGCTGGTCCACGCCGCGGGCCAGGACGCCATGGTGGAGGCCCTCACCGGCCTGAGGCGGATGGCCAGGCCCGGGGGGCACGTGGCGATCGACTCCCGCAACTGGGAGAAGCTGCACGCCGAACGCCGGATCGTGCGCGTCGCACCCCGGGTGCTGACCCGGGACGGCCGGCGGTGCCTGAGCTTCTACGCCTGGGAGATACCCGAACGCCTGCACGACGAGCACGCCGCCCACATCGTGTTCGTCTTCGAGGACGGCGACCGGGCCGAGACGCACGAGTACCCGGTCTCGTTCCGCCCCTTCACAGTCGCCGAGCTGCGCGAACGGCTCGAGCTCGCCGGGCTGAGGGAAGTCGACAACGACTTCGACGACTCCCGCGACCAGTACTGCCTGATCGCCGAGGCGGCCCGGGCATGACCGAGCTGCGCACAGCCCACACCGCCGACCTCGGGACCGCGGAGAAGGCCGCCATCCGCGGCCTGATGGACGCCGTCTTCGACGGTGTCTCGGACGACACCTTCGACAACGCGCTCGGCGGCGTGCACGCGCTGATCCTCTCCGGTGGCGAGCTGATCGGGCACGGCAGCGTCGTCCAGCGCCGCATGCTGCACGCCGGCCGGACGATGCGCGCCGGCTACATCGAGGGCGTGGCGGTCCGTACCGACCGGCGCCGCCAGGGCCACGGCGCGCGGCTGATGGCCCCGCTCGAGCGCATCGTGCGGTCCGCCTACGACCTCGGCGCGCTCGGCGCCAGCCCTGACGGCGCCCTCCTCTATGCCTCGCGCGGCTGGCAGCTGTGGCGCGGGCCCTCCTCGGCCATGACGCCGGACGGCATCAGGCCCACCCCGGGCTCAGACGGCCACATCTACGTCCTGCCGGTGTCGGTCCCGGTCGACGTCTCCGGCGAGCTCACCTGCGACTTCCGGTCGGCCTCGCTGTGGTGACCTAGCCGGGCTGGCCCGATCCGTCGTTGCGGGCCATCTGCTCGGCGCGCAGCTCGGCGTGCATCTCCCACGGCGCGCGCGGCAGCACGTGCCCCGTCTCCAGCAGCGACTTGAGATTGGCGAACACGGCGGGCCAGCCGGCCGAGACGGCCTCCAGCGCGCTCTCGTCGGCCAGGTTCTCGTGCGTGACGGTGAGCCGGACGATCTCGTGGTACGGCTCGATGTCGAAAGTCACCCGGGTGGGACCCTGCGGCGGAGCCGCGCCGGGGGCGTCGAACGTCATCGCGAGCCGCCGCGGCGGCATCGACTCCAGCACGGTGCCGGCCACGTCGGCGATGCCGGAGCCGTCGACGCGGCGGTGCTCCCACGGCGAGCCGGGCCGCCAGTCGGAGACGTTGCTGTGCCCCCAGTACTCCGCGGTCAGGTCCGCGTCGGTGAGCGCGTTCCACACCCGCTCCGGGGTGCTCTCGATGTAGGTGACGTACACGTACTCCGGCCGTTCGGCCATGATGTCCTCCTCGGCCCGGTGCCTGATGGCGCTCAGCGCGCGCAGGCGCGGGCGTTCGAATTTCTCGATCCAGCGTTCGGCGATGTCCCAGAGCGGGACCGGGTTGAGGTAGTGCAGTTTCTCCCGGCCCCGGCGGACGGTGGTGACGAGGTTGGCCGCCTCCAGCAGGCCCAGGTGCTGGGTCGCCGACTGCCGCGCCATGTCGAGCGGCTCGCACAGCTCCCCGAGGGTCTGCCCGTTGCGTTCGCGCAGCCGGTCCAGCAGCGCCCGCCGCGTCGGATCGGCCAGCGC
>DATAEG010000154.1:0-24670 GCA_036258135.1 Jatrophihabitantaceae bacterium | reverse complement strand
GAACGGGTACTCCCCCGGCCATCCGATGCGCTCGAAGCGGTCGTCCCGCTCCTGCGGTCCGTACAGCGGGGCGACCTCGACGCCGCTCAGTGTGGTGAAGTCCCGGTCCGCGGTCCGGGCCTCTTCGAACCGCTTCTGCCACCGCGCCCGGCCCGCCTCGATCTCGTGCCGCTCCATCTGCCCAAATATACTAGGACGTCCTACTATCTGCCATGCCCGCCGAACTGAACTAAGGGCCGCGGGGACCGGACGGGGGACCGATCCCCGCGGCAGCTCGTGACCGCCGTTGCGCAAAGGCCGGTTGGGAGATCGGTCCGGGGCGGGTAAGCGGCGGTCGTCTTCCTCGGGAGCCGCCGGCAACGATGCCGACTACGCCTGTCGTTTCAACTGTCCTACGCGCCCGGTTCGGCGGCAACTCAGAACTGGCCGACTTAGGGTGGTCGGCATGCTGCCGATCCCGACCCGCACGGTCGACCAGGTCGAGGACTTCTTCGGTACCAAGGTCGCCGACCCGTACCGCTGGATGGAGGACACCGACGACCCGGAGGTGGCCGCGTGGCTTCAGGCGCAGGCCAGCCGTACCCGCGCCTATCTCGACGCGTTGCCCGCGTTGCCGGGTATCACCCGACAGCTGAACGCGCTCATCCGCCTACCCACCAGCGGGCTGCCCCAGCACCGGGGCGCGGTGTGGTTCCGTACCCGGAACGACGGCCACGAGCAGCAGGCGGTGCTCGTGGTGTCGGACCAGCCGTTCGGAGCCGAGCGCGTCCTGATCGACCCGAACCCACTGGCCGCCGACGGAAGCACCGCGCTGGCCGACGCGGTACCGGATCGGACTGGGCGTCTCCTCGTGTTCAGCTACACCGAGGCGGGCAGCGACTGGAACACATGGCGGGTACTGAACGTCGAGTCCGGCGTCGAGCGGCCCGACGTGGTGCGTTGGTCGAAGTTCTCCTCGCCGCGCTGGCTGCCGGACGCCAGCGGCTTTCTCTACACGGCCTTCGACGCGCCGGACGGCAACGAGTTCACCAGCCGCAACGCGGCCCAGCGCGTCCAACTGCACCGACTCGGCACCGACCAGGCCGAGGACGAGGTCGTACTCGCGCTGCCCGACGAACCTGAGGTCAACTTCTGGCCGGAGATCACCGAGGACGGCCGGTGGCTGGTCATCCACGCCACCCGTGGTACGGAGTACGACACCCGGGTCTGGGTCCGCGATCTCACCGCACCCGACGGCATTCTGCGGCCGCTGATCCCTAAGGCGGACGCGGCCTGGTCGCTGATCGGCTCGTCGGGCACGTCGCTGCTGATGCTGACCGATCGGGACGCGCCGCTCGGGCGCATCGTCGCCCTCGATGCGGGGTCCGGCGCGATGACCGAGCTGGTGGCCGAGCGCAGCGACACCCTCGAGACCGGCACCGTGGCGGGCGGCCGACTGGTGCTGTCCTGGCTGCGCGACGCGTCGTCACGACTGACGCTGCACCGTCTCGACGGGGCCGAGATCGGCGAGATGACGCTGCCCGGCCTCGGCAGCGTCGTCGACCTCGAGGCGCGGGAGGACGAGTCGCTCGTGCATGTCGGGTTCACCTCGTTCGGGACGCCGCCGGGTGTGCTCGCCATCGACGTGGAGTCCGGCGAGGTTTCTACGGCATTCAGCCCGTCCGGGATGCCGAGTGCGGACCTCGTCGTCGAACAGGTGCGGGTGGCCAGCAAGGACGGCACCGAGATCCCGGTCTTCCTGCTGCACCGGCCCGACGTGCACGCCGGGACCGGGCCACACCCCGCCTGGCTGTACGGCTACGGCGGCTTCCGCATTCCGATGACGCCGACGTTCGAGCCCACCCAGTTCAGCTTCACCGCCGCCGGCGGAGTGGTCGCTGTTGCGTGCCTGCGCGGCGGCGGTGAGTACGGCGCCGGATGGCACGACGCGGGCCGACTGGCCAACAAGCAGAACGTGTTCGACGACGCCATCGCCGTCGCCGAGCACCTGGCCCATTCCGGCTGGACGTCGACGGCCAAGCTGGCGGTCAGTGGGCGTTCCAACGGCGGCCTCCTGGCCGGTGCCCTGCTCACCCAGCGGGCCGACCTGTTCGCCTGCGTCGTACCCGAGGTGGGCGTGCTCGACATGCTGCGCTTCCCGAAGTGGACGATCGGCCAGGCCTGGGTGTCCGACTACGGTGACCCGTACGCCGACGCCGACCAGTTCGCCACGCTGTACGCCTACTCGCCGCTGCACCAGCTGCGGCCGGACGCGGACTATCCGCCCGTTCTCGTCCTGACCAGCGACCACGACGACCGCGTGGTACCCGCGCATAGCGTCAAGTTCGCCGCCCGGCTTCAGGCGGTCGTGGACGAGAACTCGGTGGCGCTGCTGCGTGTCGCCGCGGCGGGCGGGCACGGGCACGGCCGCGCGCAGGAGGCGTTGATCACCGAACGCGCCGACGTCCTGGCCTTCGTCGCCGCCCACACCGGCCTGCCCGCCGAGGCCTTTGTCTAAACGGCGAAGTCGGCGGCCTCCACCCGCAGCCGGCGCAGCACGGTGAACAGTTCGTCAAGGTCCGCCTCAGCCAGGGCGCCGAGCCCGAACTTGGCGGCGTTCAGCTCCCGGGTGGCGTCCTGGGCGACCTCGCGGCCGCGCTCGGTCAGCACTGCGAGCGTGCCGCGCCCGTCGAATGGGTTGGGCTCGCGGCGAACCAGGCCGGCGGCCTCCAACCGGTCCACGACATTGGTGACGGACGTGGCGTGCACCTGGAGCCGCTCACCGATCTTGGACAGCGGCAGCGACCCGTTCGACGAGAACGACAGTAGAACCAGTGCCTCGTAGCGGGAGAAGGTCAGTCCGAAGCGGCGCAGCCGCCCGTCCAGCTCGGCGATGAGGATCTGGTGCGCCCGCATGATGGAGGTGACCGCCCGCATGGCCGCGAAGGTGTGCTCACCCGCATCGGGCCAGTGCTGCTCCCACAGCTGCCCGGCGCGTTCGATCGGGTCGAACGGCAGCGGCGCGCTCATCGCAGATGAGCCTATCCACCGTGCCTGTGAACACTTCGGGCCAGGACAATCGGGCGCTAGTGTCGCCCCATGGCCGCCGAACACATCGACCGTCTGGATCTGCTGGATCTGCGCGACGACCTGGACGGCGAGGACCGATTGCTCCGCGACACGGTGGCGAAGTTCTGCGACGACACGCTCCGTCCCCACATCCAGCAGTGGTTCGAGGACGGTGAGCTGCCGGCCCGCGACCTGGCGCTGGAGTTCGGCAAGCTGGGCGTCTTGGGCATGCACTTGGACGGCTACGGCTGCCCCGGCGGCAGCGCCACCCAGTACGGCATCGCCTGCACCGAGATCGAGGCCGTCGACAGCGGCTTGCGCTCCCTGGTCAGCGTGCAGGGCTCGCTGGCGATGTTCGCGATCCACGCGTACGGCAGCGAGGAGCAGAAGCAGCGGTGGCTGCCGGGCATGGCGCGCGGCGAGCTTATCGGCTGCTTCGGGCTGACCGAGCCGGACTCCGGCTCCGACCCTGGCAGCATGCGCACCTCGGCACGCCGCGAGGGTGCCGACTGGATCCTGAACGGTTCGAAGATGTGGATCACCAACGGCTCGGTCGCGGACGTGGCCGTCGTCTGGGCCAGGACCGACGACGGAATCCGGGGGTTCCTGGTCGAGCGCGGGACGCCCGGTTACGCGACCACCGACGTCCACCACAAGCTCTCCCTCCGAGCCTCGGTCACCAGCGCGCTGCACCTCGACGACGTGCGCGTGCCCGAATCGGCGAGGCTTCCCGAGGCGCGCGGCCTGAAGGCACCGCTCGGCTGCCTCAGCGAGGCCCGGTACGGCATCGTCTGGGGAGTGGTCGGGTCGGCCCGCGACGCGTTGGCCAGCACGCTCGGCTACGCAGGGACGCGGGTCCAATTCGACCGGCCCATTGCCTCGTTCCAGCTGACCCAACGCAAGCTCGCCGAGATGGCCGTCACGCTCAACCAGATGCAGCTCACCGCGCAACGGCTCGGTGCGCTCAAGGACGCCGGGCGGATCCGGCCCGTCCACATCAGCTTCGGGAAGTTCGCGAACGTCCGCGCCGCCCTCGATATCTGCCGCGAGGCGCGCAGCATTCTGGGCGGCAGCGGGATCACCACCGAGTACCCCGTTCTCCGGCACGCGCTCAACCTCGAGACGGTCTACACCTACGAGGGCACTCACGAGGTACACACCCTCGTCCTGGGCGAGGAGCTGACCGGGATCGCGGCGTTCCGCTGACACCGGCTGGTCGATGGACTGGAACTTGCGTGGCTGCTCGCGGCACGGCCATGTGACCTACGCGCCGGACGAGCCGGAGCTGCGCGTTCGGATGCGCACCGACGCGCCACAGGGCGAGGCCTGGCGCTGCCTGCGTTGCGGCGCGTACGTCCTCGGACCGCCCAGCCAGACCGGCCCCGCCGAGAACGCGCCCTTGTTGTTGCGCGGCAAGGCGCTGCGCTCGGCGTTCATCCTGCGGTTGCTGGCCGTCGAGCGGTGGGTGCGCGGCGGCATCATCGTTCTGCTCGGGGTGGCCGTGCTCCGGCTGTCCAGCACCCAGGTGAGCCTCAAGGAGCTCTTCGACCGAGACCTGGACGCCCTGCGCCCGTTCTTCGCCCAGATCCATTTCAACGTCAGCGACTCCGCCACCATCCGGGCGATCGAGAACGTTCTCAGTGCGCGGCACTCGACCCTCGACATCATCGCGGCATTCCTGTTCTTCTACGGCGGCCTGCAGCTCGTCGAAGGCGTTGGACTGTGGCTGCTGAAGCGGTGGGGTGAGTACTTCGCGGTCGTCGCGACGTCACTGTTCCTGCCGTTGGAGATCTACGAACTCACCGAACGGATCACCTGGATCCGGGTCGCCGCCCTGCTGATCAACGTGGCCGCCGTCGTCTACCTCCTGGTGAGCAAACGGCTGTTCGGGCTGCGCGGCGGACGGGCCGCCTACGACGCCGAGCGGGAGGCGGAGTCGCTGTTGGAGGTCGAGCGATCCGCCGGTGCTCCCGCGAACGGTGCCATCATGGAAGGCGACCGCGCTTAGGAGGCTCCATGGTCGCCGTGATCGTCGCCCTGATTCTCATCTGGCTGCTGCTCGGGATGATTGGCGCTGTCATCAAGGGCCTGCTCTGGCTGGCCGTGCTCGTCGCCCTGCTGTTCGCGGTCACCGGGCTCATCGGAAGCCGAAGCAACAAGCGAATCGGGCGCTAGCGCCCCCGCCGGAGGACACTAGTGTCCTGTATCCGAAGTATGTTTAATACAGGACACTAGGTCGCGGCCAGCAACTCGTCGGCCGCCTCGAACGGATCGAGCTCACCGGCGACCACCCGTCGCGCCAGGGTGGGCAGTGCCGCCGACCCGTGCAGGGCGGCGATCTGGGTGCGCGTGCTTTCCAGCGCCAGCGCTTCGACTTCCGCGGCGGCGCGTGCCTCGCGGCGGCGCTGCATCTCGCCGGTGCGCACGAGCCAGTCGCGGTGCTTGGCGACGGCGGCCTGGATGTCGTCGATGCCCTCGCCCCGAGAGGCGACGCTCATCACGATCGGAGCACGCCACCCGCCGGGCTCCGAGTGCCGCCCGCCCAGCGCCTGCATGGCACGCAGGTCCCGGGCCACCTGCTCGGCACCGTCCCGGTCGGCCTTGTTGACGACGAGCAGATCGGCCACCTCGAGAATGCCGGCCTTCACCGCCTGAATGCCGTCGCCCATGCCGGGCGCCAGCAGGACCGCGGTGGTGTCGGCCAGCGAGGCGATCTCCACCTCCGCCTGCCCCACGCCGACAGTCTCGACCAGGACGACGTCGCATCCGGCCCCGTCCAGCACGCGCAGGGCCTGCGGTACCGCCGCACTCAGCCCGCCCAGGTGGCCACGGGTAGCCATGGAACGGATGAACACGCCGGGATCGTTGGCGTGGTCCTGCATGCGTACCCGGTCCCCGAGGAGGGCGCCGCCGGAGAACGGCGAGGACGGATCCACGGCGAGCACGCCGACGCGCACATCGTCTTTGCGGAGCGTGGCGATCAACGCCGCCGTCGTCGTGGACTTGCCCACGCCGGGCGACCCGGTGACTCCGACGACCTGTGCGTTCCCGGACCCGGCGACCAAAGCGCGGGCGATCTCGCGGCGCCGGGCCGGATCGTTCTCCACCAGCGAGATCAGCCGGGCGACGGCGCGCGGCTCGCCGCGGCGGGCCCGTTGAGCCAGCCCCTCAACGTCGACCTGGCGAGTGGAGGCGGTCACCGTCCAGACGGTACGTGCAGGATTAGGGCGTCGCCCTGCCCGCCCCCGCCGCACAGCGCCGCCGCCCCGGTCCCGCCGCCGCGCCGGCGTAGCTCCAGAGCCAGGGTGAAGGCCAAGCGGGCGCCGGACATCCCGATCGGGTGGCCCAACGCGATGGCTCCACCGTTCACGTTCACGATCTCCGGATCGAGCCCGAGCTCCTTCATGGACTGGATACCGACCGCGGCGAACGCCTCGTTGATCTCGACGAGGTCCAGATCGGCCACGCTGAGACCTGCCTTGCCGAGCGCGTGCTTGACGGCGTTGGCCGGCTGCGACTGGAGCGAGTTGTCCGGCCCGGCCACGTTGCCATGCGCGCCGATCTCGGCGATCCAGTCCAGGCCGAGCTCGCGCGCCCTGGCCATGCTCATGACGACCACCGCGCAGGCGCCATCGCTGATCTGCGAGGACGAGCCGGCGGTGATAGTGCCGTCGGGGTCGAAGGCGGGCCGGAGCTTGGCCAGGGCCTCGACCGTCGTGTCGGGCCGGACGCCCTCGTCCTCGGTCACCTCGAGCGGGTCGCCGCGGCGCTGCGGGATCTGCACCGGGGCGATCTCCTCCTCGAACGTGCCGTTCTTCTGCGCCAGCGCCGCCCGCTGGTGCGAGCGGGCCGCAAACTCGTCCTGCTCCTCCCGGCGCAGACCGAGGTTGGCGTTGTAGCGCTCCGTGGACGCGCCCATCGCGATGTGGTCAAAGGCGTCGGTCAGCCCGTCGTAGGCCATCGCGTCCAGCATCTCGATGGAGCCGTACTTCTGCCCGACCCGCGAGTTGGGCAGCAAGTGCGGCGCGTTGGTCATTGACTCCATGCCGCCGGCCACGACGATGTCGAACTCGCCGGCCCGGATCAGCTGGTCGGCCAGGGCGATGGCGTCCAGGCCGGACAGGCACACCTTGTTGATGGTGATCGACGGGACCGACATGGGAATCCCGGCCTTGACCGCCGCCTGCCGCGACGGGATCTGCCCGGCTCCGGCCTGGAGCACCTGACCCATGATCACGTACTGCACCTGCTCTGGCGTTATGCCAGAACGCTCCAGGCCGGCCTTGATGGCCACGCCGCCGAGGTCCATGGCCGACTGGTCCTTCAACGCTCCTAGCAGCCGTCCCATCGGGGTGCGGGCGCCGTGGACGATGACATTGCGGTCACTCATGGCTTCCTCCTGCAGTCCACCCTAACCACGGCGAGCGGCCCGGAGCAGGGACGATGGTGTGATGTTCGAGCGAATCGACCACGTCGGAATCGCCGTGGCGGACATGGACGCCGCGTTGCGCTTCTACCGCGACACGTTCGGGTTCGTCTGCGTTCATGAGGAGACGAACGAGGACCAAGGCGTGCGCGAGGCTCTGCTGGCGGTGGGCGACGGCGAGACCCTGCTACAGCTGCTGGCCCCGCTCGGGCCGGACTCCACGATCGCGAAGTTCCTCGACCGCGCCGGTCCGGGAGTGCAGCAGGTGGCATACACGGTCACCGACCTCGAGGCGGTCAGCGCCGAATTGCGCGCGAAAGGGCTGCGATTGCTCTACGACGAGCCGCGCCTGGGTACCTCAGGCAGTCGAATCAACTTCGTCCACCCCAAGGACGCGGGCGGCGTACTGCTGGAGCTCATGGAGCCCGCCTGACCGGAGAAGATCAACAGGTTGGGCGGATGCTTAGGGATATCCGCCCATTCGCAGCTCGACTCGATAGGTTTCCCATATGAGCCAGGACGACACGTCGCAACTGTTCCCGATCTTGCAGGCTGCGGACCGGTCTTTCGAGGTCTCGATGCGCGGCTACGACCGGAATCAGGTCGAGGACTACGTGGCCCGCACCGATGCCGAGATCCAGGCGCTCGCCGCCGAACGGGACGCGGCCCTGGCCCGTAGCGCCGATCTGGCCGCCCAGCTGGCCAACGCGCACGCCCAGGTCGAGGCCGCTCGCCGCCAGGTCGCCGAGGCCACCACGGCCATCACGCCTGAGACGGTGCACGCCAGGCTCAGGCCGTTGGTCGAGAACGCCCATGCCGAAGCGCGCCAGATCCGTCAGTCCGCCGACGCGGACGCGATGCGAGTGCGCGCGCTCGGCGACGCCGACGCTCAGGAGACCAGGCGACAGGCCAACGAGGATGCACAACGCATGCGGGGCCAGGCGCAGGAGGATCTTCAGCGCGCAACGCAGGCTGCCGCCAAGCGCGAGCGTGAGGCGGACGAGACGCTCGCGGCGGCGCAGGCGGCCGCCGCCGAGATCGTCAACAAGGCGCGCGCCGACGCGGCCAAGCTGTTGGCCGACACCCACGCCGAGATCGATCGGCTGGACAGCGAGTCCGCCGCTACCCGGCAGCGACTCGATGCCCAGGCGGCCGCGGCGCGGGTCACCGCGAGCGAGGACTTCGAGATCGCACTGCGGGTGCGCCGGACCGAGGAGATGCGCGTCGACGAGGAGCGCCGGGCCGCAGCGCAGGGCGAGGCCGAGCGTTTGGTGCGCGAGGCCGAACGGCGGGCCGAGGACATCGTCGCCGACGCCCACCAAGAGCTCGCCAGCCTGCACGACGTGCGCAGCCGAACCCAGCTCGATCTGCACGAGTTGCACAGTCGGCTCGGTGAGGTCCTGGCCGCGATCCCCGAGTCCCACCGCGAAGCCGACGCGCAACCAAGCGCCGAGGGTCAGTAGCGCGACCGTCCCCAGCGAGCCTGGACCACGGTGGCCAGGCTCTTGATCGCGCCCGGCTTTCGGGCGAAGCTCGCGATCTCGATCGGCGCGGGTGCGCGCTTGACGGTCACGGCCCGGGAACGGGCGAACTCGCGCAAGCCGTCCGGGCCGTGGATGCGGCCGAACCCGGAGGCGCCCACACCGCCGAAGGGCAGCGACGGAACCGAGGCGAACGTCAGGACCGAGTTGACGCTCACCATCCCGCAACGCAGTTGTTCCGCGATGGCTCGCCCGCGCCTGGCGCTGTACACCGCTGCGCCCAGCCCCAGCTTGGTGCCGTTGGCCCGTGCGATCGCCTCGTCCTCGTCGCGCACCCTGGTCACGGTGAGGGTCGGGCCGAACGTTTCGTCCTGCTCGGCGCGGCTGTCAGCGGGGACGTCGGCGAGCACCACGGGGCCGACGTATGGGGCCTGCACCGAATTGCGGCCGCCCACGAGCGCCGTCGCCCCCGCATCCAGCGCCTCGTCGATGTGGGCGGCGATGACGTCCAGCTGCCCGGGCACGGTGATCGGCCCGTAGTCCGCCGTGCGGTCATCACCCGCGCGGAGCTCGCTCGTCTGGGAGACCAGGGACGCCACATAGCGCTCGTACACCGGTGCGACGACGTACACGCGCTCGATGCCGACACACGTCTGGCCGCCGTTCGACATCCCGCCCCAGGCCGCGCCGGCGGCCGCGGCTTCAATGTCGGCGTCGGCGGCCACGATCATCGCGTCCTTGCCACCGCATTCGATCACGACGGGAGTCAGCGTCTCCGCGCAGGCGGCCATCACCTTCTTGCCGGTGGCGGTCGATCCGGTGAAAGCCAGCTTATCCACGCCGCTCCGGCACAACGCGGCCCCGGTCTCCGCGCGACCGGTGACCACGGTGAAGACGGGCTGCTCGGTGGTGAGCCGGGAGAACGAGTCTGCCAGCCACTGTCCGATCAACGGGGTGTACTCGCTGGGCTTGAATACGACCGCGTTGCCCGCGGCCAGCGCGTAACTGATGGACCCGAGCGGAGTGTGCACCGGCCAGTTCCACGGACCGATCACGCCCACCACGCCGAACGGCACGTACTCCACGCTGGCGCCGTGGTTGACGGCCAGTAACCCAGGCCTGGTGGACGTGCGCCGCAGTACCTTGCCCGCGTGCGTCGCCGCCCAGTCCAAGTGCTCCACGGCCACCGAGATCTCGATGATCGCGTCATCGACCGGCTTGCCGTTCTCCTCGTGCACGAGCTCGGCCAGCTCGTTGGCGTGGTTGACCAGCCACCCACGCCACTGCCGCAATCGGCGGGCGCGCTCCTTGAAGCCGAGCCCGCCCCACCACTGCGCCGCGGGACGGGCGGCCGCCACCGCGGCGTCGATGCTGGCCGCGTCGTGCACGGACACGGTGGCCAGCACCTCGCCGGTGGCCGGGTTGACCGAGTCGAACGTCTCGAGGTCGGTGCTGGTCATCTCCCCTCCTTGATCAGGTCGGCGGCGCGCTCGGCGACGGCGATGACGGGAGCGTTGGTGTTGCCGCGCGGCACACTGGGGAACACCGAAGCGTCGACCACGCGCAGCCCGGCCACGCCGCGCACCCGCAACTCGGGATCGACAACATCGTCTTCGGACGGTCCCATGGCACAGGTGGACGTCGGGTGGTAGATCGTGGTGAGCCGGCTCCGCACGTACGCACGCAACTCATCGGCGGTTTGTGTCGCCACGCCGGGGGCGTACTCGTCCCGCCGGTGTGGTCGCAGCGCGGGCTGCGCGCCGATGTGCCGAGCGATGCGCACTCCCTCGACGAGCGGCTCCAGATCCGTCTGGTCCGTGAGGTAGCCAGCGTCGATGGCCGGCTTATGCCGCGGATCGGCCGAACGCAGCCACAGCCGTCCGCGGCTGGCCACGTGCACCAGCACGGCCATGATCGTCAGTCCCCGGCCCGGCGCCGGGTGCAGGCCGTGCTGAGCGATGATCGCCGGAATGACGTGGAACTCGACGTCGGGCGCCGGGAGCTCGGGCCGGGACCGGACGAAAGCGTAGACCTCAGCCACGCAGCTGGTGAGCGGTCCGCTCGGCCGGGCCTTCCACTGCGCCATGCGGGCGAACGTCTCGCCGTCGTAGAGATCCGCGGTGCCCTCGGTGAACCATGCGGCCGGTGCCAGCGGATGGTCCTGCAACCGCGCCCCCACGTGGGGCGAGTCGTGGACGACGCCGATGCCCAGCTCACGCAGGTGGTCGGCCGGGCCGATACCCGAGAGCATGAGCAGTTGCGGCGAGTTGATCGCGCCGCCGGACAGGATGACCTCGCGCCGGGCGCGGGCTAGCCGCGTCCGTCCGTCGTGGCGGTACTCCACGCCGGAGGCCGCGCCGCGTTCGACGCATACCTGCGCGGCCAGGGCGTCCGTGCGCACCGTGAGGTTGGGACGGCCGAGGACCGGGCGCAGGTAGGCGTCCGCCGCCGACCACCGGCGGCCGCGCTTTTGGGTCACCTGGAACAGCCCACAGCCGTCCTGGCTCGCCCCGTTGGGGTCGTCGTTGCCCGGGATGCCGGCCTCGAGAGCGGCGGCCAACATCTCGGTAGAGATCGGCAGCGGACGCCGCTGGTCCTCGACGCGCAGTGGTCCGCCGACCCCATGGAAGGCGTCGGCACCGCGGGCGTTGTCCTCGGCGCGTTTGAAGTACGGCAGCAGGTCGTCGTAGCCCCAGCCGGCGCACCCGTCGTCGCGCCAGGTGTCGTAGTCGAGGCGGTTGCCGCGGACGTACAGCATGGCGTTCATCGAGGAGCTGCCGCCGAGGGTCTTGCCGCGCGGCCAGAAGATGCGGCGGTGGTCGCAGGCGACCTGCGGCTCGGTCGTGTAGTTCCAGTCGTAGGCGGACTTGAAGAGGCGGTAGAACGCGGCCGGCATGTGCACCTCGTCGGCCACGTCTGGGCCGCCCGCCTCCAGCAACAGCACCGAGACGTCTCGCGTCTCGCTGAGTCGCGCCGCGATGACGCAGCCCGCGCTGCCCGCCCCGACGACGACGATGTCGTATTCCTCGTCGTCGGCCATGGCCGAACCGTACTGGCCGGTAACCCTCGCTCGCCAGGGCTCAGAAGAGCCGCGTTGATGCGTCGTCGATGCCGCGCAAGGCGTCGTAGTCGAGCACCCGGCATTCGATGCCGCGATCAGCGGCCAGGGTGCGCGCCTGAGGCTTGATCTCCTGCGCCGCGAACACCCCGCGCACGGGTGCCAGCAGCGGGTCGCGGTTGAGCAGGTCGAGATAGCGGCTGAGCTGTTCGACGCCGTCGATCTCTCCGCGACGCTTGATCTCGACGGCCACGGCTACACCTTTTGCGTCCCGAACCAAGAGGTCGACCGGGCCGATCGCGGTCGGGTACTCGCGGCGAACCAGCCGGTATCCCGGGCCCAGGCTCTCCACGTGCTCCGCGAGCAGGGCTTGGAGGTGCGCCTCGACGCCGTCCTTGACCAGGCCGGGGTCGACGCCAAGATCGTGCTGCAGCTCGCCTAGGACCTGTTCGATGGTGACGACCAGCGTCTCGCCGGCGCGATTCGTCACCGTCCACACCTGCGGCGGACCGTCGGACTCGGTGATAGTGCACGGCGGGCTCATCCAGTTCAGCGGTTTGTAGGAGCCGCCGTCAGCGTGGACGAGCACGCTGCCGTCCGCCTTGACCACCAGCAGCCGGGCGGCCAGGGGCAGGTGGGCGGTCAGCCGCCCGAGGTAGTCGACGCTGCACCGAGCGATCACCAGCCGCACGATGGGTGACGCTACCGCGCTGTGTACGGTCGAAGGTGAGCCCACAGGACAAGGAGTGCCCGTGTCAGACGTGCCCATGATCCGGTTCAACAACGGCGTCGAGATCCCCCAGCTCGGGTTCGGCGTCTTCCAGGTCCCGCCCGCCGAGACCAAGCGTGCCGTGCTGGCCGCCTTCGAGGCCGGCTATCGCCATATCGACACCGCGGAGATGTACCGCAACGAGGAGGGCGTCGGCGCCGCATTTGCCGAGTCCGGGCTGGCCCGGGACGAGGTTTTCATCACCAGCAAGCTGAACAACGGCAACCACCGTCACGACGACGCCCTCCGGGCGTTCGACGGCACCTTGAAGGCGCTGGGTATCGACCAGATCGACCTATTCATAATCCACTGGCCACTGCCGGCCCAGGACCTCTACGTCGAGGCCTGGCGCGCGCTCGAGGAGATCTACCGGGACGGGCGGGCCCGCGCCGTCGGCCTCAGCAACTTCACCGCGCGCCACATCGGCAGGCTTCTGGCCGAGACCGAAGTGGTCCCGGCCCTCGACCAGATCGAGCTGCATCCCTACCTGGCCCAAGCTGAAATGCGCGCCTTCGACGCTGAGCACCAGATCGTCACCGAGGCCTGGTCCCCGCTCGGCGGGCAGGGCGGCTCGGTGCTTTCCGACCCGACGGTGGCCGCGCTGGGCGAAAAGTACGGCAAGACCCCGGCCCAGGTGGTGCTGCGCTGGCACATCGAGCTCGGCAACGTCGTCATTCCCAAGACCGCCCACCCCGAGCGCATGGCCGAGAACTTCGACATCTTCGACTTCGAGCTGGCTCCGGACGATCTCGCGATGATCAGTGGGCTGGACCGCAACGCCCGGGTCGGTCCCAACCCGGAGACGTTCGGCCGCCGCTAGCCAGACCCGATGACGACGGCAGCGCGTTCGTCGGTGGCGATCGTGGTACGCAAGCCGGCCTCCGAGAAAAGGGCGGCCGCGCGGGCAGCCTGGTCCCGACTGGTCTCGACGGCGACGTGCCCGCCCGTGCCGAGCCAACCGTCGACGTCGGCGGCGATCGCGCGGTAGACGTCGAGTCCGTCCCAACCACCGTCGAGGGCGACCGCCGGCTCGTGCAGCCGAGCTTCCGCAGGCATCAGCATGATCTCGTCGGTCGGTACGTAGGGCGCGCTGGCCACCACGAGGTCGACCCGACCCCGAAGATCTGCGGGCAGCGCGGTGAACAGGCTGCCGAGGAAGACCGTGCCCACGCCGACGAGGTTCTCGCGGGCACAGCCCACCGCCGCAGGATCGAAGTCGCAGGCGTACAGCTCGACGCCCGGGACCGCGGTCGCGACGGCTAGCCCGATGGCGCCCGAGCCGCAGCACAGGTCGACCACGACCGCGCCCGGCCGGACCAACGGGATGGCCTGCGCCACCACGAACTCCGTGCGCCGGCGCGGTACGAACACCCCGGGCCGGATCCCCACCCGCAGCCCGCAGAACTCGGCCCACCCGAGCACGTGCTCCAAGGGCACGCCAGACGTACGCGCGGCAAGCATGGACGCGAGCTCGGCCTCGTCCCGAGCCTGCGCCTGGAGCAGCGCCGCTTCGGCCTCGGCGAACACGCACCCGGCAGCCTGCAGCGCCGCCACAACGCTCGGGTCGGGAGCGCCGCCCCCCACGGTCGTGCGCACGTCGGCGATGATGCCCGACAGCATCACGTCGTCGCTCGTCCCAGTGGCACACTGGCGCGCGTGGGCGGCAACCTGCCGATCCTGATCGGCGTGCTGGTGATCGCCGGTGTGCTGATCCTGGTGATGCGCTGGGTGTTCGCGCCGAGCCGGCCACCCCGCGTCGTGGTACCGGGCGATGCCGTGCCCGGGCTCCTGGTCACCGTGGCAAGCGGTCTGGCCCGAACTCAGGCGATGTCGCTGCGCGCCGTGCTCGGCGATGCGAACATCCGCTCCTCGATGTCCATGCGCAGCGACGGCAAGGTCGACGTCATGGTGTTCCGAGACGACGAGGCCAAAGCGCGGGCGCTGCTCCCGCCGGACGTTCGCTAGTGTCCTGTATTCGGACACTAGAGCCAGTCGTCGAACTCCGGAGCATCGTGCCGGCTGACGTCGGCGCCGAGTGAGCGCAACTGTTCCTCCAGCCGGGCGTAGCCGCGGTCGATGTGGTGCACGTCCAACACCTCGGTCACACCGTCGGCCACCAGGCCGGCCAGCACGAGCCCGACGCCCGCCCGGATGTCGCTGGCGCGCACGGGTGCCGCCGAGAGCTGCTCCTTGCCGCGGACCACGGCGTGGTGGCCGTCGGTACGCACATCGGCGCCCATGCGGGCGATCTCGTCACAGAAGGCGAACCGCGCTTCGAAGATGTTCTCCGTGATCATGGCCGAGCCCTTGGCGATGGAGAGCAGGGCGATGGCCTGCGGCTGAAGGTCAGTGGCGAAGCCGGGGTAGGGCAGCGTCACGACGTCGAACGGCCGCGGTCGGTCGTGCATGCGCACCCGGAACCCATCGCCCATCGTCTCGATATCCGCGCCCGCGGTAGTGAGCTTGTCTAGCGCGATCTCCAGATGGGCGGGGTTGCCGCCGTGCACGGTGACGTCGCCGCGGGTCATGGTGGCCGCGGTGGCCCAGGTGCCGGCCACGATGCGGTCCCCGACCGCGGCATGCTCGGTCGGATGTAGCTCGCTGACCCCCTCGATGGTCAAGGTCGAGGTGCCGATCCCGTCGATCTGTGCGCCCATCGACACGAGCATCTGGCACAGGTCGACGATCTCCGGCTCGCGCGCAGCATTGTCAACGATCGTCGTGCCTTTGGCGCGCACCGCGGCCATCGTGATGTTCTCCGTGGCACCGACGGTCGGGAAGTCGAGCCAGATCGTGGCACCGGTCAGCGTCGGAGCCTCGGCCACGACGAAGCCGTGCTCGACGTGCAGCGCCGCACCCAGCCGCTCCAGACCGGCGAAGTGCATGTCCAGCTTGCGCGAGCCGATGTTGTCGCCACCGGGTATGGCCACGCTGGCCCGGCCGGTTCGGGCCAGCAGCGGTCCGAGCACGCAGATCGACGCGCGGATCTTGCGCACCAGCTCGTACGGCGCCTCCGACAGGGGCTGCTCGGGGACGGTGATGGCGACGCTCTCAGCACCGTTCTCGTCCAAACAGATCTTCGTCTCACAACCGAGGCGCTGGAGCAGCTCGGTCATGATTCCGACGTCGGCGATGGCCGGAAGGTTGCGGATCGCGGTCGTCCCCGGCGCGAGCAGGCTCGCGGCCATCAGCTTGAGGACGCTGTTCTTGGCGCCGACGATCGGCACGTCCCCGACCAGACGGGCGCCGCCACGAACCCGGAGCACTTGCACCGGGACAGACTAGTGGTCCAGTTCCGGGCGTCTTGTCAGGTGCGAGGATGGGTGGGTGGCCGTACACCTGACCCGCATCTACACCCGCACCGGCGACGACGGCACCACCGCGCTGGGCGATATGTCCCGGGTGCCCAAGACCGACCTGCGGGTCGGCGCCTACGCGGATACCGACGAGACCAACGCCGCGGTGGGGGTCGCGGTGGCCATGGAGGGACTCTCCGACGAGATGCGTGCGGTCTTGCGGCAGGTGCAGAACGACCTCTTCGACGTCGGCGCCGACGTATGCACGCCGGTCCGGCCGGACCCGGCCTATCCGCCCTTGCGTATCACCGAGCGGTACCTGGAGCGGCTCGAGGCGTGGTGTGACGAATACAACGCCGCGTTGCCGAAGCTGAACAGCTTCGTCCTCCCGGGCGGCACACCCGTGGCGGCCGCATTGCACGTGGCACGAACGGTCTGTCGGCGCGCCGAGCGCAGCGTCTGGCGGCTGCTCGAACAGGACCCGGAGGGCGCCAACATCCTCAGCGCGCGCTACCTGAACCGGCTCTCGGACCTGCTGTTCATCCTGGCCCGTACTGCCAATCCAAACGGCGACGTGCTGTGGCGGCCGGGCGAGTCGACGGATCCGGCCCCGACGGAGAGCTAACCCAGCACGACCAGTAGCGCCGGCGTCACCTGCGCCCCGCTGCCGGGGTGATGCCGCGGGCGGCCGCTGCCATCACGATGAGGTCCTCCGCCGTGCCCCAGTCGATGGCGACGGTGTCGATGACGAGGTGGTAGAGCGAGGCCTTCGTCGGATCGCACCGGTAGAGATGCTTGACGTATCCCACGCGGGCGGCGTCGTTCGTCTTGCGTGCGTCCCGCGCCTCGGCCTCGCTGATGCCATGCTGGCGCACGGCCGCCTTGATGCGACCCTCTTCCGGCCCGTCCAGGCGCACGTGCAGGGCGTCCGGTCGGTCGGCGAGGACGATGGCGGCCGCTCGGCCGAGCAGCACCCCACCGAGACCGTCGGCGATCTTGTTCAGCTGCTCCTCGGTCTTCTCCTGCATGGCCCGTTCACTGGGCACGTGCACGTATCCGGGACTCGAGGTGCCGATGTAGTCGGGCACTACCGCCATGCTCGCCATGAGCGCCCAGAACCCGGAGCGGCTCTGCTCCGCGGCTCCCTCCACCGACTCCACCGGGACGCCGAGCTCCGCGGCCACGTTGACCGGGATGGCCCGATTGATGAACGGCAAACCCAGGCGCTCGGCCACCCTGGGTGCGATCTCGCTCCCACCGGCGGCATAGCTCGCGGAAATCGTCACAATGCCCATGACTGACGCCTCCTGGACGAGGGTGCGACTGCCGGACCGGCGCGCCCAAGGCTATCCGGGGGGCGGTGAGGCTTCTAGCCATGAGAGGAAGCCGGTCACCGCAGCCGCGGACAGGCACAGCGAGACGCCGGCGTCGTCGTCGTGGCACTCGACGATGACCGATCCGGCCGGCAGCATCTGCTCCTCCGGCCGGCGGCCGCGTTGGCCGCTGATTTCCAGGTCACCGCGGCGGATAGTGCGGGTCGGCCGGCGCGCCGGGCGCAGCGCGCTGTACCACCACAGCTGGTCACCGGAGTACTGCCCGACGCCGAGCGTCCACGCGTTGGTGCCCGCACGCAGGGCCATGGGTATGACACCGGCCCGGCGCAGCAACTGCTGCTTCCGGAAAGCCACTGCGACCACATACGCAACTACCAAGACGAATATGACGAGGGCGGCGATGCCGATCGCGGCCTCGACCCGCGTCACCGGCCCGTCCCCCGCAGACGTGCCTCACTCAGCCGGTGTGGCGACGGGATCTGTCTCAGACCGACTCCCCCGCTGCACGCAGCCGCGCCATGTTGCGCAGCCGACGCGCCATCGTGTCGGGGTCGGTGCTGTCCTGGGTCTGGGCGAGGTGATCACGGGCCCGGCCCACGTCGATTTCTTCAGCGGTCTCGGCCATTTCGGCCAGCACCGACACCCCCTGGTCGGTGACCGAGATGAACCCGCCGTGCACCGCCACCCGCAGGTCATCCTCGCCCTCGCGCTGGATCCGCACCGACCAGCCCGGCTCCAGCACGCCGATAAGCGGCGCGTGCTTGGCCATGACGCCGATCTCGCCCTCCGGCGTCCGCGCGTAGACGGCGGTGGCCTCGCCGGACCAGAGCGGGCGCTCGATCGAAACCAGCTCGACGTGCATCGTGGTCATAGTGGCGGCCTACGCACTCTCAGCTTCCCGCAGCTCGGTGGCCTTACGCTCGAGGTCCTCCAGGCCACCGCACATGAAGAAGGCCTGCTCCGGGTATTCGTCGAACTCGCCCTCGGCAATGCGCTTGAACGCGTCGATGGTCTCGCTGACCGGGACAAACGAGCCGTCGAGGCCGGTGAATACCTTGGCGACATAGGTGTTCTGCGACAGGAACCGCTCCATCCGGCGGGCCCGGGTGACCACGAGCTTGTCCTCCTCGGACAGCTCGTCCGGTCCCAGAATGGCGATGATGTCGGTGAGCTCCTTGTAGCGCTGCAGAATCTGCTTGGTCCGCGAGGCCACGTCGTAGTGCTCCTGCCCGATGTACTGGGCGTCCAGGATCCGCGAGGTGGAGTCCAGCGGGTCGACCGCCGGATAGATGCCCTTCTCCGACACCGGCCGGGACAGCACTGTCGTCGCGTCGAGGTGCGCGAACGCGGTGTGCGGAGCCGGGTCGGTGATGTCGTCGGCGGGGACGTAGATGGCCTGCATCGAGGTGATCGAGTGGCCGCGCGTCGAGGTGATCCGCTCCTGCAACTGACCCATCTCGTCGGCCAGTGTGGGCTGATAGCCCACGGCCGACGGCATCCGGCCGAGCAACGTCGAGACCTCCGAACCCGCCTGGGTGAACCGGAAGATGTTGTCGATGAAGAGCAGCACGTCCTGCTTCTGCACGTCCCGGAAGTACTCCGCCATCGTCAGGGCCGACAACGCGACGCGCAGCCGGGTGCCTGGCGGCTCGTCCATCTGCCCGAAGACCAGCGCGGTCTTCTCGATGACGCCGGTCTCGGTCATCTCGCCGATGAGCCCGGTGCCTTCCCGGGTGCGCTCCCCCACTCCGGCGAACACCGACACGCCGCCAAAGTTCTCCGCGACGCGGTAGATCATCTCCTGGATCAGCACCGTCTTGCCGACGCCGGCGCCGCCGAACAGGCCGATCTTGCCGCCGAGCACGTAAGGGGTGAGCAGGTCGATCACCTTGATGCCCGTCTCGAACATCTCCGTCTTGGACTCGAGCTCGCTGAACTTCGGCGGGTCGCGGTGGATCGGCCAGCGCTCGGTGATCTCCAGCGAGCTGGGATCGACGTCCAGCGGGACGCCGAGCACGTTGAACACGTGGCCCTTGGTGACGTCGCCCACGGGAACGGTGATGGCCGCGCCCGTGTCGGTCACCTCAGCGCCGCGCACCAGGCCGTCGGTCGGCTGCAGCGCAATCGTGCGGACCACGTCGTCGCCGATGTGCTGGGCGACCTCCAGGCTCAGCGTCTTGGACAGCTCGCCCAACGAGATCGGCACGGTTAGGCAGTTGAACAGCGCGGGGAGCGAGCCGCGACCGAACTCCACGTCCACCACGGGGCCGATGACGCGCACGACGCGGCCAACGCCGCCCGACTGCGTCTCGTCGGTGTTTGCCGGCCTTGCTTCGGTAGCGGTCATCGCGATGTCTCCCTGCTCTGCGCGCGAGCGATGCTCACTCACGCCTCCTTGGCCGCTGCGGCGAGTGCGTCGGCACCGCCGACGATCTCGCTGATTTCCTGGGTGATCTCCGCCTGGCGCGCCTGGTTGGCCAGTCGGGTGAACGTGGTCATGAGGTCGTCCGCGTTGTCGCTGGCCGACTTCATCGCCCGCCGCCGCGACGCCGATTCCGAGGCCGCCGACTCCAGCAGCGCGGCGAAGATCCGGGCGCTGATGTAACGGGGCAACAGCACGTCGAGCAGTTCCTCCGGCTCGGGCTCGAAGTCGTAGGACGCCGCCGGGCCGGACTCTTCCTCGCCGGCGGCACCCCCGATCTCGACGGGCGCGACCTTCGCCACCGTCGGCGACTGGGTGATCGCCGACTCGAACACGGTGTAGACGAGGTACAGCTCGTCTACACCGGGCTGACCGTTTGCCTCGCCCTCGCTGGTGGCCGCCACAGCGGCCACCACGGCCTCGGTGGCCGCTCGCGCGTCGAGGAACTGCGGCTGCTCGGAGAAGCCGGTCCAGCTGCCCGCGGTCTCGACGCGGCGGAACCGGTAGTACGTGGCTCCCTTGCGGCCGATCACGTACAGAGCAGTCTCGCGGCCCGCTGCGTGAAGTTCCGCGATCAGCCCGTTCGCGCGCTTAAGCACGTTGACGTTGTAGCCGCCGGCGAGGCCGCGGTCGCTGGTCACCACGAGCACCCCGGCCCGGCGCGGGTTGTCGGCCCCGGTGAGCATCGGGTGCTTCAGCGACGCGGTGCCGCCCAGCGCCGCCAACGCCCGGGTCAGCTCGCGGGCATACGGCAACGCGGCGTTGCGACGAGCCTTGAGCCTGCCGATCCGCGATGCGGCGATGAGCTCCATCGCCTTGGTGATCTTCTTGGTCGACTGGACGGTCCGTATCCGGCGCCGGTAGACCCGCAGCTGGGCACCCATCGGCTACTGCATTTCCTGCTGGAGCGCGTCCTCGGCGTTTTCGCGGCGTTTGGGCATCTCGGCGTCGTACTGGGCCTGCTGCTTCGAGGTCTCGAACCGGTCGGTGAACTCGTCGACCGCGGCCCGCAGCGCGCTGATCGTGTCGTCGTCCAACTCCCCGGTCTCGGCGATGTTGGTGAAGATCCGCGGATGGTTGTTCGCGATGAACTCGTGCAGCTCGGTCTCGAACCGGCGTACGTCGCCGACTTCGATCGGGTCGAGGTACCCGTTCGCGCCGGTCCAGATCGAGACCACCTCGCGCTCCATCGGGAACGGCGAGGACGCCGGCTGCTTGAGCAGCTCGACCATCCGCACCCCGCGGGCCAGTTGCTGCTGGCTGGACTTGTCCAGGTCGGACCCGA
This sequence comes from Jatrophihabitantaceae bacterium, assembly GCA_036258135.1. Classification (GTDB taxonomy): domain Bacteria; phylum Actinomycetota; class Actinomycetes; order Mycobacteriales; family Jatrophihabitantaceae; genus DATAEG01. Next base: position 3,551 of record DATAEG010000154.1, on the reverse strand, counting down.
ACGCGGCGAAGGCCTCCAGCTCGCGGTACTGGGCGAGGTCGACGCGCAGCCGGCCGGCGACCGCCTTCATCGCCTTCGACTGGGCGGCGCCACCGACCCGCGAGACCGAGATGCCGACGTTGATCGCGGGACGGACTCCGGCATTGAACAGGTCGGTCTCGAGGAAGCACTGACCGTCGGTGATGGAGATGACGTTGGTCGGGATATAGGCGGAGACGTCGTTGCCCTTGGTCTCGATGACGGGCAAACCGGTCATCGAGCCGGCGCCGAGCTCGTCGGACAGCTTGGCGCAGCGTTCCAGCAGACGGGAGTGCAGGTAGAACACGTCGCCCGGGTAGGCCTCGCGGCCGGGCGGGCGACGCAGCAGCAGCGACACCGCGCGGTAGGCCTCGGCCTGCTTCGTCAAGTCGTCGAACACGATCAAGACATGCTTGCCCTCGTACATCCAGTGCTGGCCGATGGTCGAGCCAGTGTAGGGCGCGATGTACTTGTAGCCGGCCGAATCGGACGCGGGCGCCGCCACGATGCTCGTGTAGGCCATAGCGCCGGCGTCCTCCAAGATGCCGCGCACGCCGGCGATGGTGCTGCCCTTCTGGCCTATCGCCACGTAGATGCAGCGAACCTGCTTCTTCGGGTCGCCACTCTCCCAGTTGGCCTTCTGGTTGAGGATGGCGTCGACGCAGACGGTGGTCTTGCCGGTCTGCCGGTCTCCAATGATCAGCTGGCGCTGGCCGCGGCCGATGGCGGTCATGGCGTCGATGGCCTTGATGCCGGTGAGCAGGGACTCGCTGACGTCCTGACGCTGCACCACCGTCGGCGCCTGCAGTTCCAGCGCGCGCCGCTCGGTGAGCGCCAGCTCACCTTGGGCGTCGATCGGGTTGCCCAGCGCGTCCACGACCCTTCCCAGGTACGCATCGCCCACCAGCACCGACAGCACCTCGCCGGTGCGCCGGACCTGCTGGCCTTCCTCGATGCTCTCGGCGTTGCCCAGGATCACCACGCCGATGTCGCGCTCGTCGAGGTTCAACGCCACGCCCAGCACGCCGCCCTCGAACTCGAGCAGCTCGTTGGCCATGCACCCCGGCAGGCCCTCGACCTGCGCGATCCCGTCGAAGGTCTCCGCGACGGTCCCGACCTCTTCGCGGGTCGCCTCGGGCTTGTACGACGCGACGTAGTCCGCTATGGCAGTTCGGATCTCGTCGGGAGAAATCGTCAGCTCGGTCATGAGGTCAGTTCCGTCCTGTGGTTACTGGTAATTCAGTGCGCTGCGAGCCGCGGCCAGTCGACCGGCGACGCTGCCGTCGATCACTTCGTCTCCCACCCGCACGACCAGACCGCCGCGCACCGCCGGGTCGATCTCCACGCGTATGTCGAGGTCGCGTCCGTACATCTCGCGAAGCGCCGCCGACAGCCGTTCGGTCTGCTGGTCGGTGAGGGGCGCAGCGGAACGCACCAGGGCAGTCGCGCGCTGCCGACGCCACGCGACCTCGTTGAGCAGGCCGTCGACGGCGAGCGCCACGCTGTGCTTGCGGCCGCTGCGCACGGTGCGCTCCAGGAGTTCGATCGTGACAGGGTCGGCCTTTCCGCTCAGGAGGCTGTCCAGCAGCTGGACCCGCCGCTCGGCCGGGACGGTCTCCTCGTCGAGATGGGAGCGCAGCTCGTCGGTGGCGTCCACGATCCGGCCGAACCGGAACAGCTGGTCCTCGACCGCGTCGAGCGCGTCCCGCCGGTCGGCGAGCTCGAGCAGGACGCGGTCGGCGGCGATCTCGATGGCGTCGGTCAGGTCCCACGGGCCGGACCAGCGCAGTCCCACGGCGGCGGAGACGATGCCGAACGCGGCGTCGCTTACCTTGCCCTGGAAGATCCGGGCGGCCAGGTCACGCCGCGAGGCCGGTTCGGTCGACGTCTCGCTGAGCATGCGGCGCATCTGCGGTTGGGCGGCGAGCAGGGCGCTGACGTCGTACAGCTCGCCGGCGATCCCTTCCAGCGCGTCGTCCTGCGCCGACCGCACGACAGCATCGACCTGCTCGTCGAGATTAGCCAGCGACTGGCGACTCGCGGCACCGATCATCCGGGCTGGCCCTCCGATGTGGTCTGGGCCTCGGCGCGCTCGAGGTCGGCCAGGAAGGTGTCGACGGTCGACCGCACCGCGGCGTCATCGGCCAGTCGCTCGCCGATGATTCGCTCGGAGAGCTCGACGGCCAGGCCGCCCAGCTCGGTGCGCAGCTCGCGCACGATCGCGCTGCGCTGGCTGGCCAGCTGCTGCTCGCCGCGGCTGACGATCCGGTCGGACTCCGCCTGAGCGTTGGCCCGCATCTCCTCGACGATGCGTTGGCCCTCCGCGCGAGCGCCGTCTCGGATCTGCGCGGCCTCGGTGCGGGCCTCGCTGAGCTGATGCTGGTACTGCCTGAGGAGGGCCGCCGCCTCACGCTGGGCGGCTTCGGCACGCTCGATACCGCCCTCGATGGCATCGCGACGCTGTTCGAAAGACTTCTCGAACATCGGCACGACGTACTTGCTGATCAACCACAGCAGCACCAGGAAGATGATCAGGACCAAGACGAACTCTGCCCACACGAAGTTGAGCGGGCTCGGCTCTTCCGCGGCCAGATAGATCGACGCCATGGCGTCCCTCCGATTGAGCTACGGCTTGAGAACGAAAGCGAGCGCGATGCCGATGATGGCCAACGCCTCAGCGAGGGCGAAGCCGAGGAACGCGATCGGCTGGAGCCGGCTCTGCATCTCCGGCTGACGCGCGGTGCCATTGATGTAGGCGGCGAACACGAGACCGACGCCAATGCCGGGGCCGATGGCGGCGAGGCCGTAACCGACCATGTTCAGAGTGCCACCCATTGTGGCTCCTTTCGTTGTCTCGGTCCTGCGACCGATCGTGTTCTACCTGCGTGGTCCGTGCGGAAGTAGTGAGGCGTGTTTAGTGCTCATCCGCCACCGCTCCAGCGATGTAGGTGGCGGTCAGCAGGGTGAAGACGTAGGCCTGCAATATAGCGACGATGAACTCAAGCAAGCCGATGGCAACGCCCATCGCCAGCGCGATCAGCCCCGCGGGCTTGACCACGAACGAGCCGGTGCCGTGAAGGAGCAAGTAGAACCCGCCCGTCGAGAACAAGATGATCAGCAGGTGTCCGGCGAACATGTTGGCGAACAACCGCAGGGAGAGGGTCAGTGGACGTACCAGGATGTTGGAGAAGAACTCCAGCGGCACCAAAAGGGGCAGGATCCAGCCCGGCACGCCCGACGGGACGCAGGTCGCCCTGAAGTATCCGCCGAACCCCTTGGCGGCGATGCCGACTCCGTTGTAGATCACCCAGACCATCGCAGCCAGTCCGTAGGCGTAGCTGGCTCGAGCGAAGGGCGGGAAGCTCAGCAAAGGCACGATGCCGAACAGATTGTTGATCAGGATGAAGTAGAACATCGAAAGCAGCAGCGGTACCCAGCGCTTGTAGTACTCCGGACCGATGATGTCCTGACCCACCCCGTTGCGGATGAAGGCGTACGCCTGCTCGCCCAGATACTGCGCCCGGGTCGGCACC
>DATAEG010000153.1:0-9926 GCA_036258135.1 Jatrophihabitantaceae bacterium | reverse complement strand
CGCGCGCCCAATGTAGCCGGTTCGAACCCCAGCACTGCCACGTTCGGCTTATGTCCAGTGGCAGCTATCGGCTCGTGGTGCTGTTTCTGGCCTACACCGGCTGCTGATTCGGGAGATGGCCGCACTACGGGTTGGCCGGCTCGACCTACTGCGCCGCTGGGCCGCCATCGCCGAGTCGGCAACGCTGGGTGAAGGGTGGCGCGTTTGCGCGCGCCCAGCTGTTCCAGCCGGCCGTCCTGTCCGACGCTGCGTCGAGCATCGGTGTTCCTGAACTGCACCCGCACGAGCTGCGGAAGATGGATCCTGATTGCGCGGCGGGCCCACACCGATGGGCGGTGTTGCCCCGGCATTCGTCGGTCTACGGCGGCGCAACGGCGGCGGGCTCACCGTGGCTGGGCGCTCGCACGTGGTTGTTGTGCGAACGCCAGGAGCTTGCCCGTAACGCCAACCGACCACGGCTAGGTGGGCATGTCCGCTTGCGATATGAGCGCGCGGACCTCTCCTGGACTCGCGCAGCGCAACGCCGTCCGGGCGAGCTTCGCGGCCTGTTCGGCGTCGATGCCGCGAACGCGGCGCTTGACCTCTGCGACTGCGGGAGCGGCGACGCTGAGTGAGTCCACGCCGAGGCCGACCAGGACGGGAACCGCGACGGGGTCGGCGGCGATCTCGCCGCAGACTGACACATGGGCGGTTCCGGCGTGCCGGCAGAGCTCAGCGATCAGTCCTAGCACGCCGGGGTCCAGCGGGTCGGCGGACGCCGCGAGTGCCGGGTTGCCGCGTTCGGCGGCCAGGGCGTACTGGGTCAGGTCGTTGGTTCCGATGCTGAAGAAGTCGACGTGCGGGGCGAACGCGGCGGCCTTCAGAGCCACCGCCGGGACCTCGACCATGATGCCGACCCGCAGGCCTTCAGGTGGTTGCCCTCCGCAGGCCTCGTCGACCACGGCGCGCGCGGCGAGCAGTTCGTCGACGGTGCTGACCATCGGGAACATCACGCTGACCGGTGCGTCGGCGGCCACCGCGCAGATCGCGTGGAGCTGTTGGAGCAGCAGCTCGGGATGGCGCAGTGAGAGTCGGATGCCCCGGACTCCGAGGAATGGGTTGGCTTCGTGCTCCACCGGTGCGAAGGCCAGCGGCTTGTCCCCGCCCGCGTCGAGGGTGCGGAAGACGACCCGCCGACCGGCGAATGCGTCAGTGATTGCTCGGTAGATGGCCTCCTGCTCGTGGATCGTCGGCGGTTGGGACCTGGCGTGGAACAGGAACTCCGTGCGGACGAGGCCTGCCCCGTCGGCGTGGGCGTCGGCTGCCGCTTTCGCGTCGTCGAGCGAGCCGATGTTGGCGTTGACTGCGATCGTCCTGCCGTCGCGGGTGACCGCGGGCAGGGCCGCTTCGGCGTGGATGAGGGCGTACCTTCGGGCTCGATCCGCCAGCCTGCGCTCATAGTCGCCCAGGACTTCCGCGGTGGGGTCGACGAGGAGTTCGCCCCGGTCGGCGTTCACGATCAATCGCGTGCCGTCGGCGATCGCCAAAGCCTCGTTGCCCGCGGCGACGAGCATCGGGATGCCTTTGGCGGTGGCCAGGATCGCGGCGTGGGAGGTCGGGCTGCCGTGCGCGAGCACGACGCCTGTGACAAGACTGGTGTCGAGGTCGGCGGCGTCTGCCGGGGCGAGGTCGGCTGCGACGAGAATTCCGGCGATCGCCGGAAGCGCGCCGTCTTGGCCGAGGAGGCGCCGCAGTACCTGATCCCCGACCGCCCGGACGTCGGCGGCTCGGCCGCGCAGGTAGGAGTCGTCGAGGGTGCCGAACTGCTCCTCGACGTGTGTCACCGCGTCATGCCATGCCCGGGCCGCCCCGACTCCGGCGTCGATGTGTGCGCGTGCGTCGGCGAGCAACTCGGTGTCGTCCAGCAGCATCAGGTGCGCGTCGAAGATGGCGGCGTCAGCTTCGCCGGTCTCCCGGCTGACGCGGGCTCGCGTCCGGGACAGGTCCCGCCGTGTTTCGGCGATGGCTTCGCGCAGGCGCCGCCAGTTGCCGGTGGGGTCGCCCGGTTCGTGGTCCGGAAGCGTTGGGCGGCGCGCCTCGACGCGGCAGGCCGGTCCGATCGCGATGCCCGGCGAGGCGACCACCGGGCCGGCCGCCTCGAGCGGTGATCGGGCTGGCTCTGGCGCCTCCGGCTCGTCGAAGTTCCGGGCCGCCAGGGCCAGGATCTGCTCCAGCGTTTCGGCGGCCTGGCTGCCCGTGATCGACACCTCGACCTCGTGGCCCTGTCGCGCGCCGAGCGTGGCGACCCGGCTCAGGCTCGACGCGGGGACCGGCCCGTTGCCGGTGGTTAGGTTGGTGAGCTGCACCTGCGCGTCGTGGGTCCGCACGTGCGCCACGAGCCGAGCGGCGGGCCGCGCGTGCAGCCCGTGCGGGTTGGCCACGATGAAGACGCCGCGAAGGGCGTCGGCGCCGCCCTGGGTCATGTCGCCTGGAGCGGAGGAGACGGCGCCGAGGTGCGCCTGCTTCCCGGCGAGCGCGCCGGCCGCCTCGGCGGCGACCTCGGTCGCTGTCGCGCCGCCTGACGCGGTGACGACCGCGGCGACGAGGCCCTCGACAAGGGGAGCGGGGCTGAGCACGACTCGGTCCCGGATCGCGCTGTCGAGAAGGTCCAGGGCCAGCTCGGCGCTGAGCACCGCGCTGCCGAGATCGAGCAGTACCACCACGCCGTCCGGGCCGTCGACCTGCTCGATCGCTTGCTTCACTTGGACCGCATCGGTGCCGAGTGTGGTGTCGTCCAAGCCGGCGGCGAGGGCGATAGCGGGGCCAGGCCCATGCAGCATCTGCCCGGCCAGCTCGACGGCTGCCCGGGCCAGCGCGCGACTGTGGGAAACGACGACGATGCCGACCATGGCTAGCCCAACGTGCTCGCGGCCGCGTGCACGAGCAGCGCGGCCGACGTCGCGCCTGGGTCCTGGTGGCCGATGCTGCGCTCGCCGAGATAGCTCGCGCGGCCCTTCCGCGCCACCATGTCGATCGTGGCGTCGCGCCCCTTGTCGGCCGCATCGGCGGCGCCGCGGAGGGCCTCGCCGAGCGGCCCGCTGTCGGCTGCCTCGAGCGCCTCGACGGCGGGCGCCAGAGCGTCGAACATCGTCTTGTCGTCGCGCTCGGCTTTACCGCGGGCGACGATGCCGTCCAGGCCGGCACGCATGGCCGCCGCGAAGCCGGGCGCGTCGAGTTCGGCAACTTCGCCGGCTGACGATCCGAAGCGCAGCAGGAAGGTCCCGTAGAGCGGCCCGCTCGCGCCCCCGACGGTGCTGACGAGCTGCATCCCCGCCTGCTTGCACAAGTCGGCGACCGTCTCGCCGCTGAGGCGGTCGACGACGGCTGACATGCCGCGTTCCATGTTGGTGCCGTGGTCGGCGTCACCGATGGCCGCGTCGAGCGCGGTGAGTTCGTCGCGGTGGTCGGTGACCAGCCGCGCGAACTCCTTGAGCCAGTCCTTCAGCCCCTCGACGGTGATGCGGTCATCGGTCACGGTCAGATCCTCCAGCGCAACGCGGGTGTGCGCACCGGAGCGTCCCACAGCCGCAACAGCTCGTCGGTGGCCCGCAGCAGGGTGACCGAGCAGCCTGCCATGTCGAGCGAGGTGATGTACGGGCCGACGAGGCTGCGCGCGGCGGTGACGCCGTTGGCGGCGAGTATCTGGCTGACCTCGTGGTACATGAGGTACAGCTCGATGAGCGGGCTGCCGCCGAGGCCGTTGACGAAGGCGATGACGCGATCGCCACGGCGGAAGGGGAGATCCTCGAGGATCGGCGTGACGAGCATGGCGGCGATCTCCGCTGCCGGTGCCAGAGGCACGCGCTCCCGCCCGGGTTCGCCGTGGATGCCGACGCCGAGCTCCATCTCTGCCTCGCCGAGCTCGAACGTCGGCTTGCCGTTCGCCGGCACGGTGCACGACGTCAGTGCCAGACCCATGCTGCGGCCGTTGGCGTTGACCTCGCGGGCGAGGTCGGCGACCTCCTTCAGCGACCGGCCCTGCTCGGCCGCCGCACCCGCGATCTTCTCGACCAGGACCGTGACACCAACGCCGCGGCGACCGGCCGTCCAGGTGCTGTCCTGCACGGCGACGTCGTCGTCGGTCACCACGGACACGACCTCGACCCCAGTGTCGGCGGCGGCAAGTTCTGCGGCCATGTCGAAGTTCATCACGTCGCCGGTGTAGTTCTTCACGATGTGCAGGACGCCGGCGCCGCCGTCGACAGACCTGGTCGCCTCGAGCATCTGGTCCGGGACCGGGGAGGTGAACACCTCGCCGCAGCAGGCGGCGTCGAGCATGCCGAGTCCGACGAATCCGCCGTGCAACGGCTCGTGGCCGGACCCGCCACCGGAGATCAGGCCGACTTTCCCGGCCCGCGGCGCATCTCCGCGGTAAACGATCTTGTGCTCGTGGTCGACGCGCAAGTCAGGGTGCGCGGCGCCTATCCCCAGCAGCGCCTCACTGACAACGTCGGCTGGGTCGTTGATCAGCTTCTTCATGTCATGCCTCCGCGGGGACGAGGTCGGCGACGTTGTTCGGGGCCTGCTGGTCCAGCGAGGTCCGCGAGACCGCCACGAACGCCCACGCTGCGGCCACGCCGGCGAGCAATTCGGCGGCGAGGTAGACCGGCAGCTGCGTCCAATGCACCGTCCCACCCCAGATCTGCTGGATCAGCATGGGACCGATCGTGCGCGCTGGGTTGATGGATGCGCCAGTGGTTGGCGCAACCGGGATGATCGCCGCGAAGACGACGAGGCCGATCGCCACGCCCGCGAAGCCAGCAGCGGCCTTGCGGTGGATGACCCCGAAGATCGTGAAGACGAGGATGAACGTGCCGACGAACTCCGCCGCGAACGCCTGCGGCCAGTGCACAGCCGGGCCGTAGGAGGCGACGCCCAGCCCGACGGTGGACGCCTTCTTGCCGAGCACCGCGATGATCGCGAGAGAACCGAGGACCGCGCCGGTAACCTGTGCGGCCACGTAGGCAGGTACGTGCCGCCACGGGAACTTGCCGGTCACCGCCAGACCGAGCGTGACCGCCGGGTTGATGTGGTTACCGGAAACGTGACCGAGCGCGTATACCGTAGCGAGGACGACCGTCCCGAAAGCAAACGAGATCATGCCGAGGTCGGCCATCGTGAACGGCGCGGTGCCATTGACGATCAAGGTCGCCGGCACCGAACCGACCCCGACGAAGACCAGGAACGCCGTGCCGATGAGCTCGGCCACTATCTTCTGCCTGATCGACGGTTCGTCCATAGCCTCCACGCTCCCTGTCTTCAGATGCCGGCATCCACGCGATCGCCAGCGGCTCCAGTTACTGACGCTCATTCGGTAATGTCGAATGATGTGCGAAAGTTACCCCTGTGCTTCAATATCGTCAAGGGTTGTTCGGCCAGTCATCCGTCCAGTCGTCGTCCACAAGGGAGCGCAGCCGCGTGATCCAGTCCGTCGACCGCGCCGTCCGCGTGTTGTTCGCCCTGCAGGGCGAGCGACGCTTGGGCATCGCCGAACTGGCCGCGCGGCTGGACCTTGCGCCCTCGACGGTGCACGGCATCGTCAAGACCCTGGCCGCGCACCATCTCGTGGTCCAAGACCCGGGGTCGGGTCGCTACCAGCTAGGGCCGGCGGTGCTGCAGCTCGGCAACGTCTACCTCGACACGCTGGACCTCCGCTCCCGCGCGGAGTCCTGGTCCGGAGAACTCGCGCGGCGCTCCGGCATGGCGGTGCGGACGGGGGTGCTCGCCGGCGATGACGTCGTAGTTATCCATCACGAGCCGCGCCCCGACGGCAGCCGACAGATGCCCGAGACTGGCATCGTCATCCCCGCCCATGCGAGCGCTGTCGGCAAGGCGCAGTTGGCCTTCCTGCCGAAACAGGCCGAGCGAATCCTCGCCTCCGCGCATCGCAGCATGACAGGCGAGACGATCACCGACACCGACCGGCTCCGCGCCCAGTTCGCCTCGATCGCCCGCACGGCTCTCGCCGAGGAGCACGACGAGGCTGTGCTCGGCGAATCCAGTGTGGCCGCACCGATCTTCGGCGCGCACGGCACGACCATCGGCGCCATCGGCGTCGTGCTCCCGACGACGGATTGGCCAGTCGGTGAAAACGTCCGGGACGCGCTGCGCGAAGCCGCCCGCAACATCTCGCGGGAACTCGGCGCCACCCGCTGGCCCATGCAGCCGGCCATCGACCCCTGACCACCAGCCTCATGCCCGAAGCGCCCGACATGGGCCCTCTTAAGGTCCTCGCATGACTTGATGCTCTGCGTAGGAGCAGCCCGTGATCCCTGATGCCGGAGCCGGTCAGGTCGTTCCACCCCTCAGCACAACGCCAACCGCACATCCACGTGCGTCGCGGCGCCAACTGCGACCACTGCACGGCCTGCGGCAAAGATCGCTACGACGTCGAACGCCACGACCCCGACATTGGAAGTGGCATTGTCGGCGGCGGCGGCGGCGGCTGATCACTGCATCAAACAGCATGGCCAAATCGGGTCCGCGCCGCGCTTGATGTTGGGGCACATCGATTCCTGCCTAGTCCTGTGCGTCCTGCCAGGTCTGGAACGGTGCCCGCGCAGCCTCGGCGATGCTCTCGGCGTCCTGGGCGGTGTGCAGGTCTATCGCCTGTCGGCGTGCCTTCGCCGCCGGGCGGAATTGACGGTCGCGGCGTAGCGCCTCTGCGCCGGGCCGCGGGATGATGCGTCCGCGATCTGTCTCCTGGTCTGATCAGGTGATGGGTCCAGGTCCCGGCTCGGCGTTCCAGCGCCGGCCGGGGCCGCTTCATCTAGTAACTGGTCACAGAGTTGGTCACACACGAGCAGGTCGCTCAGACACCCGCGCCGGCTCCGGGGAGGTCGTTTATGGACCCTCTGTCATATAAGCGGAGGTCATTCGATGCTGTTCGGCGCCATGATGGTCATCGATTGACCACGACAGGCGGGCGCGATTGGGCGGCGAGAACGACGCGGCGGTCACGCTGATTCGACTGCTAGCTCGGAGGCGGTGCCGACCGATTCGGCGAGGTCCATTGGCTGCCCGGACACCTGTTCAGACTCGTCGAGGCGGACCAGCACGATGCCGGTAATGATGAGAACCGCTCCGATGCCCTGCTCGAGGCTCGGCAGCTGGTCGAGCAAGACCCACGCGAATACGACGGCGAACAGCACCTCGGTCAGTCCGACGAAGGATGAAAGTTTCGGCCCGAGTCGACGCGCAGCGTGGATGCCGGCCACGTAGGCGATGGCCGCGGCTAGGACGGATAGCCCCGCGATAGGCACGAGCCAGCTCATTTGATGATTGACGAGCCGTACCGTGCCGAAGGTGGCATGTAGCGGCAGGATTCCCAGGGCGCCCACGGCCAGTAGGGCGACGGCGCCGACGGCCAACCCGACGCCGGCCATCGCGATCGGCGGCAACCTGTCAGAGGAGTGCGCCGAGAGCACGAAGTAGATGGCTAGGCCGACGGCCGCGCCGAGGCCCCACAGCACGCCCAGTACATTGACGTGGGCGCTGCCGAACAGGTTGAGCACGAAACTCAGCCCGACCAGCACGACGGCCATGCCGGCGACCGTGAGCGGGCGCGGCGGCTGGCGGTGCCGAAGCCACATCCAGCCGACGACCAAGGCGATGCCGAGGTATTCAAGCAACAGCGCTACGCCGACCGGCACGTACTTCACGGCGTTGAAGAAGCACACCTGGGCACCGCCGATAGCTGCGACCCCGTAGGTGAGGGTTGGTGCTGTCGAGGCGCGCAACGTCGCCGACGATCGGCGCAGCGCAACTGCCGTTGGCACCGCCAGCAGTGCCGCGGCAATGCTGACCCGCGCGATCACCACGGCATTGGGTGACCACCCGGCGTCAAGCAGCGACGTGGCGAACGATCCGGAGGTGCCGAACGTCGCCGCGGACAGCAGCGCCAGGCCCGCCCCGGTGGCAGAGTTGCCCGGTCGCGACGCTCCCACTCCCACTCCTGTAATATGCAAAGTCGCTTATACTGATGACAGCGGGGACGGTACGCGAGCGGGGTGTTAGGAGTCAAGGTGGTTTTTGCTCATGACACCGAGGTGGCTCTGGCCGGCGCCGTTGCCCTGGTTAACACTCTCGACGGGCCCGACGACCGCCTCACCGATCTGGCCGCGCTCGACGAGTTCGTCGAGGCCTGGGGCTGGACCGGTACGCGTACGTACGACGCCCGGGAACTCGAGGCGGTACGAGCGCTGCGACCACAGCTTCGCGCACTCTGGGAGAGCGATGAGGACGAGGTCGTGCGGCGCGTGAACGACATGCTGCGCGCCGCGAACGCACTACCGCAGCTCGTCAAACACGACACCTGGCACTACCACATGCACGCCACTTCCCCGGAGGCACCGCTGGCCATCCGGATGGCGGTGGAAGCAGCGATGGCCTTTGTTGACGTCGTGCGCAGCCGGGGGCTCGACCGGCTGCGCGTCTGCGACATGGACGACTGCAACGCCGTCGCTATCGACCTGACCAAGAACAAGTCCAAGCGCTATTGCGACGGCGGGTGTAGCAACCGCGCAGCAGTCGCCGCCTACCGCGCCCGCCGAGCCGCGCGTACCGACTGATTGACCTGAGTGACGTGGCCGGCTCGGTTGCTATCGCTTGGGCCGGAATCGGACGGTGTGCCTTCAGGTTCAACCACGGCGTGCCTCAGCTTCGCGCATTCCGCGACCAGGCGCACCTACCGGTTGCCTCCGACGATTAATGCGTGGCGCAAGTCCGTGACGCTTGCATCGCGGCTGGTCAGCGGCGTGAGCCCGTAGGTGCGCTCGAGGGTGGCCAGGATTGAGGTCGTGTCGTGCGCCTGGTGGTCAACGCCCGACCGGGTAAAGCTGCCGCCGATGATAAGCGCCGGGATTCGGGTGCTGGGGCCGAACTGGTCCGATGGTCCGTCGGCCGCGTTCGGGCCCTGGCCGGGCGGGGCCACGTGGTCCCATTGGCCGCCGAACTCGTCGTAAGTGACGATCACGAGGGTGCTGTGGCCGTCCTTGCCGCCGAGAATCGTCTTGAGCAGGTCAACGAGGTGGTTTTCACCGTTGTCCGTGCTGGCGTAGCCCGGGTGCTCGTTCTCCGCGCCGATCGGTTTGACGAACGACACGGTGGGCAGCGTGCCGCCACTCGCTGCCACGAGGAAGTCTGCTTCATCCTTTAGATGCGCCCGCCCGGGCATGCCGGGGGCGTAGTTCTGGAAGTAGTTGAACGGCTGGTGGTGGTACTGGAACAGCGGGTCCGGGTGGCCGGCGTCGGCGTCGTTCCACCCGCCGGCGTACCAGCTCCATGAGACGTTTTTGGCCGAGAGTTCGTCGCCGATATTGGTCTCATAGAACGGTTTCGAGGGGTCGACATCGTTGATGCCGGGCAGCACGTTCGACCCGCCGGCGCTCGGCTGCCATGACGGCTGCATGGTGTTGACCGCGTAGTTGCCGCAGGCGAAACCGGCGACCGTGCTCGGTTGTCCGCAGGCCTGGGTCAATGGGCCGTCGGTGTAGGCGACGCTCGGGTCCGGTTTGTATAGCGGGTAGGACTTGTTCGGGAATCCGGCTGCGTCCAGCACGCTGTTCTTGCCCGCAGGCACGGCCGACTGCGCCGTGTCCCACCGCGGCGGCTGGGCAGCGATCAGGTACTGGTGGTTGAGGAACGACCCGCCGAATGCCCCCTGGAAGAAGTTGTCGGCGATCACGTAGTTCGGCGCGCCCTGGCCGTGCAGGTACTGGTACACGGGCAGCTGCGTCGTGTCGTAATAGCCCTGGGTGAGCCCGGCGGCATCGCTCCCGGTGGAGTACCGGTCCTGCTTACCGCTGTCGAGCTGGTACTGCTCCTGATAGAAGCGGTGCACGATGTCCCGGGTGCAACCGCCGGGCAACCCCTGCGGGTCTCCGTTC